>NZ_JBSHAW010000011.1:45266-185357 GCF_053611685.1 Streptomyces sp. NPDC054786 | reverse complement strand
CACCCGATGTGTGCGCCCACCCCACCACGGTCATTCGCTCAGCCCCCGGCGCCCACGGCCTCCGGGGCCCCGACGCACTCCCGCAGCGCCCCGATGAGCCGCTCGGCCCGCTGGTCGCCGCGGCCGCCCAGCCGGTTGGCGGTATAGGCGAACCCGACGCCGAACTCATCGTCCCCGAAGGCGAATTGACCGCCCGCTCCGCTGTGGGCGAAGGAGCGCGGACCGAGCAGCCCGCGAAACGCGGAGTCGACGAGGAAGCCGGACCCCCAGCGTGCCCCGAGGTCCGGAAAACCGGACCAAGAGGGCCCACCGGACAGCTGGGTGACCACGTCGGTGACGGTGTCCTCGGACAGCAGTCGCGGCCCGCCGTCCACGCCCGTGGCGACCGCCGCGTACAGGGTCGCCAGGCTGCGCGCCGACGAGACCGCGCCCGCACCGGGGAATTCGGCGGTCAGCAGGGCGGGCGAGTTGTAGCCGTGCGGATCGTCGAGTCCGGGGAAGGGCAGAACGCCGTTCATCGTCAGGGCCCGCATGGGCAGCAGATCGGCGCTCGGCAACGGGGCCCGCCCCTCCGCCTCGACGAGGCGGGCCAGCCGCGGCACCTCCTCCTGCGGCATCCCGATCCAGGTGCGCAGCCCCAGTGCGTCGCCGACGGCCGCCCGGAAGGAGGCGCCGGGCGTGCGGCCGGTCAGGCGCCGGATCACCTCGCCGATGATGAAGCCGAAGGCGTGGGCGTGGTACTCGTGCGCGGTCCCGGGCTCCCAGAGGGGCTTCTGCTCCTCCAGGGCGCGGATCACCGGCGTCCAGGCGGTCAGTTCCTCGAACGTCAACTTCCGCTCGACGAGCGGGATTCCGGCAGTGTGGGCGAGCACCATCCGGGTGGTGATCCCCTCCTTGCCGTGCTGCGCGAACTCCGGCCAGTAGTCGGCCACCGGGGCGTCGAGATCCAGCCGCCCGTCCTGCGCGAGCAGATGGGCCAGGGTGCTGACGACAACCTTGGCGAGGGACATGACGGGAAGGACGGCGTCCTCCTCCCACTCCCGCCCGGTCCGGTCATCGGCGATACCGCCCCACAGGTCGACGACCTTGCGCCCGTCCACGAACACGGCTGCTGCGGCGCCGAGTTCACCGCGCTCGGCGAAGTTCCGGGCGAATTCGTCGGCGAAGGCTCCGAACCCCTCGTCGGCCCATCCGTGGTACGGCATCGTGCTTCCTCTCAACGGGCCCATCGACCCCCCGTGGGCCGTCGGCCGGGTCACCCTACGTACGGGTCCGCCCGGACTCGACCGAATATCCGGCGCACGGAGGAATCCGGCCACCCGGCCGCGACGGCCGAAACCGGTTTCCCCCAACCGACTCCCGGCTACGCACAGTTGCCATCTGCGGTCTGGATTCACGCGGCGTAATCGGGGAAGTCACTACTTCGCACGGCTATTCGCCCGGCACCGGGTTCCAGGGAGCCCCAGCCGCCCGATTCCGCGGACTGACGGCCGTGTTCCCGACTACGGTTCCACCCTCCCTGTCTGCGCACGCATCGTGAAGGCCATGAGGTAAAGCGATGTCGGAATACCTTTCGGTCGCCCGCCGGATGTGGCACCTGCTGGAGCCGCTGCACGCCACGCTGTACTTCGCCCCCGAGGCCCGCCAGGCCGCCGCCGACCTCGGCCATGACGTGTCCTCCCGCTGGCCCAGCTATTTCGCCTGGCGTACGGCTCCGCTGGGCGCCGCCGGACCCGAGTTGGTGGCCGCGACGTACTACACCTTCAGCCCGCGGATGATCGCCCGGTACCTCCCGCGGATCTGGACCGTCGCGGACCCGGCCAAGGTCCTGGACGCGCGGCTGCTGGCCATGGACCGTGCGCTGACGGCCCTGACCGACGGCCGGCTGAGCGCCGCGCAGCTCGCCGAGGCGGCCCGGCTCGCCCGCCAGGCCGCCGAGAACGCCGGCCCCGCCGCCCGCCCGCTCGCCGCCGCCAACCGCGATCTGCCCTGGCCGGACGCGCCGCATCTGGTGCTCTGGCAGGCCGCGACGGTCCTTCGCGAACACCGCGGCGACGGCCATCTGGCGGCCCTGCTGACCTGCGGGCTCGACCCGTGCGAGGCCCTGGTGTCGTTCGCCGCGATCGGCGCCGCCCCGGCCGCCGACTTCGTGGGGCGCGGCTGGAGCGCCCAGGAGTGGAACGACGCCCGGCACCGCCTCGCCGCTCGTGGCTGGATCGCTCCGGACGGCACCGCGACCGAGCGCGCCCGCAAGGAACGCGACGCGATCGAGCGGACGACGGACCGGCTGGCGGCCGGCCCGTGGCGGGCGCTGGGCCACTCCCGCGCCGAACGGCTGGCGCAGCTGCTCGCTCCGGTCCTCGGCGCGGTTTTCGAGGCCGGATATCTGCCCCGGCACAGCACGCTGGGAATCGGGAAGGTGAAGGTCGGCTACCCGTAGCGCGCGCCCTGCCCGTGGAGGCCGGTCCCCGCGGGGCAGCTCCGGGGCAGCACTCTCGCGTACGGGCCCGTCCCGGGCCTGCTCAACTCGCGCGCCGGCCCCGGGTCTCGCCCAGCGCCCGCACCACATCGCCGTAGGTCACCCCGTGATCGGCTAGCACCGCAGCGGCCGGTCCGGGCCTGGCGGCCAGCGCCATCAGCAGATGCTCGTCGCCGAGGTGCCGCTCGCCGCGGCCGACCGCGATCCGCAGGGCACCCTCCAGCACGGACTTCGCCTCCGCGGTGAACGGCCGGCGCATCCGCTTCCGGCGCCCGGCCCGCCCGTCGGCGGCCAGCGCGCCCGCCCCGTGCGCCTGCTCCACCCGCGCCACGACCGCATCGATATCGATCCCGAGCCCGGCCAGCGCGGCCGCGTCGGCCGTGGACACCCCGCCGCGCCGGCGCGCCGCCGCGAGGGCGTCCGCCACCGACTCCCGCCGCTCATGGACACCGAGCGCGGCGAGCACCCCGGCGGCCGGCGAGTCCGTACGGTCCAGCAGCGCGAGCAGCAGCTCCGGTTCGCCGACCGTGCCACTGCCCGTGCGGTCCGCCTGTTCCGCCGCGCCGCGCACCACCGCGCGCGCCTCGGCCGTGAACTTCTCGAACATCAGCGCCTCCCGTGCTTCTTGTGCACTGCCTGCCTGCTGACACCCAGCTCCGCCGCGATCTCCTGCCACGACCAGCCCTTCGCGCGGGCGCTGCGCACCTGCACCGCTTCGAGCTGCTCCAGCAGCCGGCGGAGCGCGGCCACGGCGCGGAGCCCGACTCCGGGGTCCCGGTCGCCGGCCCGCTCGGCGAGATCCGTTGCTTCGGTCATAGCTGTCAATTTACGTTGACACTCGCCAGGCGTCAACCATCATTGACACGCGACTCCGGCTTCCCACGCTCCCGCTGACCTTGACCACACTCGATGAGCGGTTTCCGCGGCGGCCGCCTGCCCGCCGAGCCGCGCTACCGCCGGCACGCGCCCTGGTGGACCTCCCCGCCGCGGCCGCCGGCGCCGCCTCCGCAGGCGGGCGGCACCTCTACGGACGGGCGGGAGCGGCGGCGGACAGGGCGATCACCGCTGCGGTGCCGTCCGTCCACAATCCGACGGCGGCCGCGTCCGGCGCCGTCAGCAGCGCCGCGTCGAACCGCTCCAACTGCGCCTGGTGCCCGCCGGGTGCCCCGAGCCGGGTGCGCCCCTCGACCGCCACCACCAGAACCTCGTCCGGACCGGCCGCGCCGCCAGCGCTGCCGTCGGCCGGCCGCACCGCCCGGCTCCCCCGCACCATCTCCACCGTCGCCGCCGCCCGCCCCTCCCGGAGCATCACATTGAGGTTGACCACGGGGCCGTCCAGCAGCCGGGAGTCGGTGGCCGCCCCGCCGGGGAAGGCGAACGGGCGGTAGCGCTCGGGGAGGAGCTGCGGGGTGCCGTCGCCGTCCACCGTCAGCTCCAGCCCGGCGCCGTCGACGACGGTCAGGATCCGCCGGACGCCGGGCAGCGGCGAGTACGGCCCGTCCCGGGTGACGTCCGCCAGGCTGACCCGCCAGGCGAAGGTGTCCCAGCCGGCGTCCGGTGGCTGGACGGCGACCTCCCGGGTCACCCCGCCGCCGTTGCTCCACGGCGCGGCGGGGCGCCCCTCCGCCCGCAGGATCCGCACGCTTCCCGGCCCTCCTTACCGAATCGTCCGCACGCCACACAGCATGGACATCACGCCAGGCGTCACACCGTCAGCACGACCTTGCCGAACAGCTCGCCGGCCGCCATCTTCGTGAACCCCTCACGCGCCCGGTCCAGCGGCAGCGTCGAGTCGATGACCGGCCGGATGCCCTTGGCCGCGCAGAAGCTGAGCAGCGACGCCAGCTCCTCCTTGCTGCCCATCGTGGAGCCGACGATCTTCAGCTCCAGGAAGAAGATCCGGTTGAGCTCCCCGCTCTTCGGGGTGAAGCCGCTGGTGGCGCCCGAGATGACCAGGGTGCCGCCGGGGCGCAGCGACTTGATGGAGTGCGACCAGGTGGCGGCGCCCACCGTCTCGATCACCGCGTCCACCCGCTGCGGCAGCCGCTCGCCGGTCGCGAACACCGCCTCGGCGCCCAGCTCCAGCGCGCGCTTGCGCTTGGCCTCGTCCCGGCTGGTGGCGAAGACACGCAGCCCCGCGGCGGCGCCCAGCACGATGGCGGCGGTCGCGACGCCACCGCCGGCGCCCTGCACCAGCACGCTGTCCCCGGGCCGTACGCCCGCGTTGGTGAACAGCATCCGGTACGCGGTCAGCCAGGCGGTCGGCAGACAGGCCGCCTCCTCGAAGGTGAGCTCCTTCGGCTTGGGCAGCACGTTCCAGGAGGGGACGGTGACCTGCTCCGCGAAGGTGCCCTGGTAGCGCTCGGTGAGGATGGAGGGCTTCTCCCCGGGGCCGACACCATGGCCGGTCTGCCCGATGACGGAGTGCAGGACGACCTCGTTGCCGTCCGCGTCCACTCCGGCGGCGTCGCAGCCGAGGATCATCGGCAGGCTGTCCTCGGTGATCCCCACCCCGCGCAGCGACCACAGGTCGTGGTGGTTGAGGGAGGCGGCCTTGACGTTGACGGTCGTCCAGCCGGGGCGTGCGTCGGGGGCCGGCCGCTCCCCCAATTCGAGGCCGTTCAGCGGCTGGTCACGGTCGATGCGGGCGGCATAGGCAGCAAACATGATCCCAACGTAGGCCGCGGCCGGGCGCCGCGGTACCGGGAAGGGGTGTGACACGCACCGCGCCGCCCCGGCCACCACAACGGGCCGGGCCCGCACCTGTGTGGGGTGCGGGCCCGGCCCGTTGGTGTACGACACCTATGGCGGTGCGGTCAGCGGCGCGCGACACCCTCGGCGCGGGCGGCAGCCGCGACGGCGGCGGTGACGGCCGGTGCGACCCGCTCGTCGAACGGGGAGGGGATGACCCGGTCGGCGCTGAGTTCATCGGCGACGACGGCGGCCAGCGCCTCGGCGGCGGCGAGCTTCATGCCCTCCGTGATCCGGGTGGCCCGCACCTGCATGGCACCGGCGAAGATGCCCGGGAAGGCCAGCACGTTGTTGATCTGGTTGGGGAAGTCGCTGCGCCCGGTGGCGACCACGGCCGCGTACTTGTGCGCGACCTCCGGGTGGATCTCCGGGGTGGGGTTGGCCATCGCGAAGATCAGCGAGTCCTTCGCCATCTTGGCCACCGCCGCTTCCGGCACCGTGCCGCCGGAGACGCCGATGAAGACATCCGCGCCGTCCATCGCGTCCTCCAGCGAGCCCGTCAGCCGGCCCTTGTTGGTGAAGCCGGCCACCTCGCGCTTGACGTCCGTGAGGTCGCCGCGGTCGGTGGAGACCACGCCCTTGCGGTCGCAGACCGCGACATCGCCGATGCCCGCCTCGATGAGGATCTTGGCGATGGCGACCCCGGCCGCGCCGGCACCCGAGATGACCGCGCGCAGCTGGCCGAGCGACCGGTCGGTGAGCTTGGCGGCGTTGCGCAGCGCGGCCAGCGTGACCACGGCGGTGCCGTGCTGGTCGTCGTGGAAGACCGGGATGTCCAGCCGCTCCTGGAGCCGGCGCTCGATCTCGAAGCACCGGGGCGCCGAGATGTCCTCCAGATTGACGCCGCCGAAGGACGGGGCCATCCGGACGACGGTCTCGATGATCTCGTCGGTGTCGGTGGTGGCGAGCGCGATCGGCACCGCGTCGACGCCGCCGAACTGCTTGAAGAGGATGGCCTTGCCCTCCATCACGGGGAGCGAGGCCTCCGGGCCGATGTCGCCGAGGCCCAGCACCGCGGTGCCGTCCGTGACCACGGCGACGACCTGGGACTTCCAGGTGTAGTCGTAGACGAGCTCGGGCCGCTCGGCGATGGCGCTGCACACCTTGGCGACACCCGGTGTGTACGCGAGGGACAGGTCGTCCTTGTCGCGGACCGGCACGGTCGCCTGGATGGCCATTTTGCCGCCGCGATGCAGCGCGAAGGCCGGGTCGAAGGCGTCGTCGGGCGCACTGCCCACGCCCGTACCGGTGTTGCTGTCGCTGCGAGGATTGACGATCTCCGCTGCCACTTGTCTTACCCCTTTAATCGAAAATCTGCTGAGGGTGGCCACTCCCTGGTTGAGGGGTGGGCGGGCACCGCGTCCGCGCCGTGCGCGGCAGATGGCCGCCGCGCGCGGGGAGGTACGGACGCCGGGCGCGCCGCACACGCGCCCTGAGCCCCGGATGAGGGGTGTAACGAACCTTTCTACCCGACGGGCGCGCGCCCCGACGAGTCAGATTCCTTACCCTCGGCTTCAGAGTTCCGACATTAACCGCGAAATACACAAAAAACTCAGAAGAGCCATCCCTCTCCGTTCCGGATTCCGAGACGCCGGAGAGAGCCGGGGAGCCCATGACATCCACGGAAGCGAAGGCTCCCCTTGCGACACAAGGGCGCCACCTCGCCTTCTCCGTCCGTTATCCGATTTTGACCATTACGACAGTCCGCATAGCGGAGTCCGGATGGCAGGATTCCGTCACCAACCGAGGTCGCGACGCTCGAAGGTGTGCCCCCGGCCATTTGTCACGTCGGCTTCTCGATCCGCAGGAGGATCAGCATGACCGCAAGCACCACCCGTCGCTCGGCCGTCGGCAGGTCACGCACAGCCGTGGCCGCGACGGCCGCGGTCGCCGCCTCGCTGTTGCTGCTCAGCGCCTGCGGCGACCAAACGGACGCGGCCATCGCCAAGCGCGACGCGAAGAAGAACCGCAACGTCAATGCGCCGCTGTTCAAGAAGCTGCCCAAGGACGTCCAGGAAAAGGCCCTGCTCCAGGTCGGCTCGGACATCACCTACAAGCCGGTGGAGTTCCGCTCCAACGGCAAGGTCGAGGGCATCGACCCGGATCTCGCGGAGGCTATGAGCAAGGAGTTGGGCATCAAGCTCAACTTCAACAACGCCACCTTCGACACCCTCATGGGCGGCCTGAAGTCCAAGCGCTACGACATCGCGATGTCGGCGATGACGGACACCAAGGAGCGCCAGGAGGGCATCGACAGCAACACCGGCAAGAAGATCGGTCAGGGTGTCGACTTCATCGACTACCTCAACGTCGGCGTCTCGCTCTACACCCAGAAGGGCAAGACCAACGGCATCGACGGCTGGGAGACGCTGTGCGGCAAGAAGATCGCGGTGCAGCGCGGCACCGTCTCGCACGACCTGGCCAAGGACAAGTCGAAGGCCTGTGAGAAGAACGGCGAGCAGCCGATCTCGATCGAGGCGTTCGACAACGACTCCGAGGCCCAGACCCGGCTGCGCACCGGCGGTGTGGACGCCGTCTCCAGCGACTACCCGGTCGCGGCGTATGCGGTGAAGGTCTCCGGTCACGGCAAGGATTTCCAGATGGTCGGCGGCGCGCCGCTCAAGGCGGCCCCGTACGGCATCGCGGTCCCCAAGGGCAAGGAGCAGCTGCGTGACGCGCTCCGGGCCGCGGTGGAACTCGCGATCAAGAACGGCTCGTACGCCAAGGTCCTGGACAAGTGGGACGTCAAGGATGCCGCGGTCAAGAAGGTGGAGCTCAATGGCGGCTCCTGAGTCACCGGAAACCGTCCCCTCCGCTCCGCGCACCTCCCGCCGAACGCTGAAAGGCAACACCCGTGCCAGTTGACGTCGACAAGTCGGCCCAGCCGCCGGCGGACGCTCCGCCGCCCCAGCCCGAGCCGATCAAGGCCATCCCGGTCCGCCATTACGGCCGCTGGGTGGCGGCGATCGTCGTCATCGGACTGATCGCCCTGCTCGGCCGGGCCTTCGCCTCCGGGAACGTCAACTGGGACGCCATCCCCCAGTACATGTTCAACGCGGACATCCTCAAGGGCCTGCGCAACACCCTGCTGATCACCGTGCTCTCGATGATCATCGGCATCGTGCTGGGTGTGATCCTGGCCGTGATGCGCCAGTCCAAGAACCCGGTCACCTCGACGGTCGCGTGGTTCTACGTCTGGTTCTTCCGCGGTACGCCGGTCTATGTCCAGCTGTTCCTGTGGTTCAACCTGGGCCTCGTCTTCCAGTACATCGACATCATGCCGATCTACAAGGACGAGTGGTCGGACTTCATGACCCCGTTCCTGTGCGCGCTGCTGGGCCTCGGCCTCAACGAGGCGGCGTACATGGCGGAGATCTGCCGGGCCGGCCTCAACGCCGTCGACGAGGGCCAGACCGAGGCGGCACACGCGCTGGGCATGAGCCACGCCAGGACGCTGCGCCGGATCATCGTGCCCCAGGCGATGCGGGTGATCGTGCCGCCGACCGGCAACGAGGTCATCAACATGCTCAAGACCTCCTCCCTGGTCATCGCCGTCCAGTACTACGATTTGCTGCAGGCCGCACAGAACGTCGGACGGGACTCCGGTGTCGTGGTGGAGATGCTGATCCTCGCCGCCGCCTGGTACCTGATCGCCACCACGGTGCTGAGCATCGGCCAGTACTACCTCGAGCGCTACTACGCCCGCGGCTCCAGCCGCCAGCTGCCGCTCACCCCGCTCCAGAAAGCCAAGGCGAAGCTGTCCGGCGGCTTCAACCGCCCCGGAGGTGTCGGATGACCAGCAAGATCACGACGAGCAAGCCGACCGCCGGTGCGAGCGGCGGCCCGATGGTCAAGGCCGAGGGCGTCCACAAGTCCTTCGGCGCGGCCCACATCCTCAAGGGCATCGACCTGGAGGTCGCGCCCCAGGAGGTCTTCTGCCTGATCGGCCCGTCCGGCTCCGGCAAGTCGACCTTCCTCCGCTGCATCAACCACCTGGAGAAGGTCAACGCCGGACGGCTGTCCGTCGACGGCGAACTGGTCGGCTACCGCGAGCACCACGGCAAGCTCTACGAGCTGCGCGACCGCGAGGTCGCCGCCCGCCGCCGCGATATCGGCATGGTCTTCCAGCGCTTCAACCTCTTCCCGCACATGACCGCGGTGGAGAACATCATGGAGGCGCCGATCCAGGTCAAGGGCGAGTCGAAGTCCGCCGCCCGGGAGCGGGCGGTCAAGCTCCTGGACCGCGTCGGGCTGTCCGACAAGGCCGGCAGCTACCCCTCGCAGCTCTCCGGCGGCCAGCAGCAGCGCGTCGCCATCGCCCGTGCGCTGGCGATGGAGCCCAAGCTGATGCTCTTCGACGAGCCGACCTCGGCCCTGGACCCGGAGCTGGTCGGTGACGTCCTGGACGTCATGAAGGACCTGGCGGCGGACGGTATGACGATGATCGTCGTGACCCATGAGATGGGCTTCGCCCGTGAGGTCGGCGACTCGCTGGTCTTCATGGACGACGGTGTGGTCGTCGAATCCGGCCACCCGCGCGAGGTGCTCGGCAATCCGCAGCACGAGCGGACGAAGTCGTTCCTGTCGAAGGTGCTGTAGGAGCGCGACGGCCCGGCACCGGGCGCGGCGGCTCCGGCCGGTTCCGCACCGACGGACGCCACCGCGGGCATGGCCCGCCGCCGCGGCGGAAGCCTTGGTCCGCGGCGGGACTTGCTCCCTCGGGAGAAAGTCCCGCCGCGGTCTTTTCGCCCCGTCCGACGGCGCAACGGCTCGTCATGGCCCTACTTCAGGCCCAGCACCAGCGCGTCCGTGGGCGAAGCCCATACCGGCCGGGCCTCCGCAAATCCCGATTCGCGCAGGACGGCCGCGTGCCATGCCGCCGAGGGGGTGTCGCCGTCGGCGTGCTCGCCGTAGATCTCGAAGCGCTCGGCGGTCGGCCCGGCCAGCCGCGGGTCGGCGGCCGCCAGCTGCCACCAGTCGGCCCAGCCGACGGCGCCGGCCGCCTTCGCCGCGTCCATCCGCGCATGCCGGAAGGCCCGCTCGGCGGCGTTGATCCGCGGGGTGGCCTCCTCGGGCATGTGGTCGGCGTTCATGAAGACCCCGCCGTCCCGCACCAGGGTGCCCAGCTGCCCGTACAGACCGCGGAGGTCCTCGGTGTGCAGCCAGTGGAGCGCGGTGGCGGTGAGCACCGCGTCGTACGAGTCGTGCGGCAGCCTGTCCGTCCAGCCCGGGTCCTTCAGATCGGCTCGTACGAAGCGGACCCGGCGCTCGCCGGCGAAGTACCCTTCCGCGATGGCCAGCAGCGCGGGATCCAGATCGACGCCCACACTCTCGGCCTTGGGGAACCGCTTCAGCAGCCGGTCGGAGATACTTCCCGTACCGCATGCGAGGTCCAGTACCCGGGGCTCGGGACCCACCAGCGCCTCGACCATGTCCAGCATCACCCGGAACCGCTCCTCGCGGTCGGGGAGGTACCACTCCTGCTGGCGGTCCCAACTGTTCTGCCACGCCTGCCAATCGGCGCCGACGACGGTCTCGGTCATCGCTTCCCCTTCAGGCCGTAATACCCTCGTAGTAACAACACCCATTACTTCGCTCAAGCACTCCGCACCTTAGCCCCCGCCCGTAAGGACTACAAGTGGAACTGGCCTATTACTCGGACTATGCCGTGCGACTGGTCAACACCGAGCAGCCCGAGCGCGGCAGTGACAGCCTCACCTCGGTCGAGGCGGTCCGCGAACTCTTCGGCCCGGCGCAGCAGGTCGCCCGGCGCGCGACCGACAGCGACGTCACCAGGCTGCGCACGGTCCGCGCCCGGCTGCGCGCCGTGTTCGAGGCCGCCGACACCGGCGACGAGGTGCTGGCCGTGGACCTCCTCAACGCCCTGATGATGGAGTTCCCCGTCAGCCCGCAGATCTCCGGCCATGAATACCGGGACGACGACGGCCGCCCCGACTGGCATATGCACATCGCCGACCACGCCGCCAACGCCACCGCGAGCTTCGCCGCGACCGCCTGTATGGGCCTGGCGTTCCACCTCACCGACCTGGGTGTGGACCGGCTGGGCATCTGCGAGGCGCGGCCCTGCCGCAACGCCTACCTGGACACCTCGACCAACCGGTCCCGGCGCTACTGCTCCGACCGCTGCGCCACCCGCGCCAATGTCGCCGCCTACCGCGCCCGCAAGCGCCTGGAGAGCGAGCGCTCGGCCCTTACCGGCCGGACCGCAGACAGCGCCCAGGACAGCACCCCGGTGACCGAGCGCTGAATCCCCTTCGGCGGCCGCACCCGCACCCAGGCGCGGGCAATGACCAGTTCGTCGGGAACCACACCGAATTCCCGGCTGTCGTTCTCGACGAACGGATTGTCCCCCCGGACCCACCAGCCGCCGTCGCGCCGCTGCACGGCCCGCTTGACGATCAGCAGATCCTGCCGGAACGGATGCCGCAGCACGACGACGTCGCCGGGCCGCACCGCCGCCCCGTACTGCACCACCAGCTGATCACCGGGCTGCAGCGTCGGCACCATCGACGGGTTGTAGACCTCGGCCAGCCCGAACGCACGGAGGAACCCGCCCCGCTCGTGCCCCGTATCCGCGTCCTCACCCTGCTCCGGCCCGCGCTCATGCACTCGCTCCGGCATCCCGTACCTCCCGGCCCAGCCCCGGTCCGACCCGCTCACCGGTTCATCCTCCATCAGTCCCACCTTGGCACTGGACTTTTGCCCTAAGACCCCCGGGCCGACCAAGAAAAGCCTTCCCGCACCGAGTAATCTCGCACCTGAGAAGACGATCACGAGGAAGGACTGAACATGCTTTCGCGCCTGTTCGCCCCCAAGGTGAAGGTCAGCGCCCACTGCGACCTGCCCTGCGGCGTGTACGACCCGGCCCAGGCTCGCATCGAAGCCGAGTCCGTCAAGGCCGTCCAGGAGAAGTACCAGGCCAACGAGGACGCGGACTTCCGCACTCGCGCCGTCCTGATCAAGGAGCAGCGCGCCGAGCTGGCCAAGCACCACGTCTCGGTGCTGTGGAGCGACTACTTCAAGCCGCCGCACTTCGAGAAGTACCCGGAGCTGCACCAGCTGGTCAACGACACCCTCAAGGCCCTCAGCGCCGCCAAGGGTTCCAACGACCCGGCCACCGGCCAGAAGGCCCTGGACTACATCGCCCAGATCGACAAGATCTTCTGGGAGACGAAGAAGGCCTGACCCGGCCCCGGCGCCCCGGCCCGCGTGTGCGCGGGACGCGGCGCCCCGTCGGATGTCCGCACCCGTTCCGACGCCCTCCGCCAATGGCGGGTGGTGACGGGACGGGTGCGGTCTTTGTGTGCCGGACGCGTGCGTGCGGTCCGGGGGACGCCGACGGGTGACGTTCATGACGCGGCGGGGCCGCCCCGTCGCCGGCCGTGGCGCAGACCGCCGGCCGCCATCCCCCTGACCGGCAGCTCGTCCGCCGCGGCGCCGGCCGGGCCGATGCCCCTGGCCGCCGCCGCTCTCCCGTAGCGGTTCGCCAGTGGCAGGGACGTGAGGCCGTGGGCGAGGACGCTGAGCAGCACGGTGAGGGCGACCACCGGGACCACCGCCTCGGTGTCGGGGCTCTTGAGCTCCTCGACCGCCAGCAGTCCGAAGATGATCGAGGCCAGTCCGCGGGGACCGAACCAGCCCACGAACAGCACGGTTTTGGTGTCCAGACCGCTCCAGGCCAGGGACAGTGCCACGGGCACCATACGGATCACCGTGAGGCTCAGTACCGCGTAGACCGCGGTCTGCCAGGTGAGATGGTCGAACACCTCCGGAAGCAGCAGGGCGCCGAAAACCAGCCAGACCAGCACGGAGAGCAGCGCGGCGGACTGCTCGACGTACAGGAGCACCCGATGCGGCGCACCGTGCGCCGATCCGAAGGCCAGGCCGGCGACGAAGGCGGCGACAAAGCCGTTGCCGCCGATCGCGAGCGAGGAGGTGTAGCCGAGGAGTGCCAGGGCCAGGATGCCCGCACCGGCGAAGTCCTCGCTCGCCCAGCCGTTGCGGAGCGCGGTCCGCAGCAGCCATCCGGCGGCCAGACCGACCACCGCGCCGTACGCCGCACCGACGGCGAGCTGCACCAGGGCACGGTTGGCGGCATCCGGTCCGGCGATGCCCTCGGCCGCGGACACTCCGGCCAGGGCGAGCACCACCAGGGGGGTGGCGATGCCGTCGTTGAGACCGCTCTCCACATTGATGAGCCGGCGGATCTTCGCGGGCACCACGGGGTTGACCATCATCGTGGCGCCGAGCGCGGCGTCCGTCGGTGCGAGCGCGGCCCCGACGTACAGCGCGGCCCACCCCGAGACACCGGGGAGCAGGACGGCCGCGAGCAGCGTGCCGAGGCCCACGCACAGCGGCAGCCCGATCCCCAGCAGCCGTACATAGAGGCCGAGCTCCGGGCGCAGGGCCCGGAAGGAGAGCCGGGCGGCATCGGTGAAGAGCACCCAGACCAGGGTGATCTCCGCGAGCACCTTGACCGTCTCGTGCGAGAGCGCGAGATCGAGGACCCCGGTGCCCTCGCCCAGCAGAAGTCCCAGCAGCACGAAGGCGGCCGGGGCGGTCAGCTCGAAACGCTCCATCCGCCGCGAGCACAGGCACCACAGGAACAGCAGCAGCAGGATCAGGGAAAAGGTGCCATCCACAGGGGTCTCCAGGGCTCGGCCGCACCGGCTCTCGGGCACCCCCACTCTCGGCCACCACCCCACCGCCCGGCCGCTCCCAAGAGGCGGGGACGGCGGCTGTCACACGGTTGGTCGATGGCCGCCGTCCCGCGACCGACGGGCGGGCCCCGGCAGCTCGCCACCTGACCAGCCATCAGCAGGACCTGTTGCGGACGGGGCGCCGGTGCGCGGCGGGTGGCCGGATCCCGTTACCTGGGACGGGGGCCCGGAGGACTGCCACGGTGATCCGCCGCGTGTCGATGCTGCTGACCGGCGGCTGCGTGAGCGGGCGCCCTCCCGGCCCCCCCCCGGAGAGCGATCAAGTCCCTCCGCCGGTGGGGCGCCCTAGCTCCCCACGGGCAGTGGCCCGTTGTGCCGCACGAGCCAGGTCCGGTAGGCCTCGCTCGCCCAGGCGGTCTCCATGTACGAGGCGGTCAGATCGGCGAACAGGTCGTCGGCGGAGGCGGCGGGGGTGCCGTCCTGGCGGCAGGCCATGAAGAGGCGGACGGCCAGCGGGTCGCCGTACAGCGGGCGGATCGCCATGCCGTGCCGGGGACGGGCGGTCGGCTGGCAGGGGGTGACCACCTCTCCGGCCGTGACGAGATCCACCGTGGTGAGGTAGTCGCCGTGCACGACACGGGGGTTGATACCGGCCGCGGCCCAGATGCGGCGCAGTCCCGCCCATTCGCCGTCCACGGTCGGGTCGACCATCCACTGGTCGTCGGCGAGTTCCGCCACCCGGATGACCGTCCGGGCGGCCGCGCGGTGGGTGTCCGCCACCGCGATGAACTGCGGTTCCCTGGTGACGAGTTCATGCTCCACCAGGCCTTCGGGGACCCGTAGGGGCGCGCCCTCGACCTCGTGGACGAAGGCGGCGTCGAGCTGTCCCGACGCGACCATGTGGAGCAGCGCATTGGCGGACACATCGGTTCTTATCGTGGTGTCGGTATCCGGCAGCCGCACCCGGAGCCGGCGCAGCCACCCGGCGACGGCGGGGCTGTTGGTGCTGCCGATGTGCAGTCGTGCGCCCCGGTCGCGGTGCGAGGCCGAGGCAACCTCGTCAATAAGTGCCCGCATTTCGGCCACTATCGGCCGGGCCCGGCACAGGACCGAATGCCCCAGCGGCGTGGGCCGGCTGCCGGTCGGCTCACGGAAGAAGAGCTGGCCGCCGAGGGCTTTCTCGATGCGATGGAGCTGGGTCGTCAGGGAAGGCTGGGTCATGCCGAGCTGCCGGGCCGCCTTGCGTAGGCTGCCGGAGTCCGCGATGGCGCACAATGCGCGAAGATGCCTAACCTCGAGCTCCACGTCCGGAGCATAACGACGTCGGCATACGTCACACCAGACTCTCAAACCTGTCGGAACGCGCTCTTTTTTCCGGGGTATTGACCGGCGCTATCGCCACCTGGCATCTCTGTCTTCCGGGTGAACTCCGTCCAGACTCAACGGCACCAAGAAGTCCGCAGGGCCCCGGCCGCCGCCCCACACGGCGGCCGTACGGCCCTCGGAAATAAAGGAGCCCCCACATGAGATCTCCCAAGACGGCGCTGTCGGCGGCGCTCGGTCTGGGCCTCGTCGCCGCGCTCGCAGCCGCGGCGCCGGTTTCGGCAGCTTCCTCCTCCCCCACCAACTCCTCCCACAGCACCCCCACTTCGATCGCGGCCTACAACGGCTCGGCGGCCGAGAAGGCCGACACCAAGGCATTCTTCGAGGCCGTGCTGAAGTCGGCCAAGGCCAAGATGAAGGCCCACCCGAACGCCGCCTCGGTGACCGTCACCTATGACGCCAGCGCGGCCCCGACGTTCGCGAACCAGATAGCCCAGAGCGCGTCGATCTGGAACGGTGCCGTCTCGAACGTGAAGCTGCAGGCAGGCAGCGGCGGCGACTTCCAGTACCGCGAGGGCAACGACGCGCGTGGTTCGTACGCCAGCACCGACGGCCACGGCAAGGGCTATGTCTTCCTGGACTACCAGCAGAACCAGGAGTACAACTCCACCCGCGTGGCCGCGCACGAGACCGGCCATGTGCTGGGCCTGCCGGACCACTACGAGGGCCCGTGCAGCGAGCTGATGTCCGGCGGCGGCCCCGGCACGTCCTGCCAGAACACCCAGCCGGACGCGAACGAGAGCGCCAAGGTGGACCAGCTCTGGGCCAACGGCCTGGCGGGCGTCCACTTCGGCAAGGCCTCCTGACGTACTCCACAGGCCTTGTGACGTAACGAAGTTCGGCGGTGGCCGGCGGATCTGACCGAGCTGACGGTGGTCGGATGCGCACGGCCGGGGGCTGTCGAGAGCCGGGACCTGGCGGCCGGCGCTCGTACCCCACCAGCCCTCGCATCTCCTGCACCGCCCGTGCGGTGGGGCTCCTTCCCGGAGCCCCACCGCTTTCGTGTGCCCGGGGCCGGGGGCCGGTGTCAGCCCCAGATCGCCTGCCCGGCGGCCACCCCGGCGAACGCCGCCGCCAGTCCGGCCGCCACGCTCACCACGACGTTGGCCGCCGCACCCCCCCGGGCCCGGTCCGCGGCCAGCCGGAGCGTTTCGTAGGAGAAGGTCGAGTACGTCGTCAGGGCACCGCACAGCCCCGTGCCGATCAGCAGCTGGACGGACGAGGAGGCGGCACCGGCCCGGGCCGCACCGGTCAGCAGGCCGAGGACCAGGGAGCCGACGACATTGACGGTGCAGGTCCCCCAGGGGAAGACCTGGTCGTGCCGGGACTGCACATAGCGGTCGGTGAGAAAACGCAGCGGCGCCCCGACCATGGCACCGGCCACCACCAGCAGCCAGTTCACCCGCGCCCGCCCTCCCCGGGGCCCCCACCGTCCGTCCGCCGGTAGGAGATCATCTCGCACGGGTCGAGCGTCACCAGCCCGCCGTCCGTGAGGAGTTCCTCCAGCTGCGGCAGGAAGCCGCGCACCCGCTCCTCCGTGTCGACGATGACGATCGCCACCGGCAGCTCCTCGCTCAGCGACAGCAGGCGCTGGGTGTGGATCAGGCGCGAGGAGCCGAAGCCCTCGATCCCCCGGAAGACGCCCGCGCCGGCCATACCCGACTCGCGCGCGCGGTGCACGATCTCCGCATAGAGCGGTTTGTGGTGCCACACGTCCTCCTCGCCGACGAGGACCGTGAGCCGTAGCGCCGGGGTGCCGCCCGGGTGTGCCGTGCCGTGTGTCATGCCGTCCGCCGCCTCAGCTCGAGAAGTGCACGGGTGCCGGTCACGGCGCCCCATACCGCCGCGAGCGCGGCGAGCACGGTGCCCGCGAGACAGGCCAGGGCCGCGACCGGCCGCCCGGCGCCGGCCAGCCGCTGGATGTCGACGGCGTAGGTGGAGAAGGTGGTGAAGCCGCCGAGGATGCCGGTGCCGAGGAAGGGACGCACCAGCCGGTGGGCCGGCCGGACCTCGGTGATCACCACCATCAGAACGCCCATCAGCGCACAGCCGACGGCATTGACGGCGAGGGTCGTCCAGGGGAAGGCGCCGCCGCCCGTGGGCCAGAGAAGTGCCGCGCCGTAACGGGCCGAGGCGCCGATCGCACCGCCCGCGGCCACCACGCCGATCGCCGGCCACTGCCCGTGCCAGGGCGCTGCCCGGCGGCCTCGCTCGTCCATGTATCTCCCGAGATCATCGCCGCCCTCAGGCTAACCCTGCGCGTTTGACACCGCTAAACATGGGATGTTCCCATCACCGGTGGAATAGGCCCCAGGAGCCCCGGAAATGGCCTCCTGCGAAGAGGGAGGACGGCGTCGATGCCGCTGCGCAGCACCGACCGCACCAGCCTGGTCGATCTGGTCATCGAGCAGATGGAGCAGCTGATCGCCGACGGCGAGTGGAAGGTCGGCACGAAGATTCCCGCCGAGCCCGTGCTGGTGGAGCAGCTCGACGTCGGGCGCAACACCGTCCGCGAGGCGGTCCGCGCGCTGGTGCACACCGGGATGCTGGAGCCGCGGCAGGGCGACGGGACCTATGTCCGCGCCGGCAGCGGCTTCGGCGCGGCCGTACAGCGGCGGCTGCGGCGGGCCGAGAACCTGGAGGCGTACGAGGTGCGCGCCGGTCTGGAACGGGATGCCGCGCGCTATGCCGCCGAGCGCCGTACCGACGAGGACCTCGCCGCGCTGCGCGGTGCGCTGGCCGAGCGCGGCCGGGCCTGGGAGAGCGGTGACGTGGCCGCCTTCATCGACGCGGACATGCACTTCCACCGGACGGTGGCGGCGGCCGCGCACAACAGAGTGCTGGCCGAGCTGTACGAGCACCTCAGCGATGCGCTGCGCGGGACGCTGCAGGCCGTGCTCGGCACGCCGCTGCCCGACGCGGTACGCCATCAGCTCGATGAGCACACCGCCATCGTCGACGCCATCGAGGCGCGGGACGCCGACGCCGCCGAGCGGGCCGCGCTGGCGCACCTCACGGAGGCGATGAACGCCCTGCGCGAGCAGCCCGCGGAGCCCCGGGACCGCCACCGCACCACCCGGCCCGGGGAGGACGCGCGTGCGTGACGACGGAGGACCGGCAGTCGTGGAGGCGGCGCCCGCCGCCCGCATACCCGAAGGGCCGGAAGGGCAAGCGCGCGGTACCGGCAGGTCCGAGGGGCCCCTCGCCGCACCGGCTCCGCCCGGCGTCGCCGGGCGCCGCGCCCTGTACCTCGGCATCGGCGTCGTCCTGCTGGCCCTGAACCTGCGTCCGGCCCTGGTCGCCGTCTCCCCGCTCGTCGGGACCCTCCGCGACGAAAGCGGGATGTCGGCCGCCGCCACGAGCCTGCTCACCACGCTGCCGCTGCTCTGCTTCGGCCTGCTGGCACCGGTCGCACCGCGGCTGGGACGGCGGTTCGGCATGGAGCGGTCGCTGCTCGGCACGATGGCGCTGATCTGCGGGGGCACCGCGCTGCGGCTGCTGGACTCGGTCGTGGCGCTGTTCGCCGGCACGCTGGTGATCGGCGCGGGGATCGCCGTCGCCAATGTGCTGCTGCCCGGCCTGATCAAGCGGGACTTCCCGGCCAGGGCCGGGCTGATGACCGGCCTGTACTCGATGTCGCTGTTCGGCGGCGCCGCGCTCGCGGCCGGTGTCACGGTGCCCGTTCAGCAGGCCGCCGGACTGAACTGGCGCTCCACACTGGCCTGTTGGGGCGCGCTCGCGGTCCTTGCGCTGGTCTGCTGGCTGCCGCAGATCCGTACCCGTACGCGGGTGCCGGAGGCCGCGGCCCGCGCGGCGGCGCACCCGGTACGCGGTCTGTGGCGCGATCCGCTGGCCTGGCAGGTGACCGGGTACATGGGCCTGCAGTCGCTGAGTTACTACGCGGCCGCGGCCTGGCTGCCGACGATGCTCACGGATGCCGGGATGAGCGCGGGCGACGCCGGCTGGATGCTCTCCTTCTCCTCGCTGCTGGGCATCACGGGCTCGTTCCTCGCACCGGTCGTCGTCGGCCGCCGGCTGCGGGCCGGCGTCCTGGCCACCGTCGGCGCGCTGCTGTGCGCGGCCGGCTTCCTCGGGGTGCTGGTCGCGCCGGCCGCCGGCGCCTACCTCTGGATGGTGCTGCTCGGGCTGGGCCAGGGCGCGGCGATCAGCCTCGCGCTGCTGTTCATCGTGCAGCGTGCGCCGGACGCCCGGCACGCCGCCCAACTCTCCAGCATGGCTCAGTGCTTCGGCTATGTCCTCGCCGCCGCCGGCCCGGCCGTCCTGGGCGCCGTGCACGATCTCTCCGGCAGTTGGACGGTGCCGCTGGCGCTCCTGCTGGTGCTGCTGCTGCCGCAGATCGCGGCGGGATGGTGCGCGGCCCGGCCGCGGCTGGTGGCGGGACGGTAGCGGGAGGCCGGCGGATCCCCGGGGCGAAGCGGAGTACGGGGAGCCGCCGGGCGCATGCCGGGGATCTTCGGGCGGTGGGGCCGGACGGGGCAACCGGACGCCCCGCCCCGCGGGTCATACCGGGACGGCCTCTCGTACCGGGTGGTGCCGGCTGATGTTGCGGGCCAGCAGTTCGGTGGCCTCCTTGACCCCGATCTCGCCGCCGCTGTCCCCGGTGGCCGGCAGCCGTCCGTCCGCGTACTTCAGCTCGGCCATCGCGGTCTCCATCGCCCGGTGCGCGGCGAACAGGCAGGGGGTGCTGTAGATGGCCACATCGACGCCGAGCTCGGTCAGTTCGGTCAGCGAGAGCCGCGGGGACTTCCCGCCCGCGATCTGGTTGAACAGCAGCGGCTTGGCGCCGAGGACCTTGCGGATCCGGCGGATCCGGTCGGCGCTGCGCACCCCGTCGACGAGCACCACATCGGCATCGGTCTCGGCCAGCGCCGCCGCCCGCCGCAGGATCTCGTCCTCGTCCGTGGCGTCCGTACGGGCCACGACGAGCAGATCGGTACGGCTGGCCAGCACCAGATTCAGCTTCTCCAGGTACTCCTCCAGCGGCAACAGCAGTTTGCCGTCCGCATGGCCGCAACGGCGCGGCCGCTTCTGGTCCTCCAGGATCACCCCGGTCGCCCCGCTCCGCTCCAGTCGCTGCACCACATGGCAGGCCACCTCGGAGTCGACATAGCCGTCGTCGATGTCCACCAGCAGATGATGGCGCGGGAACGCACCGCGCAGCCGCTCCACGAAGGCGACCATGTCGGGCCAGGCGATGAACCCGATGTCCGGAAGCCCGTAGTACGACGCGGCGAAGCCGAAGCCGGACACGAAGAAGCCGTCGTAGTGCGCGGCGGCGATCGAGGCCGAGTACATGTCGTGGACGCCGATCAGCGGCGTCGTCCCAACGGCCGCGATCTCGTCACGCAACGCTTGTCCGTACCGCAATGTGCTCTCCTCACGGAACCGGCGGGGGCCGCGGCCCGGCGTCCGGGCATGCCCGTGGGCGCACCGGAGATCCCGGCGCCGCGACAACCCGTCCACCAGGGAACTGGTCAGAGCATGTTTATCCGGCGCATCGGCACCACGCCTCTAACACGCCATGGCCTTCCAGCACTTTCTCCATGCTTCATCCCCGCGTCAGCGCCGTCGGGCAGGTGTCAGAGCCAGCCGTTCCGCTTGAAGCCGCGGTGGATCATCCAGCAGAGGGTCACGATCAGCGCCATCACCAGGGGATAGCCGAACGTCCAGTGTTTTTCCGGCATATGGTCGAAATTCATGCCGTACACCCCGCAGACCATGGTCGGCACGGCCAGGATCGCGACCCAGGCACTGATCCGGCGCATGTCCTCGTTCTGGGCGACGGTGACCTGGGCGAGGTGGGCCTGAAGTATGGAGTTGAGCAGTTCGTCGAAGGCGGTGATCTGCTCGGTGACCCGGTCGAGGTGGTCGGCCACGTCCCGGAAGTACGTCTTGATGCGGGGCTCGACCTGCGCCATCGGCTGGGTCGCCAGCTCCTGCATCGGCCGGTCCAAAGGAGCCACCGCGCGCTTGAGTTCCAGCAGCTCGCGCTTGAGCTGGTAGATCCGGCCGGCTCCGCCGCTGCCGCGCACGGAGAAGACCTCGCTCTCGACGTCGTCGATGTCGACCGAGACGGCGGCGGCGACATCGAGGTAGTCGTCCACGACCAGGTCGGCGACGGCATGCAGCACGGCGGACGGCCCGAGCGCCAACTGTTCGGGCACGGATTCCAGTTGCTCACGGAGCGGGCCCAGCGAGCCATGCCCGCCGTGCCGCACCGTGATCACGAAGTCGGTGCCGGTGAAGACCATGATCTCACCGCTCTCCACGACTTCGCTGGTGTCCGTGAGCCGGTCGTGATCGACATAGCGGACCGTCTTGAAGACGGTGAACAGCGAGTCGTCGTAGTGCTCCAGCTTGGGCCGCTGGTGGGCGTAGACCGCGTCCTCGACGGCGAGCGGGTGCAGCCCGAACAACTCGACAATTCCGGCGAATTCCTTCTCGGACGGCTCATGCAGCCCGATCCACACAAATCCACGGCCGGATTCACGGACCCGGCGGATCGCCGCCTCGGCCGGGTGGTCGCCGTCCTGCCGCACGCCGTCCACGTACACCGCGCAGTTCACCACGGCGGTGCCGAGGGGCGAGCGCGCCGGGTGGCTGAGGTCGACCCCCCGGGTGCGCGGCTGCGGCAGCCGGACGGCCTTGCGGAGGTTGCTGATCATCGACACCGGGCCAGTATGGCCCGTGGGCGCGCGTGAACGGTACGGCGCAGGGGCTGTTTTTACGCAGCGGGACCGGGCGGAGACGCTCGGTCGACCGCCGCCTCACCCGGCGCGGCACAGCGGCGGCGCCCGGCCGCCCACCGCGGTCCGGGCCGCCGCAGACCCACCACAGGGCGTGGGTGGTGGCCTCGACGAACGAGGCCCGCGGCGCGCCCGCGGCCCCGGCAGCGGTGCCGATCGGACGGAAGGCGATGGCTTCGCGCGGCGGCCGGCCGTCGACGCCTTCGACGCCTTCGACGCCAGGTCCGGTACAGGACAGCTCCGGTCCTACAGGCACCGGCATCATCGGTCCCCATGAGTGAGACATCGGCGCGCCTGCTGAATCTGCTGTCCCTGCTGCAGACCCCGCGCGAATGGCCCGGCAGCGAGCTCGCCCGGCGACTGGCGGTCACCTCCCGGACGATCCGACGCGACATCGAGCGGCTGCGCGAGCTGGGCTATCCGGTGCACGCCACGATGGGCGCGGAGGGCGGCTACCGGCTGGCCGCGGGGACCGCGATGCCGCCGCTGCTGCTGGACGACGAGGAGGCGGTGGCCATCGCGGTCGGCCTGCGCTCGGCCGCCGGCCACACCGTCGAGGGCATCGAGGAGGCGTCCGTACGGGCCCTGGCCAAGCTGGAACAGGTGCTCCCGGCCCGGCTGCGGCGACGGGTGGGCACGCTCGGCACGGCCACCGTCCCGATGCCGGCCGGCGACGGCCCGACCGTCGACCCGGAGCATCTGACGGTGCTCGCCGCGGCCATCACCAACCACGAACGGCTGCGCTTTTGCTACCGGGCGGGCACCGGCCCCCGCAGCAAGCGCCTGGTGGAGCCGCACCGCCTGGTCGCCTCGGGGCGCCGCTGGTATCTCGTGGCGTACGACAACGACCGCGAGGACTGGCGGATCTTCCGGGTGGACCGGCTGAGCGAACCGTTCCCCACCGGCGTACGGACCCCGCAGCGCCGGCTGCCCGCCGCCGACGCGGGCGCGTACGTCCGGGAGCGGATGCAGGGGATGAGCGCGTCCCACCGGGCGGTGGCGACCGTGCGGGCACCGGCCACCGAGGTGGCCGCCCGGCTGGGCGGCCCGGCGGGGGGCGAGGTCACACCGCTCGACGAGGCGTCCTGCCGCTGGCGCAGCACCCCCGATTCGCTGGAGTGGCTGGCACTCCGGCTGGCCATGCTGGGCCACGAGTTCACCGTCCACGAACCGCCGGAGCTGGCCGCGTATCTGCGGGCGCTGGGCGGCCGGGTGAGCCGTGCGGCGGGGGCGGCGGCGGACGGGGGCGAGGATGTCGGCGAAGCGGGTGTGACGCAATGACGCCCCGTGGAATACCCTAGGGGGGTATATGGTTCTCTCCAGGGAACGCGCACTCGCAGCACACCGAGGAGCAGTCATGGCCACCGCGGTCGGAGAGCACGGCGTCGAATTGGAGATCGGCGGGATGACCTGCGCCTCGTGCGCCGCCCGCATCGAGAAGAAGCTCAACCGCATGGAGGGCGTCACCGCCACCGTCAACTACGCCACCGAGAAGGCCCAGGTGACCGTCGCGACCGGCAGTGGCGTCGAGACCGCCGACCTGATCGCCACCGTGGAGCGGACCGGCTACACCGCGGCCCTCCCGGAGCCGCCGGCCCCGGCACCGGACACCACCGGCGGGGAAGGCCGGGACCACGCGGACGGCCGGGCCGACGGCGACGGGCTCGCCCCGCTCCGTCAGCGCCTGCTGATCTCCCTCGCCCTGTCCGTCCCCGTGGTGCTGATGGCGATGGTGCCGCCGCTGCAGTTCACCAACTGGCAGTGGCTTTCGCTGACGCTGGCCGCGCCGGTGGTGGCGTACGGCGCCTGGCCGTTCCACCGGGCCGCCTGGACGAATCTGCGGCACGGCACCGCCACGATGGACACCCTCATCTCGATGGGCACCCTCGCGGCACTGGGCTGGTCGGTGTGGGCACTGTTCTTCGGTACCGCGGGCATGCCCGGGATGACGCACCCGTTCGAGCTGACCATCGCCCGCACCGACGGCAGCGGCAGCATCTATCTGGAGGCCGCGGCCGGTGTCACCACCTTCATCCTGGCCGGGCGCTACTTCGAGGCGCGCGCGAAGCGGAAGGCGGGAGCGGCGCTGCGGGCGCTGCTGGAGCTGGGCGCCAAGGACGTCACCGTGCTGCGGGACGGCCGTGAAGTCCGTGTCCCCACCGCCGCGTTGAGGACCGGCGACCGTTTCACCGTACGGCCCGGGGAGAAGATCGCCACCGACGGGAAGGTGCTGGAGGGCGCCTCCGCCGTGGATGCGTCGATGCTCACCGGTGAGTCCGTCCCCGTCGAGGTCTCCCCCGGCGACACCGTCACCGGCGCCACCGTCAACGCGGGCGGCCGGCTGGTCGTCGAGGCCACCCGGGTCGGCGCGGACACCCAGCTCGCCCGGATGGCGCGACTGGTCGAGGACGCGCAGAACGGCAAGGCCGCGGCCCAGCGGCTGGCGGACCGGATCTCCGCGGTCTTCGTCCCGGTCGTGATCGCGCTCGCCCTCGGCACCCTCGGCTGCTGGCTCGCCACCGGCGCGGGCGCGGTGGCCGCCTTCACCGCCGCCGTCGCCGTCCTGATCATCGCCTGCCCGTGCGCCTTGGGGCTGGCCACGCCGACCGCGCTGATGGTCGGCACCGGACGCGGCGCCCAGCTCGGCATCCTGCTCAAGGGACCCGAGGTACTGGAGTCGACCCGCCGGGTGGACACCGTCGTCCTGGACAAGACCGGCACGGTCACCACCGGCGTGATGACGCTGACCGGGGTCCACCTCGCCGAGGGCGTCTCGGAGCCGGAGGTGCTGCGGCTGGCCGGCGCGCTGGAGCACGCCTCCGAGCACCCCGTCGCCCGTGCCGTCGCCACCGGCGCCGCGCAGCGGATCGGCGACGGCGACGCCGGGGCGGGCGCCCTTCCCACCCCCGAGGAGTTCGCGAACGTTCCGGGGCTGGGCGTCCAGGGAGTGGTCGAGGGGCACGCCGTAGTGGTGGGCCGCGAGCAGCTGCTGAACCGGTGGACCCAGTTCCTGACGCCCGAACTGGCGGCCGCCAAGGCCGCGGCCGAGGCGGAGGGCCGTACCGCGGTCACCGTCGGCTGGGACGGCGCGGCGCGCGCGGTGCTGGTCGTGTCCGACGCGGTGAAGCCCACCAGCGCGGAGGCGGTGCGCCGGCTGCGGGCCCTGGGGCTGACGCCGGTCCTGCTGACCGGTGACAACCGGGCCGTGGCGACGGCGGTCGCCGCCGAGGTCGGAATCGACGAGGTGATCGCCGAGGTGCTCCCCGAGGACAAGGTGGCGGTCGTCGCACGGCTGCAGTCCGAGGGCCGCTCGGTCGCCATGGTCGGCGACGGCGTCAATGACGCGGCGGCGCTGGCCCGCGCCGACCTGGGGCTGGCGATGGGCACCGGCACCGACGCCGCCATCGAGGCCGGTGACCTCACCCTCGTACGGGGCGATCTGCGGGCCGCTGCGGACGCCATCCGGCTGGCCCGCGCCACCCTCGGCACCATCCGGACCAATCTGTTCTGGGCGTTCGGCTACAACGTCGCGGCGCTGCCGCTGGCCGCGGCCGGACTGCTCAACCCGATGATCGCCGGGGCCGCGATGGCGTTCTCCTCGGTCTTCGTCGTCGGCAACAGCCTGCGGCTGCGCCGCTTCCGGGCGCTGTCCTCCCGGTAGCGGAGGGCTTCCGGGACGCGCCCGCGAGCGGAGCAATACCCCCGGAACGCCGTGGCTCTGCCGTTGGATCGGGCGGGCTGCTGCCCCTGCGAGATCCCGCCCCGCCACCCGCGGGCGCCCCGCACATACGGGCGCCCGCGGGCCCGGCACCCGGGGCGGGACTCCGCGGTTCTGACAACTGTCTCCAGTTCTGGCGGCGGAACATTGGCAGTTCACGCAGCCGCCGGCCGGCGCCGAGGGGTGAGACTGGTGACATACCGCCCACCCACGTACAGGGGAATTCATGACCGGGTCACGCGTCCTGGCTCTCGGCCATTACCAGCCCTCCGGCGTGCTCACCAACGAGGACCTCGCCAAGATCGTCGACACCGACGACGCCTGGATCCGCAGCCGGGTGGGCATCCGTACCCGCCATGTCGCCGCCCCGGACGAGACCGTCGACTCCATGGCGTCCGCCGCCGCGGCCAAGGCGCTGGCCGCCAGTGGCCTGGCCCCGCAGGACATCGACCTGGTGCTGGTCGCCACCTGCACGGCCACCGACCGCAGCCCGAACACCGCGGCCCGGGTCGCGGCCCGGCTCGGGCTGGACGCACCCGCCACGATGGACCTCAACGTCGTCTGCTCCGGCTTCACCCATGCGCTGGCCACCGCCGACCACGCCATCCGGGCCGGTTCCGCGACCCATGCGCTGGTCATCGGGGCGGAGAAGTTCACCGAGGTCGTCGACTGGACGGACCGCTCGACCTGTGTGCTGGTCGGCGACGGGGCGGGCGCCGCGGTGGTCAGTGCCTCGCCGGAGCCGGGGATCGGTCCGGTGCTGTGGGGCTCGGTGCCGCAGATGGGCGGTGCGGTACGCATCGAGGGCGAGCCGGCCCGGTTCTCCCAGGAGGGCCAGACCGTCTACCGCTGGGCGACCACCCAGCTGCCGGCCATCGCCCGCAAGGTGTGCGAACGCTCCGGGATCACGCCCGCCGACCTCGCCGGCGTGGTGCTGCACCAGGCCAATCTGCGGATCATCGAGCCGGTCGCGGAGCGGCTCGGCGCGGTCAACGCGGTGGTCGCCAAGGACGTCGTCGACTCCGGGAACACCTCCGCCGCCTCCGTGCCGCTCGCCCTGTCCAAGCTGGTCGAACGGCGCGAGATCAGCGCCGGTGATCCGGTGCTGCTGTTCGCCTTCGGCGGCAACCTCTCGTACGCGGGGCAGGTCATCCACTGCCCGTGAGGCGGGCGGCGGCGCGTCCGATTCGTTCAAGACCGGGCCGCGGCGGGCTGCCTACGCTCACCGCATGACCACTTCTTCCTCCACCACACCGTCCACACCGCGGTTCGCTGCCATCGGGATGGTGGTGGCCGACATGGCCGCGGCCCTCGCCTTCTACCGCCGCCTCGGACTGGACGTCCCCGCCGACGCGGACCACGCCCCGCACGCCGAGGCACAGCTCCCCGGCGGTCTGCGGCTGATGTGGGACACCCACAAGACCGCGCGTGCCATCGACCCGGACTGGACGCCGCCGCAGGGCGGCACGCCGACGGGGCTGGCGTTCGAGTGCGCCGGCCCCGACGAGGTCGACACCGTCTACGCGGAGCTCACCGCCGCCGGCTATACGGGCGAGAAGCCGCCCTGGGATGCCTTCTGGGGGCAGCGCTACGCCGTCGTACAGGACCCGGACGGCCATGGGGTCGATCTGTTCGCGCCGCTGCCCTAGCGGACGGCCGCTGCCATGGGGCGGGCGCTGCCTGGCGGCCCGGCGCCTTCCCCGTACGGGCCGTCATGATCCCGGCGGCCCCCTAGCCGATGTCCCCGGGGTGCTCGCGCAGGTACATCGCGCCGCAGCTGTGGCAGAAGGGCTCGCCCTTGGGCGTGCCCCAGACCGCGGCCGTTTGGGTGGCGGCGGACGGTGCCAGCTCCCGCCCGCACATCGCGATGGTGCCTTCCAGCCGCACCATGTGCCAGATCTTCACCGGCGTGTCCGCGTGCGGCAGAACGCCTTCCTCGTACTCGGCGCGCATCTCGTGCTCCATGGCGGTGCACCTCCCTACGCCCACGATGCGCCAGCGGATCGGCGGCCACAACGGCAGGCGGGACCGGCACCGGGCCGGAAACCCGGTGGCCGGGCCGGTCAGAACACCGACCACCCGGTCAACGTCGTGAAGTGGTCCAGGGCCGCGGCGCCCGCCACGGAGTTGCCGCGGGCGTCGAGCCCGGGGCTCCACACGCACAGCGTGCAGCGGCCCGGGATCACGGCGATGATGCCGCCGCCGACACCGCTCTTCGCGGGCAGCCCGACCCGGTAGGCGAACTCCCCGGCCGCGTCATACGTCCCGCAGGTCAGCATCACCGCGTTGATCCGCTTGGCCTCGCGGGCCTCCAGCAGGCGGCTGCCGTCGGCGCGCAGCCCGTGGCGGGCGAGGAAACCGCCGGCGACGGCCAGATCCCGGCAGCTCATCTCGATCGAGCACTGCCAGAAGTAGTGCTCGATGACGCTGGGAACGGGGTTCTCCAGGTTGCCGAAGGACGCCATGAAATGCGCCAGCGCGGCGTTGCGGTCGCCGTGCTCGGCCTCGGAGTCGGCCACCGCCTGGTCGAAGGCGAGGTCCGGGTTGCCGCTCTCCTCCCGCAGGAAGTGCAGCATCGAGGTGCTGGCATCGCCGGTGAGGGTCTGCAGCCGGTCGGTGACCACCAGCGCACCCGCGTTGATGAACGGGTTGCGGGGGATGCCGTTCTCCGCCTCCAGCTGGACCAGCGAGTTGAACGGCGTACCGGACGGCTCGCGGCTCACCCGCTTCCAGATGTTGTCGTGGCCGTCATGGCTCTCCGCCATCACCAGCGCCAGCGAGAAGACCTTGGAGAGGGACTGGACGGAGAACGGGACCTCCCAGTCGCCGACCCCGTACACCTCGCCGTGGATGTCGGCCACCGCGATCCCGAACCGGTCCGCTGACACCCGCTCCAGCGCCGGTATGTAGTCGGCGACCCGGCCCTGTCGCACGAACGGCCTGGCGAGGGCCGCCACCTCTTCGAGAACGGCCTGGTAGTCCATGACGGACACGCTAACCCGCGGCGAGCAGCACCCCCATCGGGGCCCCCGCCAGCGACTTCACCTCGCGGGCGAGATGCGCCTGATCCGCGTATCCGGCGCACGCCGCGACCTGTGCGCCGGGCATCCCGGAGCGCGCCAGATCGAGCGCACGGACGAACCGGAGCACCCGGGTCAGGGTCTTGGGGCCGTAGCCGAACGCGTCCAGGCTGAGCCGGTGCAGCTGGCGTTCGCTGAGCGCGACGCACCGGGCCACCTCGGCGACGGGACGGCCGCGCGCGAGCGCCGCGGCGACGGCGGCGGTGCGGCCCCCTGTCGTGGTGGCGTCCTGGAGGCGGACCGCTGCGGTCTCCTCCAGGACGCGGCCGACGCTGTCCCCGCTGCCCGGCGCCCCGGCCGCCGCCAGCCGCCCGGCCAGCTCGCGCACCCGGCCTGCGGGCCACAGGTCCGTCAACGGCACCCGCTGATCGCGTAGTTCATGGGCCGGTACGCCGAAGACGGCCGGGCCCTGGCCCGGTGCGAAGCGCAGCCCCACGATGGGGGCACGTCCTCCGCCCCCGAGGGTGCCGGGCACGTCCCCTCCCGGGAGGAACGGCCCGGTGTCCGGGCCTGCCACCAGCAGCCGCTCCTGGCTCCAGATCAGGTCCGTGCAGCCGTCGGGCAGCACCGGCCGGCCCGAGGGCAGCCCGGCGCGGGTCCACAGCACCGCACCGGCCAGCCGCGATGCCCGCTCCCGGTACCGGCCGGATACGCCGGGTGGCCCATCCGTGTCGCGCTCTTCGCCCACATGCCCCAGCCTGACACGGGAACCCCACGGCCGACCGCGCCGTTGATCCCTTACGACACGGACCTCACGGAGGTGGCACATGTCAGGGTTTCTCGACCGCGCGAAGGAACAGGCCCAGAGCGCGCTGAACCAGGGCAAACAGAAGGTCGACGAGGTGCAGCAGAACCGCGCCGGCAACGACCTGCTGAGAAAGCTGGGCGCCGCGTACTTCGCCGAGCGGCGGGGCAGCGGTTCACCCGAGGCGACCCAGGACGCGCTCAACGTCCTGGAAGCACATGTCAACGCGCACGGTGACGCGTTCCTGCACACGAGCGGGTAGCGCACCCCGTCAGGTGGAGGGCACGGCAGGGCACGGTCCCGGCGGACCTCCGGACGGCCAGGGCGCGGCGGGCGGCCGAAACCGCTCGCACATGCCCGAACGGCTGGTCCGCTTTCTGCCGTTCCCCTCCCCCGGTACGGCACCGTCCCGTACAAGCGAGGCATGAGGCGGTGCGCGGTCGGCGGCCGCCGCGTCCGCATCGGAGTGGGCCATGTCCGTACCGCTGTCCGCCGCCCGGTTCCTCCACGCGCTCACTTCCGAAGGGCTGCGGGTCGACGAGATCGCCGGCTGGGAGACGCACAACCGCAACGCGAAGGGTCCCTGGGGCCCGGTGCACGGCGTGATGGTGCACCACACCGGCACCTCCGGCGCCGCGAGCACCGTACGGCTCTGTCACGACGGCCGTCCGGACCTTCCGGGGCCGCTGTGCCATGGCGTGATCACCAAGGACGGCACGGTGCATCTGGTCGGCTGCGGCCGCGCCAATCACGCGGGCCTCGGCGACAGCGACGTCCTGCGCGCGGTGATCGCCGAGAAACGCCTGCCGCCGGACAACGAGGCCGACACCGACGGCAACCCCGCCTTCTACGGCTTCGAGTGCGAGAACCTCGGCAACGGCACGGACCCCTGGCCGGCCGCCCAGCTGGACGCGCTGGAGAAGGCCGCGGCGGCGGTGTGCCGGGCACACGGCTGGACCGAGCGTTCGGTGCTCGGGCATCTGGAGTGGCAGCCGGGCAAGGTCGATCCGCGCGGCTACACGATGGACTGGCTGCGCGGACGGATCGGCGCCCGGCTGAAGTGAACGCCCGACGGTACGGAACGCGCCCGCCCCGCCGGCACCCGGGACAATGGACGGCGTGACCAGCACCGCCCCCGGCCCGCTGCCGGATCCGCGATCCCTGCGCCCGCGCCTGCCCTCGCCCCTCCAGGAGATCGAGGACGAGCCGTTCGCGCGCCGCGGCGTACGGCTGCTGCTCAAGCGGGACGATCTGATCCACCCGGATCTGCCGGGTAACAAGTGGCGCAAGCTGGCGCCGAATCTGCGCGCCGCGGCCGCGGCCGGCGACCGTGCGCTGCTGACCTTCGGCGGCGCGTACTCCAACCATCTGCGGGCCACCGCCGCGGCGGGCCGGCTGCTCGGCTTCGCCACCATCGGTGTGGTCCGCGGCGACGAGCTCGCCGAAGCACCGCTCAATCCGTCGCTGGCCCGCTGCGCCGCCGACGGTATGCGGCTGCACTTCCTCGACCGGGCCCGCTACCGCCGCACCGGTGACCGGGACGTGCTCGCCGCGCTGCACGACCGCTTCGGCGCGTTCCGCGTCATACCGGAGGGCGGCAGCAACTCCCTCGCCGCACAAGGCTGTACGGAGCTGGGCCGGGAGCTGCGCGGGGCCGCGGACACGGTCGCGGTGGCCTGCGGAACGGGCGGCACCCTCGCCGGGCTCGCCGCGGGGCTGGGTCCGGGGCAGCGCGCCCTCGGCCTTCCCGTACTCAAGGGCGGCCACCCGCACTTCCTCCGGGCGACGGTCGAGGAGCTGCAGCGCGCGGCGTTCGGCGGACCGCGCGGCGACTGGCGGCTGGACGCCCGCTTCCACTGCGGCGGCTACGCCCGCCGCACCCCGGAACTGGACGCGTTCGCGGACGCCTTCGAGGACCGGCACGCACTGCCCCTGGAGCGGATCTATGTCGCCAAGCTGCTGTACGGGCTGACGACGCTGGCCGGGGAGGGCGCCTTCGCCCCCGGCAGCACGGTGGCCGCCGTGATCACCGGCACCCCCTGGGCCGAGCCTTCGGCCGAGGGCCGCCGCCGGTCCGCGCACTGCCCGTGAGGCGGCGCCCCGTCCCGGCCGTCGGCCACGGCTACGAGGCCTCCTCCCGGTAGGCCGTCGCCTCCTCCAGGTCCAGCCTGCGCAGCAGCGTCCGCAGCATCTCGTCGTCGATCCGGCCGGCGTCCCGCAGCTGGACGAACACCCGCCGCTCGGTGTCGATCATCTCCCGGGCCAGCCGCCGGTAGGTCTCGTCGGCCGACTCCCCGGTCACCTCGTTGACCGCGCCGAGCCGCTCCCACACGGAGTTACGGCGCCGCTCCATGATCGTGCGCAGCCGGTCGGCGAGCGGCCCGGGCAAGGCGTTGCGCTCGTCCCGGAGGAGCTCCTCCAGACGCTCCTCGGCGGCGCGCGAGGCCTCGTTCTGCGCCTGCGCCTCGGCGAGCGTCTCGGCCTGGGGGTCCGGGCGGGCAGCTTCAGCACGCGGATCAGCGGCGGCAGCGTCAGCCCCTGGATGACGAGGGTGGCGATGACCGTGGTGAAGGTCAGGAAGAGCACGAGGTTGCGGGCCGGGAAGGAGCCGCCGCCGGGCACGGTGGCCGGGATGGAGAACGCGATGGCCAGCGACACCACCCCGCGCATCCCGGCCCAGCCGACGACGACCGGTGCCTTCCAGCTCGTATCCGGCTCACGGGCCCGGATCCGGGCCGACAGGGCGCGCGGCAGGAAGGTCGTGGGAAAGACCCACACGAAGCGCGTCAGCACCACGACGAGGAAGATCACGGCCGCGTACCAGAGCGTCTGCCCCGCGCTGAAATCCCCCAGTCCGCGCAGCACGACCCGCAGCTGCAGCCCGATCAGCGCGAAGACGGCGGACTCCAGGACGAAGGAGACCACCTTCCACACGGCGTCCTCCTGGAGCCGGGTCTCGAAGTCGACCTGCCAGGAGCGGTGCCCCAGGTAGAGGCCGACCACGACGACGGCGAGCACCCCGGAGGCGTGGAGCTGCTCGGCCGCCGCGTAGGCGAAGAACGGGATGAGCAGCGAGAGGGTGTTCTCCAGCAGCGCCGACTCGCGCAACCGGATGCGCAGCCAGTGCAGCGGCACCATCAGAACGACACCGACGCCGATACCGCCCAGAGAGGCGAGGGCGAATTCCTTGATCCCGTCGCTCCAGGTGGCGCCGACCCCGAGGGCCGCGGCCAGCAGGACCTTGTAAGCGGTGATCGCGGTGGCGTCGTTGAACAGCGATTCGCCCTGCAGGATCGTGGTGATCCGGTGCGGCAGCCCGAGCCTGCGGGCGATGGCGGTGGCCGCGACGGCGTCCGGCGGGGCGACGACGGCCCCCAGGACGAGCGCGGCGGTCAGCGGCAGGCCGGGGAGGACGAGGTACGCCACATAGCCGACCACCAGCGTCGCGAACAGGACGTAGCCGACCGACAGCAGCGCCACCGGCCGCAGATTGGCCCGCAGGTCCAGATACGAACTGTCCAGCGCCGCGGTGTGCAGCAGTGGGGGCAGCACCAGCGGCAGCACGATGTGCGGATCGAGGGTGTAGTCCGGGATCCCCGGGATGAAGGACGCCACGAGCCCTGCGGTGACCAGCAGCAGGGGCGCGGGGACGGGGGTACGGCGGGCCAGCCCGGCGACCGCCGCGCTCCCCGCGACCAGCAAAAACAGCGGCATCACAGCCATCGGACCCGTCCCGTCCCCGAACCCTTCGCCACCCGTCCCGGCGATCTAACCTGGCCATCATGAGCGAGTGCACACACGTTGCCGAGCAGCCGCGCCCCGAACCGGGCCCCCTGAGCGCCACCTGCCTGGAGTGCCTGGCCGTCGGCAGCCACCCCGTACAGCTGCGGAAATGCCTGGCCTGCGGCCACGTCGGCTGCTGTGATTCCTCGCCGTACCGGCATGCGACCCGGCACTTCGAGGAGACCGGCCATCCCGTGATGCGGACGCTTGAACCGGGCGAGTCCTGGCGCTGGTGCTTCGTCGACCAGCAACTGGTGTGAAGTACCTCAGGGCGCCCGTTTAGCCTTCACCTATGATCCGCGAAGCGACTCCCGACGACGTCCCCGTCATCCTGGCCATGATCGGCGAGCTGGCGGCGTACGAGCGTGAACCCGAGGCCGCGCAGGCCACCGGGCCGCAGCTGAAGGAGGCCCTCTTCGGGCCGCAGCCGGCCGCCTTCGCACTGATCGCGGAGGCCGAGGGAGCCCCGGTCGGCTTTGCCCTGTGGTTCCGGAACTTCTCGACGTGGACGGGCACGCACGGTGTCTACCTGGAGGATCTGTACGTCCGCCCCGAGGCGCGCGGCGGCGGCCACGGCAAGGCGCTGCTCGCGGCCCTCGCGGAGATCTGCGTGGCCCGCGGATACGAGCGTTTCGAGTGGCCAGTCCTGGATTGGAATGAACCGTCCATCGGCTTTTACCGGTCCGTCGGCGCTTTGCCCATGGACGAATGGACGGTCTTCCGGCTCACTGGAGAGGCACTGCACAACCTTGCGGGCAGCTCACGTGTCAACGGAGCGTAATCGTCATCGATTTGACAGTGCACACCTCTAGCCACTGTCCGTACCCGTGGCTTTACAATCAGTGACAGCGATGGCGCCGGGCGAACCGGGGCCGGATCGCCGCCGGCAGGCAGCCGTGCTCCTTCCGGGCGACACCGGCCCACAGATCGCGATAGCGTCACAGCCGAACCATGTGTCGCGCCGGATCGTTCTCCTTTCGTCCGAGGGGAGAAGGGACCGGCGCGCATATCCCGAACAACGCGAATATCGCGCATTCCAGCTCAACCAGCTTGTGCCACCTTGGAGGTGAGGGTGTCCCAGATCGCAGGCGAGCCCGGGACTCAGGACTTCGTGGAAGTCCGTCTGCCCGCTGCGGGTGCCTACCTGTCCGTGCTGCGTACGGCTACTGCCGGACTCGCAGCCCGCTTGGACTTCACCCTCGACGAGATCGAGGATCTGCGCATCGCGGTCGACGAGGCCTGCGCGATCCTGCTGCAACAGGCCGTTCCCGGCAGTGTGCTGAGCTGCGTCTTCCGCCTCATCGACGACGCACTGCAGGTGACCGTTTCGGCCCCGACAACCGATGGCCGCGCCCCGGAGCGCGACACGTTCGCCTGGACGGTGCTCTCCGCACTGGCCGGCAAGGTCGATTCCACGGTCGCGGAGGACCGCACGGTCACCATCAGTCTGTACAAGGAGCGCGGCACCGGTCCCGGACCGTCATGACCGAACAGGGGGCCCCGTGAAAGATCTCGAGCGCGGCGGGCGGATGGCGTCCAGTGCGACCATCCCCGAGCAGCAGGCCCAGCCACATCCGGTGGGCGTAGACGACCACGGCGGCCGGTTGGATGCGGCGGAGCAGGCAGAGCGGGCGGACCACATGGAGCAGAGCGAGCAGCCGGGCCGGCAGGCGCATCAGCACGATGCGCCGGCCCCCGAACACCAGCGGCAGAATCAACAGCATCCCCACGAGCCGCACGACCGCAGCGGCGCCCGGGCGATGTTCTACGAGCTGCGCAAGCTGCCCGACGGCTCCCCGGAGCGCGCGGAACTGCGCAACGCCCTCGTCCGTATGCACCTCCCGCTCGTCGAGCATCTGGCCCGGCGGTTCCGCAACCGTGGTGAGCCGCTGGACGATCTGACCCAGGTCGCCACCATCGGTCTGATCAAGTCCGTGGACCGCTTCGACCCGGAGCGCGGCGTGGAGTTCTCCACGTACGCCACCCCCACCGTCGTCGGCGAGATCAAACGGCACTTCCGTGACAAGGGCTGGGCGGTCCGCGTCCCGCGCCGCCTCCAGGAGCTGCGGCTGTCGCTGACCACCGCGACCGCCGAGCTGTCCCAGCGGCACGGACGCGCACCCACGGTCCATGAACTGGCCGAGCATCTGGCGATCTCCGAGGAGGAGGTCCTGGAGGGGCTGGAGTCGGCCAACGCCTACAGCACGCTCTCCCTGGACGTCCCGGACACGGACGACGAGTCCCCGGCCGTCGCCGACACCCTCGGCGCCGAGGACGAGGCGCTGGAGGGCGTGGAGTACCGCGAGTCCCTCAAGCCGCTGCTGGAGGACCTCCCGCCGCGCGAGAAGAAGATCCTGCTGCTGCGCTTCTTCGGCAATATGACCCAGTCGCAGATCGCCCAGGAGGTCGGCATCTCCCAGATGCACGTCTCCCGGCTGCTGGCCCGCACCCTCGCCCAGCTGCGCGACAAGCTGCTCGTCGAGGAGTGAACGACGACTGAGCGGGGCGGGCGGGGCTCTTACGGGCTCCGCCCCTCGTGCGTTCCGGGCCCGGTCCGTGTCCCTTCAGACCCGGCCGTCCGCCCGTCCCTTCAGACCCGACCGTCCGGACGGTCGGGTCTCGGGACGGTCCTCAGGGCGTCTCCCGCGGCCCGATGCCCAGCGCCTCGGTGGCCGTCGGATTGACCAGCAGAACGAGCACGGTCAGCGCGGCCACGGCCAGCCCGACCCCGGCCGCGATCAACGCGCCACCGCCGTTGACGAGCGTCCAGGCCACCGGCAGCGCCACGATCTGGGTGATCAGCGAGGGCCCCCGGCTCCAGCGGCGGCGCAGCCACAGCCCCCGCGCGGCCACCAGCGGCAGCACCGCGAGCGCCAGGACGGTCAGCCCGCCCATTTCCGCCTGCTGCGGGCTGTCCGGCGATCCGGCGAGACCCATGATCAGCATGTACGCACCGAGGGCGGCCAGCGCGAGACCTTCGACCGCGGTGAGCGCTGCTGCGGCGCTCAGCCGGGCGGGCCGCGGGCCGGTCGGCTCGGGCGCGGCGGGGGCGTCGGCGGCTCGGGACGCGGACTGCTTCTGCTGACTGCTCACCCCAGCAGGGTAGCGCCGGCAGCCACGGCGGCCGGGGCTGCCCCGGAGCCGGACGGGCCGTATGGCCGGTACCAGCAGGTAGGTACGCTGCTCCATATGCGCGCACTTCTCGTGGTCAATCCCGCAGCAACCACCACCAGTGCCCGCACCCGTGAGGTACTCACCCACGCGCTCGCCAGCGACCTCAAGCTGGAGGTCGCACAGACGCGGTACCGCGGGCATGCCCGCGATCTCGCCCGGCAGGCCACCGAGGGCGGGGAGACCGACCTGGTGGTGGCGCTCGGCGGCGACGGCACGGTCAACGAGGTCGTCAACGGTCTGCTGGCGAACGGCCCCGATCCGGACTCGCATCCCCGGCTGGCCGTCGTCCCCGGCGGCTCCACCAATGTCTTCGCCCGCGCGCTCGGGCTCCCCAACGACGTCGTCGAGGCGACCGGCGCCCTGCTGGACGCACTGCGCGACGGCAGCGAGCGCACGATCGGCCTGGGGCTGGCCGCCGGCACCCCGGGCAGCGAGGACGAGGGCGTACCGGAGCGCTGGTTCACCTTCTGCGCCGGGTTCGGTTTCGACGCCGGTGTCGTCGGCCGGGTCGAGCAGCAGCGCGAACGCGGCAAGCGTTCGACCCACGCCCTGTACGTGCGACAGGTCGTACGGCAGTTCCTGGGCGAGGCGAACCGCCGGCGGGGCGTCATCACCCTCGAACGCCCTGCCGGGGCCGAGGGCTCCGCGAAGCGCGTCGAGGACCTCGCGCTGGCCATAATCTGCAACACCGCTCCGTGGTCCTACCTGGGCAATCGGCCGATCTACCCGTCACCGGACGCCTCGTTCGACACGGGCCTGGATCTGTTCGCACTGAGCAAGCTCTCGCCGCCCGCGGTGACCCGGTACGTCACCCAGCTGCTGACGTCAACACCCCAGCGCGGACCCCGGGGCAAGCACGCACTCTCACTTCATGACCTCACGAACTTCACCTTGCATTCGCAGGTTCCCCTGCCGTTCCAGATGGATGGTGACCACCTGGGACTGCGTACGAGTGTGACGTTCACAGGCGTTCGCCGTGCACTGCGTGTGATTGTGTGAGCAGTAGAGCCTAAAGTCCTTTCACTCGAACGTTTAGGCTGGTTCCCACCCCCTGGAATGACGGCTGTGAGCTAGGCGACACCAAGGAATCAAAAAAAAGTTTCCGGAAGGGGTTGTATCCGCAGCCGAGGTTTGCGAGTCTCTTCATGGCGATCGGGACGGCCGCTTTACCGGCCCCCTTGAGAGCCCGAATCCTCCTCCTCATTCCACAGGACCGCGCCAGTTCTCGACTGGAGTTCGGCCCTTCCCTTGTGGAGGGATTCGTGAAAGCGTTCACATTCACAAGCAACGATCCCGTCACACGAGGAGATGGAGCAGCCATGGACTGGCGTCACCGCGCCGTTTGCCGCGAGGAAGACCCCGAGCTCTTCTTCCCTATCGGCAACACCGGTCCTGCGCTGCTGCAGATCGAGGAAGCCAAGGCCGTCTGCCGCCGCTGCCCCGTCATGGAGCAGTGCCTGCAGTGGGCGCTCGAGTCCGGCCAGGACTCCGGCGTCTGGGGTGGTCTGAGCGAGGACGAGCGCCGCGCAATGAAGCGCCGTGCAGCTCGCAACCGGGCGCGCAACGCCAGCGCCTGAGCCAGCAGCCCCGTGGCCCCCGAGCCGCAGCGCGCAGTACCCCCGATGCACGTCCGGAGCTGACAGGCCCGGTCGTTATCGCATCGCAATAGCTTTGAGCCCCGGACCGGATGGGTCCGGGGCTTCCTGCTGTTCAGGGCCGGGCGTGGGCCGGTGGCCCCGTCGGCCGGCCCCGGTCTCAGTGCTGCTTCTCGGCCCGTACGGGTACGTCGAGGATGACCTGGGTACCGCGCTCGGGCGCCCGCACCATGTCGAACTTTCCGCCCAACTCCCCCTCCACCAGGGTCCGTACGATCTGCAGCCCCAGGTTTCCGGCGCGCTGCGGATCGAAGCCCTCGGGCAGGCCGCGGCCGTTGTCCTGGACGGTGACCAGCAGCCGCGGCTCGGTACGGCTGCCGCCGCGCACCGCGCCGACCTCGACCGTGCCGTGCTCCGTCTGGTCGAAGGCGTGCTCCAGGGCGTTCTGCAGCACCTCGGTGAGCACCATCGACAGCGGGGTGGCCACCTCGGCGTCCAGGATGCCGAAGCGTCCGGTGCGGCGGGTGGTCACCTTCCCCGGGGAGATCTCCGCGACCATGGCCAGCACCCGGTCCGCGATCTCGTCGAACTCGACCCGCTCATCGAGGGTCTGGGACAGCGTCTCGTGCACGATCGCGATCGAACCGACCCTGCGCACGGCCTCGTTGAGCGCCTCGCGGCCCTGTTCGGAATCCATCCGACGGGACTGCAACCGCAGCAGCGCGGCGACCGTCTGCAAATTGTTCTTCACCCGGTGGTGGATTTCCCGGATGGTGGCGTCCTTGGTGATCAGTTCCCGTTCGCGACGTCTCAGTTCGGTCACATCGCGCAGCAAAACCAGCGAACCGCTGTGTGTCCCCTTGGGTTTGAGCGGAATGGCGCGCAATTGGATAACGCCTTCCTCGCCCTCGACCTCGAATTCCCTGGGGGCCCAGCCGCTGGCGAGCTTGACCAGCGCCTCGTCCACCGGACCGCGGGCGGGCGCCAGTTCGGCGGTGGCCTGGCCGAGGTGATGGCCCACGAGGTCCGCGGCGAGTCCGAGCCGGTGGTAGGCGGAGAGCGCATTGGGGCTGGCGTACTGGACGACACCGTCCGCGTCGAGCCGGATCAGTCCGTCGCCGGCCCGCGGCGAGGCATCCATGTCGACCTGCTGGCCGGGGAAGGGAAACGTTCCGGCAGCGATCATCTGGGCCAGGTCGGACGCGCTCTGGAGGTAGGTGAGCTCCAGCCGGCTGGGGGTGCGTACGGTCAGCAGGTTGGTGTTGCGGGCGATCACACCGAGCACCCGGCCATCGCGGCGTACCGGGATGGACTCGACGCGTACCGGGACCTCCTCCCGCCACTCCGGGTCGCCCTCCCGGACGATGCGGCCCTCGTCCAGGGCGGAATCCAGCATGGGACGGCGGCCACGGGGAACGAGATGGCCGACCATGTCGTCCTGATAGGAGGTGGGGCCCGTGTTGGGCCGCATCTGGGCGACCGATACGTAGCGGGTGCCGTCGAGGGTGGGCACCCACAGCACGAGGTCGGCGAAGGAGAGGTCGGAGAGCAGCTGCCACTCCGAGACCAGCAGATGGAGCCACTCGAGGTCGGTGTCGCTCAGAGCGGTGTGCTGGCGTACGAGATCGTTCATGGAGGGCACGTCTTGGAGCCTACCGGCGTACGGTGTATCTGTTGTGTCTGCATGGGCATGGACAAGTAAGAATGGTCTAGTCCAGAATTCAGCAAAGACCTCCGCTCTCCCCGCACAGGAGAGCGGAACGAGGCCGAAGGCGCTCTCTGCCCTGACTGCGCCGAGGCCTCCGATCGACCGGTCCCTGGGCGGGACCGTGCCCCTACCGCACACAGGGGCGCCTTCCGCCCGCTAGGCGGGGCCGGCCGATGTCAGCTCCGGGCTGCGGTGCCGGACAGGTTGAGGGTCCTGTCCCGGCGCCGCGGCCCGCGGGTGCTTCCGGGGCCTTCAGCGGGTGGTTGCGCCCGCCGCCCCTCCCGGCCGGGCGTTCAGCGGGGCGTTCCGCTCGCCGCCCCCGGCCAGGCCTTCAACGCCAGCTCGGCGATCGCTTCCAGCTCCGTGCGCTCCGCGCCGTCCCGCGCCTGCTGGGACATGCCCTGGACGACGGCACCGACGTAGGTGGCCAGCGCGTCCGCGTCCGTGTCGGGGGGTAGCTCGCCGGAGGCGATGTCCGCCCGGATGGCGCGGGCGATCCCCCGGACGTTCGAGCGCCTCATCTCCCGCAGGGATGCGGCGACTTCGGATGACGCGGGCGAGGTGTTCAGGGCGGCGCTGATGACGAGGCAGCCGCGGGGGCGACCGGGGAGGGTGTATTCGACCGCGGCCTCGCGCAGCGCCCGCTCGACGCCCCGGCGGGCGGTCGGCTCCTCGGCCACGGCGCGGGCGAGGAAGCCTCCGTGGTGCCGTCCGTACTCGGCCACGACCTCGTCGAACAGTGCCCGTTTGTCGCCGAAGGCGGCGTAGAGGCTGGGGGCGCTGATGCCCATGGCGCGGGTCAGGTCGGAGATCGAGGTGGCTTCGTAGCCCAGCTCCCAGAAGGAGCGGACCGCCTGCTCCAAGGCCGTCTCCCGGTCGAAGGACCGGGGCCGGCCGCGTCGCTTCGTCGCCTCGGTCGTGCGGGTCTCCTTGGTCGCCATGACGGAATTCTATAGCGGGCGGTACGGAACGCGTGCTACGGTTTTTCTGTAGCGAGCGATACATAAATGGCTCGGTGCGAGGGCGCGCACGTCGGCACGGGCGGACGCAGGCGGGCGTGCGGCCACAGACATCCATGTCCGGATCAGGGAGGGGCACTGCCATGAGTGCGCTCAGCGGCAAGACGGCACTGGTGACCGGCGGCAGCAGAGGGATCGGACGGGCGATCTCGGAGCGGCTGGCGCGGGACGGCGCGCGCGTCGGGGTGCATTACGGCCGGGACGAGGCCGCGGCCAAGGAGACGGTGGCGAGCATCGAGGCCGCGGGCGGGCAGGCCTTCACCGTGCCCGCGCGACTGGGCGGGGCGGGTGGGCCCGAGGCGCTGTGGGCGGCCTTCGACCCACAGGCGGACGGCCTCGACATCCTGGTCAACAACGCCGGCACGGACGGCAGACGGGAGCCGATCCCCCGGGTCGCCGAAGCGGACTTCGACCATGTCTTCGCGGTCAACACCAAGGCACCGTTCTTCATCACCCAGCTCGGTCTGAGCCGGCTGCGGGACGGCGGCCGGATCATCAACACCTCGACGGGGCAGACGCACGGGAGGGCCAAAACCGAGCTGATCGCCTACGCCATGACCAAGGGCGCGATCGATGTCTTCACCCGGACCCTGGCGAAGGAGCTGGCCCCGCGCGGCATCACGGTCAACGCCGTCGCCCCCGGCGCGGTCGACACGGACATGAACGCCGGCTGGTTGCGCGGAGCGGCGAACGCCGAGGCGCAGTCGACGGTCCGGGCGATGTCCCCGCTGGGCCGGATAGCGGACGCCACCGACATCGGTGATATCGCGGCCTTCCTGGCCTCGGACGACAGTCGTTGGGTGACGGGACAGTGGATCGATGCGACGGGAGGTGCGCTGCTCTGACGGCATCCGGAGACGTCCGACGGGGCCTGATGCCGTCCGGCGGGGCCGAAAGGCGGTTGCCGGTTGCCGGTTGCCGGTTGCCGGTTGCCGGTTGCGGAGGACAGGTGCCCGACTCGTCATCACCCCGACGGGAAAACGTGCCCTTGTGTTCGGAAGCGCCGCCGGGTCCGGAGGCCTCCGCTCTGATAGATTGGTCTATACCACATGGGACCATTCTCCAGAACGGCAGGCCAAGCGTGGAAGTTGTCATCGTTCCGGACGCCACGGCAGGCGGCGAGCTGATCGCGGGAGCCATCGCCGCCCTGCTGCGCCGTAAGCCCGATGCGCTGCTCGGTGTGGCCACCGGCTCTACCCCGTTGCCGATTTACGAGGCGTTGGCGGCGAAGGTCCGGGCCGGCGCGGTGGACGCCTCACAGGCGCGTATCTGCCAGCTCGACGAGTACGTCGGTCTGCCGGCCGGGCACCCCGAGTCCTACCGTTCGGTGGTCCTGCGCGAGGTGGTCGAGCCGCTCGGCCTCGGCGAGGGCTCGTTCATGGGGCCCGATGGTTCGGCCGAGGACGTCCAGGCCGCCTGCGAGGCGTACGACCGTGCGCTGCGTGCGGCCGGCGGTGTGGACCTCCAGCTGCTCGGCATCGGCACGGACGGGCACATCGGCTTCAACGAGCCCTGCTCGTCGCTCGCTTCGCGTACCCGCATCAAGACGCTGACCCAGCGGACCCGGGAGGACAACGCCCGGTTCTTCGACAGCCTCGACGAGGTGCCGCACCACGTCATCACCCAGGGCATCGGCACCATCCTGGAGGCCCGCCATCTGGTGCTGCTGGCCACCGGCGAGGGCAAGGCCGATGCCGTGGCCCATGCCGTCGAGGGCCCGGTCGCCGCGCTGGTACCGGCGTCGGCGCTGCAGCTCCATCCGCATGCAACGGTCGTCGTGGACGAAGCCGCGGCCGCCAAGCTGAAGCTCGCCGACTACTTCCGTGCCACCTACGCCGCGAAGCCGGAGTGGCAGGGGATCTAGGGGATCTGGGGAATCCGGGAGTCCGGGGTCCCAGGGCGGCGGCAGCGCGTCGTCGGGCGGCATCCCGCGGGGTGCGGCAGCAGGGCCGCCGGGAGGCGGCCGGAGTGGGTGCCGGGCGGCGGCCGGAGTGGGTGCCGGGCGGCAACCGGGGTGGTCCTGCGGGCCGCCCCTGCCGCGTCGCGTCCGGGGCGGCCCGCCGTCGGACCTGAGTGAGCGGCAGGTTCCGAGGGAGCGAGCGCCGAGTGCCGCAGGGAACCCCCGCGCCCCAGCGGGGCAGCCCGCATCGCGCCCCCATCAGCTCCGACGCAAGTGGGCCAGTGCCCGCGCCCCATGGCTCCGACGGGGCGCGGGCCTGGGCTCACTCCCCGCTCGCCGGCTCCCGGCGCCCCGTGAGGACTTCGGCGGCGGCCCGTCCGCAGACGCGGGCGGCCCCGTGGGTGGCGATATGGGGGGCGCCTCGGGGCGGGGACTGGGGGACGCCCATTTCGACGACCGCGGTGTCGGGGCGGGCGGCGAGGAGGGTGCCCAGCGCGTCGGCCATCCACGGATGGCGGTGGACGTCGCGGACCACGGCGACGACGCGGCGGTCCCCGGCCGCCGTGAGCAGACCGTCGATCAGCCCGGCGGGGCCGGCCGCGGCGGCGGACTCGGCGGTGCAGGTGGTGGTCCCGGTGCCCGGGAGCAGACGGGCCAGTTCGGCGGCGACGCCCCAGGGCGTGTCCTCCCCCACGGCGATATTGGCGAGGGGGGTGAAGGCGGCGACGTAAGCGGGCGTGGCCAGTGGCTCGTACGGGCCGTCGGCGGTGAGGCGCAGGGCGCGCCGGGCCGCGGTGAGACCGATCCCGGGCGCGGGCACGGTCCCCTCCCCCGCGCCCGCGCCGCGGGTCCAGCGCGCCAGGGCACGCACCCGGCCCGCGGCGTCGGCGAGCCGGTTCTCCGACAGCTCACCGTCGTGCACCGCCCGCACCAAGGCGTCACGCAACCGCAGCACGGTGTCCTCGTCCGCCAGCCCGCCGCCCACACAGATGGCGTCGGCACCGGCCGCGATGGCCAGCACGCTGCCGCGTTCGAGGCCGTAGGTGGCGGAGATGGCCTGCATCTCCATCCCGTCGGTGACGATCAGTCCGTCGAAGCCGAGTCCGCCCTCGGCGACGGGGGCGCGCAGCAGACCGTGCAGCGCGGCCGGGCTGAGCGTGGCGGGGTGGTCGCCGTCCAGGGCGGGCAGCAGGATGTGTGCGCTCATCACGGCCCGGGTTCCGGCGGCGATGGCGGCGCGGAACGGCACCAGTTCGCGTTCGTGGAGGGTGGCCAGGTCGGCGGCGATGCGCGGCAGGTCGTGGTGGGAGTCGACGGCGGTGTCGCCGTGGCCGGGGAAGTGCTTGGTGCAGGCGGCGACACCGGCGGACTGCAGGCCGTCGACGTAGGCGGCGGTGTGCCGGGCCACCAGCTGCGGGTCGGCGCCGAAGGAGCGGACGCCGATGACCGGGTTGGCGGGGTTGGAGTTGACGTCGGCGGAGGGCGCCCAGTTGAGGTTGATGCCGCAGTCGGCCAGCCGGCGGCCGAGTTCACGGGCGACTTCGCGGGTCAGAGCGGTGTCGTCGACGGCACCGAGTGCATGGTTGCCGGGGAAGGAGGAGCCGCCGCGCACTTCGAGGCGGGTGACATCGCCGCCTTCCTCGTCGATGGCGACGAGGAGGTCCTCCCGTTCGGTACGCAGCCGGCCGGTCAGCGCGGCGAGTTGTGCGGGGTCGGCGACATTGCGGCCGAAGAGGCCGACCGAGGTCAGGCCCTCGCCGAGCCGGCGCAGCAGCCAGTCGGGGGCGACGGTGCCGTCGAAGCCCGGCTGGAGGACGGCGAGCGCGTCGCGGGTGAGGGTGTCGGCGGAGCGTACGGAGCGTACGAGCGGGGTCATGGGCTGCGTTATCCCTTCACTGCGCCGGAGGTGAGACCGCCGACCGCCTTGCGTTGCAGGAACAGGAAGAGGACCAGGATCGGGACGGCGAAGATCGAGGCGGCGGCCATGGTGGCACCCCAGTCGTCCCCGAACTGGCTCTGGAACTGGGAGAGCCACAAGGGCAGGGTGCCCATGGCCGGTTCCTTGTTGAGGACCAGCACGAGCGGGAATTCGTTCCAGGCGGTGATGAAGCCGAAGAGCGAGGTGGCCATCAGACCCGGCGCCAGCAGCGGGAAGACCACCTTGAGGAACGCCTGCCGGCGCGAGCAGCCGTCGACCATCGCGGACTCCTCCAGCTCCTTGGGCACCGCGGCGACATAGCCACGGAGCGTCAGCAGGGTGAAGGGCAGCACCATCAGCATGTAGAAGCAGGTGAGCGGCACCAGGCTGTTGAGCAGATCCGCGTCCCGGACGATCAGGTAGATGGAGATCACCATGACCTCCCAGGGCGCCATCTGGGCGATCATGAAGGTCAGCAGGATGCCCCTGCGGCCCTTGAAGCGCATACGGGACAGGGCGAAGGCCCCACAGAGCGCGATCACCAGCGAGAGGCCCACGGCGAGCACGGTCACCACGACCGAGTTCCCGGCCAGGGTCCAGAAGTGGGGGGCGCTCACCGCCGTCGCGAAGTGCTCGAAGGTGCCGTGGAAGGGGAACCACACGGGGTCTTCGGTGATGATGTCCCGGGTCGGCTTGAAGGCCGTACTGAACATCCAGTAGACGGGGAAGACGAAGCCGAGGGCGAGCACGATCGCCGTGGCGTTGGGCCAGATGCGGCCGGCCGTCGCAGAAGCAGTGCGCTTCACCGCTCGTTCTCCTCTTGCTGTTCCTGCCTGAGCGTCAGTCTCAGGTAGTACGCGGTCATCGCCAGCAGCACCACGATCGTCAGCAGGGAGATCGCGGCGCCCATGCCGAAGTGGAGGTTGCCGACGCCCTCGGTGAAGGCGTAGATCGGCAGTGTCTCGGTGAGCCGGTCGGGGCCGCCCTCGTTGATCGCGAAGATCTGCGGGAACGCCTTGAAGACCCAGATGATCTCCAGGAACGTCGTGGCGAGGAAGAACGGCTTGAGGAAGGGGAAGGTGACCGACGTGAAGACCTGCCAGGTGCCGGCGCCGTCCATCCGGGCCGCTTCGTAGAGCTCCCTGGGGATGGTCGTGGTGGCGGCGTAGAGGTTGAGGGCCACGAAGGGCAGCGACTGCCAGACGATGAGTACGGTGATGACGAAGAACGTCGACAGCTGGGTGCCGACCCAGTCGTAGTGGGCCATGGCGTGCCAGCCGGCCTTGTCCAGCAGCCAGTTGACGACGCCGTAGCGGGAGTCGAAGAGCCACTGGAAGACGGTGGTGGCGGCGATCACCGGCATGGCCCAGGCCAGCACCAGCGCGAGGGACAGCGTGAGGCGCATCTTCTTGCCGAGCCGGGCCAGCAGCAGTCCGATCAGCACGCCGAGGACCATGATCAGGACGACATTGACCGCGGTGAAGACGAGGGTGCGGAGGGTGACCCGCCAGAACTGCTCGCTGCCCAGGATCTCTTGGTAGTTGCCGGTCCCACGCCAGTCGGTGAGGTGCTGGATCAGCTCCTTCATATTGAGGTTCTGGAAGGAGAGCAGCAGGTTGCGGACCATGGGCCAGCCCAGGAGGACCGCGGTCGCGAGCAGGGCGGGCAGCAACAGGAGATACGGGGCGCGGCGGGTGGGGGCAAGAGGAGCGCGGCGGGTGGGGGCAAGAAGAGCGCGGCGGGTGGGAGGGTGAGCAGTGCGGCGGGCGGGGGCAGGGGCGGCGCCCCCGCCGCCCCTTGTGGGCGGGGCGCCCCCCTTGCCGGTCTGCGGCGCGGGCTTGTCCACACCGTCGTCGAGCTGCACTGCCATGGGCCCCTGCTCCCCCTTGTTGCCGTGAAACCTCGGTGCACCTGCTGCCACACGCATCACGCACCTACGGGGCCGGGGACGGCCGGCCCCGTAGGCGGCCGGCGGTTACTGCTTGGCGAGCCGCGCGTTGATCTCGGATTCGATGTCCTTGGCGGCATCGGCCGGGGACTTACCGCCCAGAACGGCCGTCATATAGCTCTTGATCGGGTTCGGTACGTTCTCCACCGCGGCCCACTGGGGAATCAGCGGAGTGGTGCCGCCGGACTTCTCCGCCGCGGGCGCAGCGGCCGCCGCGGCCGGGTTCTCCTGTGCGGCACCGGCCAGGTCGGCGGACTTCGGAGTCCAGCCGACCTCCTTGACCATCTGTCCGTCGTTCTGCTTCGACAGGGCAATCTTCAGGAATTCCTTGGCGAGTTCCTGGTTCTTGCCCATACCGGCGACGGCGAAGTTGGAGCCGCCGAGGAATACGCCCTCGGGCTTGGCCGCGGTCTCACCGGGGATGGTGAAGAAGCCGATGTCGTTCTTGATTTCCGGGTTGGCCTTGATCGCGGTGGCGGCCTCGTAGCCCATGGCGATAACGGCACCGGTCCTGCCCTTTGCGAAGACCTCGGCCTGCTGCGGAGTGGCCTCGTCCTTGTTCTTGGGGGCGGTGCTGAAGGCCTGGTACTGCTTGTAGATGTCCATGGCCTTGGAGACCTTGGGGTCGCCGAGGTTGGAGACCCACTTGCCGCCCTGCTTCTTGACCAGGTCGGCGCCGGTGCCGATGGTCAGGCCGTCGAAGAAGTACCAGTTCTGGCCGGGGAGATACAGCGGCTCGGCGCCGGTCTTCTTCTTGATGGTGTCAAAGGCTTTGAAGAGCTCATTGCGCGTCTTGGGGGTGCCCTTGAGACCGGCCCGGCCCCAGATCTTCTTGTTGTACATCACCACGCGGTTTCCGGCGTACCACGGCAGTGCGTACTGCTTTCCGTCCACGAGCGAGGCCTTGTTGAAGGCGTCGTTCCAGTCGGATCCGATCTCCTGCTTCAGATCGCCGAGATCGGCCAGGGCACCCGCCTTGGCATAGGCGGCGGTCTGGGTGTTGCCGATTTCGACGACGTCCGGCGGGGTGTCCTCGGAAAGGGCGGTGCTCAGCTTCTGCTGAATGCCGTTCCACTGCTGGACCTTGAACTCGACGGTGGCGCCGGTCTTCTTCTTGAACTGCGCGGAGACCTGTTTGGTCCACTGCGCCGGATTCGAACCACTCATCACCCAAACGGTCAGCTTCTGGCCCTTGAAGCCATCCGCGCCCGCCTTGTTGCCGTCGCTGGACCCACAGGCAGCGACACTCACCAGCATTCCCGCGACCGCCGTCGCTGCTATGAGCCCACGCTTCATTGCGCTCTCCCCCAATGGCCGGGTGTGGTCTTTAATGGTTTAGACCAGTGCCCGCAGCTTGGCCTAGACCTTTTGGGGTGTCAAGGGTGTATAAGAGTCGCTGTCAGGTCCGTTACCGGACCGACATCTGGCGAGCCGGGACCTGCAAGGGAGCGCGGGAAACCCACCCGTGCCACGATGTGAGCCGCTACGTACGGAGGAGCCGGTGACGGCAGCACCACAGGAGTCGGAGAGGCGGGGCATGGAGACGGACGGGGGCAACGGTGCCGGCAGCGGGGGCGGCACGCGCACCGCGCGGGTACCCAAGTACTACCGCCTCAAGCGGCACTTGCTGGAGATCACCGAGACCCTGCCGCCCGGCACCCCCGTCCCGCCCGAGCGCACCCTCGCCGCGGAGTTCGACACCTCGCGCACGACGGTGCGTCAGGCCCTGCAGGAGCTGGTCGTCGAGGGCCGATTGGAACGCATCCAGGGCAAGGGCACCTTTGTCGCCAAGCCCAAGGTGTCCCAGGCACTGCAACTGACGTCCTATACGGAGGACATGCGGGCCCAGGGGCTGGAGCCCACCTCCCAGCTGCTGGACATCGGCTATGTCACCGCCGACGACCGGCTCGCGGGCCTGCTCGACATCACCACCGGCGGCCGGGTGCTGCGCATCGAACGGCTGCGACTGGCCAGCGGCGAGCCGATGGCCATCGAGATCACCCATCTGTCGGCGAAGCGCTTTCCCGCGCTCCGCCGCAACCTCGTCAAATACGCCTCCCTCTACACCGCGCTGGCCGAGGTCTACGACGTCCGCCTGGCGGAGGCCGAGGAGACCATCGAGACCTCGCTCGCCACCCCGCGCGAGGCCGGTCTGCTGGGCACGGACGTCGGCCTGCCGATGCTGATGCTCTCCCGGCACTCGCTCGACGCACAGGGGCAGCCGGTGGAGTGGGTGCGCTCGGTCTACCGGGGCGACCGCTACAAGTTCGTCGCCAGACTGCGCCGCCCCACGGACTGACCCGTCACCCCGGGGGCCGCCCCGGGGTACGGCACACCCCTCGACGCCCCCGCTTCCGTCACCGCCCGCCCCAAACCGGGATGAACCAGGCAATTGACCGCGCAGCGGGGGTGCCTCCGGGTGGATTCTTCATACCGATATGCGGACAGCTAGTGACGCGCGCCACGCCCCTGCCATAGATTTCCAGCCGATTACACAGGCAGCAGCCAGGGGACGGAGCCGCGGTCATGACACAGTCAGTCGAATCACCGGATCGCAGACAGGTGGTCACACCCACGCGGGTGATCGCCGGAGTCTGCCTGATCGCTCCGTTCGTGGCGATGCTGTGGGTGAGCTCGTACGCCAGGATCGAGCCGAAGCTCATCGGGATCCCGTTCTTCTACTGGTACCAGATGACGTGGGTGCTGATCTCGACCGTGCTCACGGTGGTCGCGTACAAGCTGGTGCAGCGTGAGCAGCGCGCCCGCAAGGGCGGTGTGGCCCGGTGACTCTCACCACGACAGCGGCGAGCACCTCCGAGGCTCTCGCCGCCTCCTCGACCAAGGGCATCAACGGCGTGGCCCTCGCCGTCTTCATCTTCTTCTTCCTCGCCGTGACGGTCATGGGGTTCCTGGCCGCCCGCTGGCGCAAGGCCGACCAGTCCGCCAGCCTCGACGAATGGGGGCTGGGCGGCCGCAGCTTCGGCACCTGGGTGACATGGTTCCTGCTGGGCGGTGACCTCTACACCGCGTACACCTTCGTGGCCGTCCCGGCGGCGATCTACGCGGCGGGAGCGGCCGGCTTCTTCGCCGTGCCGTACACGATCCTGGTGTACCCCCTCATCTTCACCTTCCTCCCCCGCCTCTGGTCGGTCTCGCACAAGCACGGCTACGTCACCACCTCCGACTTCGTGCGCGGCCGCTTCGACTCCAAGGGCCTGTCGCTGGCCGTGGCGCTCACCGGCATCCTCGCCACGATGCCGTACATCGCGCTCCAACTGGTCGGCATCCAGGCCGTCCTGGACGTGATGGGCATCGGCGGCGGCGAGCACACCAACTGGTTCGTCAAGGACCTGCCGCTGCTGATCGCCTTCGCCGTGCTGGCCGCGTACACCTACTCCTCGGGTCTGCGGGCACCGGCGCTGATCGCGTTCGTCAAGGACGGGCTGATCTACCTCGTCATCGCCGTCGCGATCATCTACATCCCGATCAAGCTGGGCGGCTTCGACGCGATCTTCGACACGGCCGGCAAGGCGCTCGCCCAGCCCGGCCCGGTCGCCGGCAAACCGCGTGGCGAGCTGATCAGCGGCCCCAACGCCCAATGGGGGTATGCGACCTTGGCGCTCGGCTCGGCGCTGGCGCTCTTCATGTACCCGCACTCGATCACCGCGACGCTGTCCTCGCGCAGCCGCAATGTGATCCGCCGCAACACCACCATCCTGCCGCTGTACTCCCTCATGCTGGGCCTGCTGGCGCTGCTCGGCTTCATGGCCATCAAGGCCGGCACGGACATCCAGGGCAACCCGCAGCTGGCCATCCCGCAGCTCTTCGAGGACATGTTCCCGAGTTGGTTCTCCGGCGTGGCGTTCGCCGCGATCGGCATCGGCGCGCTGGTGCCCGCGGCCATCATGTCCATCGCCGCGGCCAACCTCTTCACCCGCAACGTCTACAAGGACTTCCTCAAGCAGGACGCCACTCCCGAGCAGGAGCACAAGGTCGCCAAGCTGGTCTCGCTGCTGGTGAAGGTCGGCGCGCTGGTCTTCGTCCTCACCATGGACAAGACGATCGCGATCAACTTCCAGCTGCTGGGCGGCATCTGGATCCTGCAGACGATGCCGTCCCTGGTCGGCGGCCTGTTCACCCGCTGGTTCCACCGCTGGGCACTGCTGGGCGGCTGGGCGGTCGGCATGCTCTACGGCACGCTCGCGGCATATGGCGTCGCCAGTCCGACCCAGGCCCACTTCGGCGGCTCCAGCAAGGAGATCCCGGGCATCGGTGAAATCGGCTACATCGGCCTGACCGCCTTCGTCCTGAACGTCGTGGTGACGGTCGTCCTGACCATCGTCCTCAAGGCCGTCAACGCCCCCGAGGGCACCGACGCAACCAGCCCCGCCGACTACGCGGCAGACGCCGGCGACGAGGGCGTCGCCGCCGAACTGCCCCCCGCCACGGCAGGCGCACCGGCCGGCCACTGAACCACCGGCCCGCACACGGCTACGGGCCGCCACGTCCCCCGGGGCGCGGCGGCCCGTAGCCGTTTCCTGCCCCGGGGCGCGGCCCGTGACGGGCCGGCGAGCGCGGTCATGGAGCCCTCCGCTGCTGCCGCCGGACGGGACGAATTGCGTGCCGCAGGCCAGGGGGAGGCCACTGACAGGCACTGTGTGATCACTCACGACACACTAGATGTGGTGGTGCAAGTGAAGAGGCGCCACCACATGTATGCTCGACCTCGCTGTCGCCGCAGGGGAATCCGGTGGGAATCCGGAACTGTCCCGCAACGGTGTTGGAGCGGGCTCGGCCGGCCGGACAACGGCCCTGGCACGCGCCCGTGAAGTCCGAAGACCTGCCGACGGTACGCCCGCACCGCCATGGGTGCGGACGTCGATACGTCCGGGCCCCGAGGGTTGGGCCGGTGGACGCCGCGCGGTGTGCCCGCGCACCCCTGACCTTCACGGGGTGCCGCATGCCCGCGTGCGCCCGTCGCGTCCCTCTCCTCCTGGCCCCCGCCGAGTGAGGGAGAGCACCACGTGACCATCGCGTCAACGGAGCCCGCGTCAGACGCCGAGGTCGTGCCGCCCGCGGTGGCCACGCCTGCCGGTCCCGCCGACGGCGGACCGGGCGAGGACGGTCCGGGCGTCGCCCTGTTGCGCACCCTGACCGAGCTGACCGCGGACCTGACCGCGACCGACCCCGGCAAGGTGGCCGCCGCCGCGCTGCGCGGCCGGCACGCGGGCTCCGACGAGGCCGAACTGCGGTCGCTGGCCACGGACGCCGCCGCCGGTCTGATCGGTGACGAGCCGCAGTACTCCAAGCTCGCCGCGCGCCTGCTCACCCTTGCCATCGCGGAGGAGGCGGCCGGACAGGGGGCGGTCGCCTTCTCCGCCTCCGTCGAAACCGGCCACCGCGAGGGCCTGATCGCCGAGGAGACCGCGGAGCTCGTACGGACCCACACGGCCCGTCTGGACGCGCTGGTCGACAAGGCGCTGGCCGACGGTGCCGATGACCGGTTCGGCTACTTCGGACTGCGCACCCTGCACTCGCGCTACCTTCTGCGCCACCCCACCACCCGTCAGGTCATCGAGACCCCCCAGCACTTCCTGCTGCGGGTGGCCTGCGGCCTCGCCGAGGACCACAGCGAGCGCGCGCTGGACGAGGTCGCCGAGCTCTACCGCCTCACCAGCTCGCTGTCCTACCTCCCCTCCTCCCCCACCCTCTTCAACTCCGGTACCCGCCACCCGCAGATGTCGTCCTGCTATCTGCTGGACTCGCCGCTGGACGAGCTGGACTCGATCTACGACCGCTACCACCAGGTCGCGCGGCTCTCGAAGCACGCGGGCGGCATCGGCCTCTCCTACTCCCGCATCCGCGCCCGCGGTTCGCTGATCCGCGGCACCAACGGGCACTCCAACGGCATCGTGCCGTTCCTGCGCACCCTGGACGCCTCGGTCGCGGCCGTGAACCAGGGCGGCCGGCGCAAGGGCGCCGCCTGTGTCTACCTGGAGACCTGGCACGCCGACATCGAGGAGTTCCTGGAGCTGCGCGACAACACCGGTGAGGAGGCCCGCCGTACGCACAACCTGAACATCGCCCACTGGATCCCGGACGAGTTCATGCGCCGTGTGGAGGCGGACGCCGACTGGTCGCTGTTCTCGCCCTCGGACGCCCCGGAGCTGGTGGACCTGTGGGGCGACGCGTTCGACGCCGCCTACCGCAAGGCCGAGGCCGAGGGCCGGGCGCTCAAGCAGATCCCGGCCCGGGTGCTGTACTCCCGCATGATGCGCACCCTGGCGCAGACCGGCAACGGCTGGATGACGTTCAAGGACGCCGCCAACCGCACCGCCAACCAGACCGCCGAGCCCGGCAAGGTCGTGCACTCCTCCAACCTGTGCACCGAGATCCTGGAGGTGACGAACGACGGGGAGACCGCGGTCTGCAACCTGGGATCGGTGAACCTCGCGGCCCACCTGGGTGCCAACGGTGAGATGGACTGGGAGCGGCTGGACGCCACGGTCCGCACCGCCGTCACCTTCCTCGACCGTGTGGTGGACATCAACTTCTACCCGACCGAGCAGGCCGGGACCTCCAACTCCCGCTGGCGCCCGGTGGGTCTGGGCCTGATGGGCCTGCAGGACGTGTTCTTCCGGCTGCGGCTGCCCTTCGACTCGCCGGAGGCGCGGGAGCTGTCGACCCGGATCTCCGAGCGCATCATGCTCGCCGCGTACGAGGCGTCCGCCGACCTCGCCGAGCGGCACGGCCCGCACCCGGCGTGGTCCGCGACCCGCACCGCCCGTGGTGTGCTGCACCCGGACCACTACCCGAACGCCGAGCCCGGCTGGGCCGACCGCTGGGCGGCGCTGCGCTCCCGTATCGCCGTGACCGGCATGCGCAACTCCCTGCTGCTGGCGATCGCGCCGACCGCGACCATCGCCTCGATCGCGGGCGTGTACGAGTGCATCGAGCCGCAGGTCTCCAACCTCTTCAAGCGCGAGACGCTCTCCGGCGAGTTCCTCCAGGTCAACGCCTATCTGATCGAGGAGCTCAAGGCGCTGGGGCTGTGGGACGCACGGACCCGGGACGCACTGCGCGAGGCCAGCGGCTCGGTGCAGGACGTCAGCTGGATCCCGGCGGAGATCCGTGCGCTGTACCGCACGGCCTGGGAGATCCCGCAGCGCGCCCTGATCGACATGGCCGCGGCCCGTACGCCCTACCTCGACCAGAGCCAGTCGCTGAACCTCTTCATGGCGTCGCCGACCATCGGCAAGCTCAGCTCGATGTACGCCTACGCCTGGAAGCGCGGCATCAAGACGACGTACTACCTGCGCTCCCGCCCGGCGACCCGGATCGCGCAGTCCGCGCGCGGCGGCGCCGCCACCACCGCCCCCGTACCGCAGCAGGCCACCGACCCCGAGGCGGTCGCCTGCTCCCTGGAAAACCCCGAGTCCTGCGAGGCCTGCCAGTAATGACCACCGAGACCAACGCCGCGGCCGCGCACACCGCCACCACCGGCACCAAGAACCTCCTGGACCCGGGCTTCGAGCTGACGCTGCGCCCGATGCGGTACCCGGACTTCTACGACCGCTACCGCGACGCGATCAAGAACACCTGGACCGTGGAGGAGGTCGACCTCCACTCCGACGTCGCCGACCTCGCCAAGCTCTCGCCGGGCGAGCAGCACATGATCGGCCGGCTGGTCGCGTTCTTCGCGACCGGTGACTCGATCGTCTCCAACAACCTGGTGCTGACGCTCTACAAGCACATCAACTCCCCCGAGGCGCGGCTGTACTTGAGCCGTCAGCTCTTCGAGGAGGCCGTGCACGTCCAGTTCTATCTGACGCTGCTGGACACCTATCTCCCCAACCCGGACGACCGCGCCGCCGCCTTCGCGGCCGTGGAGAACATCCCGTCCATCCGGGAGAAGGCCGAGTTCTGCTTCAAGTGGATGGACTCGGTCGAGAGCATCGACCGCCTGGAGTCCAGGGCGGACCGGCGCCGCTTCCTGCTGAACCTGATCTGCTTCGCCGCCTGCATCGAGGGGCTGTTCTTCTACGGCGCCTTCGCCTACGTGTACTGGTTCCGCTCGCGGGGCCTGCTGCACGGGCTGGCCACCGGCACCAACTGGGTCTTCCGCGACGAGTCCATGCACATGGAGTTCGCGTTCTCGGTGGTGGACACCGTCCGCCAGGAGGAGCCCGACCTCTTCGACGACAAGCTGGAGCAGCAGGTCACCGAGATGCTCAAGGAGGCCGTCGAGGCGGAGCTGCAGTTCGGCCGCGATCTGTGCGGTGACGGCCTGCCGGGCATGAACACCGACTCGATGCGCGAGTACCTCCAGTGCGTCGCCGACCAGCGACTGCAGCGGCTCGGCTTCGCGCCGGTCTACGGCTCGGAGAACCCGTTCTCCTTCATGGAGCTGCAGAACGTCCAGGAGCTGACCAACTTCTTCGAGCGCCGGGCGTCCGCCTACCAGGTCGCCGTCGAGGGTTCGGTCTCCTTCGACGACGACTTCTAGGAACCCACCGCGGCCCCCCTTCGACCCGCCCACCTGCCATTGTGAGCGTTCTGTTACCTCGGCAACCGGAGTCAGAGCCACCACATCTAGCTGGGCATGAAGCGCACGAAGGGGCGTCGCCGGTTCATCGACTATCCGCGGCAGGGACGGGAGGGTCCGCGCCGCTGGCTGCCGTCATGGCGCCAGTGGCTCGGCACCCTCTCGCTCGGCATCATCGGCCTGGCCGGGCTGTTCGCCGCGGTCTACGCGACGATCGATGTGCCGAACGAGAATGCGCTGGCCGGCCAGGAGGCCACCGTCTATTACTGGGCGGACGGCAGCCAGATGGTGAGCGTGGGCGCCGTCAACCGGCAGAACGTCACCCTCGACAAGGTTCCCGACTCCGTCGAGAATTCCGTGATCGCGGCGGAGAACGCCACCTTCTACAGCGACGCCGGAGTCTCCCTCCAGGGCATCGGCCGCGCCCTGGTCAACATGGTCTCCGGCGAGGAGACCCAGGGCGGCTCCACCATCACCCAGCAGTATGTGAAGAACACCTATCTCTCGCAGGACCAGACGGTCACCCGCAAGGTGAGGGAATTCATCATCTCGCTGAAGGTGAGCAACCAGAAGTCCAAGCAGGAGATTCTGCGCGGATATCTCAACACCAGCTGGTTCGGCCGTGGTTCGTACGGCATCCAGGCCGCCGCCCATGCGTATTACGGCATTGACGCCAAGGACCTCGATCCCAGCCGGGGCGCCGTGCTGGCCGCCTTGCTGAAGGGGTCGGAACAGTACGACCCGGGGCTGAGCGAGGCCAATCACGCGCGGGCCGTGGCACGGTGGAAATGGATACTCGACCGGCAGGTCGCCACCGGGAAGATGAGCGAGGAGGAGCGGGCGAAATACCGCACCTTCCCCGAGCCCCGGGGACTGTCCAAACCCACCAGCCAGGCCGGCCAGACCGGCTATCTCGTCGATGTCGCCAACAAGTTCATCAAGGCCGAGACCGGTCTGACCGACAAGGATCTGGCACGCGGCGGCTATCGCATTCACACCACCTTCGACAAACAGCGCACCCACCGGCTGGAAAAGGCCGTGCGGGACGTCCGCCGGGACACCATCGATCCGACGCAGCGCGCGGCCGACAACTATGTGGAATTCGGCGCGGCCTCCGTACGCCCCAAGGACGGGGCGATCGTCGCGCTCTACGGCGGCGCGGACGCCACCCGGCACTTCAGCAACAACGCGGACACCACGGCGGTCCCGGCCGGCTCAGCCTTCAAGCCGTTCGTGCTGGCGGCCGCACTCCAGCGGCCGGACGACGAGCCCGCGGCCACCACGGCACAGCCGGTGGACCACAAGACCGGGTTCGAGGATCTGTCCGAGGCGCTGATGAAGGCCGAGAGCCCGCCGTTCGTCCAGGCCGGGCAGCGTATCGGGCTGGAGCGGATCCGTGATCTCGCGGTGGCCGCGGGGCTGCGCAAGGAGAGCATGGCCCGCCTGGAGCAGACCTTCCCGCTGGGCACCTCCGCCCCCAGCGCGATACGGATGGCGAGCGCCTACACCACCTTCGCCAACGGCGGGCTGCACACCGACCCGTACGCGGTGTCCGAGGTGACCCACAACGGCAAGAAGGTATCCGGCTTCCACCGCCCCGAGCCCGTGCAGATCCTCGACGCCGGGGTCGCCCAGCAGGTGTCCAGCGCCCTGGAGGGAGTCGGCTGGCGCACCCTGGGGCAGCCGGACGACGCGAAGCCCCAGCAGCCGGTCGCGGCCGGCCGCACGGAGCCGGGCGACCGGATGAAGTCGGCGTGGTTCATCGGCAGCCCGTCGGCCCTCGGCCCGGAGTTCGGTTCCGTGCCCGGCACCGGATCGGGCAACGCGGGCGGTGTGCGCCCCGACCGGGCGCCCGGCGCCGCGGTGGGAAATGAGCCGACCACCGCCGTCACCATGTTCCGCAACAAGCCCGGGGCGCCCGAGCTGCTGCCGATGCAGGGCGTCGGCGGGTCCAGTACCGAGCTGGGGACCGACATCCCGCCGAAGATCTGGCGCGCCTACCAGCAGGCGTCATGAGTGAGGCGCCCGGCCGCCGGCCGGGCGCCCGCCCGTTCGCCTCAGTCGTTGGCGACGACGGGGTAGCGCGGCTCCAGCTCGGCCATCTGCTTCAGCGCGTCCTTGCGGTCCCGCTTGCCGAGCCGGTCGATGTAGAGGTAGCCGTAGAGGTGATCGGTCTCGTGCTGCAGGCAGCGCGCGAAGTAGCCGGTGCCCTCGACCGCGATCGGCTCGCCCTTGGCGTCCTGGCCGCGGACCACGGCGTAATCGGGGCGGGCCAGCGAGGCGTAGGCGCCGGGCACGGACAGACAGCCCTCGTTGGAGTCGTCCAGGATCCGGCGCTCGGACGGCAGCTCGTCCAGCACCGGGTTGCAGATCGCGCCGACGTGCCGCACGCCCTGGTCGTCCAGGCAGTCGTAGACGAAGACCTTCAGATCCACACCGATCTGGTTCGCGGCCAGGCCCACGCCCTCGGCGGTGCGCTGGCTGGCGAACATGTCGTCGATGAGCTGGGCGAGCTGGTCGTCGAACTCCGTGACGTTCTTGCACTCCTTGTGGAGCACGGGATTGCCGACGACCGTGATCGGCCGCGAGGTGCCGCGCTCACGGTGCGCGGTCTCCCGCTCCTCCGCGTCCGTGACGTCGTCGCTGAATGCTTCGTCCACGCGCTGGTCACCATCTTGATCAAACACAGGCTGCTGGGCCATCTCCGCCGTACGCCTTCCTGAAAACCCTGAGTAGTCGCCCTACAGCCTACGGGGGCCCGCTCGGGCTCTCAGCAGACCTCTTCAAGATCCCGCCATTCCCGGGTGTCCGGGCTGTCCGCGACCCAGCCGTCCAGCAGGCCGCGCACCAGGGCGGACGGCGCCGCGATACCGCACTCGCGCTCCGGCACCCACAGCGAGCCCGAGCCCGCGGTGCGGTGTCCCAGCGGCCCGGGGTGGCCCGGCTCACTGTGGTCGTGCGGGTCCAGATGCTCGCCGTCGCCCTCGTCGCTGGGCATCCGGCTCTCCGAGCACGTACGGCACAGCAGCCGCACGGACGAGGACCAGTCCTCGGCGGCGAAGCCCGCATCGGCCGCCAGCCGCTCCAGGGCGTCCCGGTCGGCCTCCGTGGCGGCCTCCAGGAGCACCACCCAGGTGGGGACCGGAGAGGGCGCCCACAGCTCGATCTCGTCGAAGACCGGATACGCCCGGGTCGCACCGTCGGCACCCGCCGCGATGGTCCGCTCGCCGTGCGGGACGCCGTCGTGCAGCACCACCTCGCCCCAGCGCCGCCCGGAGGACGGCAGCGGGATCGACAGCACCTCGATACGGGCCGGGTCCAGCCGGCGGCCCCAGACCACCTCGGCCTCGCCCTCGGGGGAGAGGCGGACGGCGGCGCTGCCCAGGGCCATACCGAGCGGTTCGCCGGACGGCGAGCCCTCGCTGGGGACCTTGAGGCCGTAGGCCTGCCAGGACCGGCGGGCCAGCGGCCAGTCCTGCAGGGCGGTGGCGGCGATGCCGACGTTCCACCAGTCGGGCGCCCCGCTCTCGCGGTCCAGCAGCGCCACGGCGCGCAGACCGGCGGCCCTGGCCTGCTCCCAGTCGTGCCGGAACTTGTGCAGCAGCGCGAGGTTGAACCAGGACTCCGACAGCCACGGCTCCATGTCCGCGGCGCGGGTCAGCAGCGCTCCCGCGTCCTCGTAACGGCCGTCGCCGATCAGCGTGAAAGCGCGGTCGGTCGCCTGCCGCCACGAGGCGGAGGGCCGATGCCGTACCTTGCCGAAGATCCTCACGATTCCCGCCTGCTGGTTGCTCTTGATGCCGCTGAGATGGGGTCCCGAGCGGCGTCCGGGGCCTTCTGAGGGGCCCACTCGACAACCTGCCACAGATTGCCGTCGGGCTCAGCCTGGTTTGCTGGTCCCCCTGCGGCTCCTTGCCCTTCGCCGACCCCCTGAACCCCCTGAAAGGGGCTTCCTTCGCATCCAACCATGCCCATCTCGGAGGGCGCTCATTACCCATGGGTTCCATGACATCGGGCGCTCGCTACGGGCTCAACGGCCCGGATACGGGAGCCGGAGCGACGAGAGTGCCCCCGAAGGCGGCGGTCGACCGGCCGTGGACCGACTCCTGCACCGGCCGTGGACCGTTACCTGCCCTACCGGGGCATACGCATCCAGGGCGGGGTGGCGTACGCCGGGAGGCCGGGCACCGCCCGTCCCGCGCCGCCGACAGCAGTCGGTCATCTCACACCGCCCGGCCACCGCACGCCAGCACCCGGGCCAGCGCCTCGACGACCCGGGGCTCGTGGTCCTGCGCGGTGGCCAGCCGCAGCCGCTCCAGGGCGCGCAGCGAGCCGCCCGGTCCCGCCGACTCCCCCGACAGATCGTCGTAGGCGTTGACCGTGCGGACGATACGCGCCGTGACCGGCTGGTCCCGGTACGGATCGGCCTGCCGCTCGACGATCATCGCGACCTCCGCGGGAACCCCGGTCTGCCGGACCACGGCGCCGCCCAGCAGCGCGATCCGCCGCTGTTCGGCGGGCGGCAGCGGCGCGGTGGCGCCGTCCGGCACCGGGTCCAGGAGCGAGAGCTGGCCGATGTCGTGCATCAGCGCGGCGTATTCGAGCACGTCCAGGTCCGGTTCGTTCAGGCCGAGTTCACGGCCCACGGCGCGGCTGAGCGCGGCCACCCGGCGGGCGTGGCCGTGCGGGGTGTAGCCGGCGATCTCGGTGGAGCGGGCCAGCGAGGCGATGGTCTGGCGGTAGGTGGTACGGACGGCCGCGAACCGGCGGAAGGCGAACTGGGTCAGCAACAAGGGCAGACAGAAGACCGGCAGCGCCCACAGCCCGGCGACCGCGGTGGCCAGCGAGATCACCACTCCGGTGGCACAGATCGCCGAGCCGATGCCGGGCAGCGCCCGCAACTCGTCGCGCAGCAGCGGCCCGTACGGCCAGCCGGTGCGGGCGCGGGCGAGCACGGCCGCCAGCACCGCGTCGCACAGCGCGGTCAGCGCCATCAGGCCGATCATGAACAGCGGGTAGACCGGTCCGGCGGCCACCCAGGTGTTCAACGTCCCGGTGTTGTAGAGGGGCTGGAAGCAGGTGGCGGCGAAGCCGATGGTCAGCATCCGGCGCGCGAGATGGTCGAGGGCCGGCCCCCGGCCACGGGCGATCTGCGGGACGAGTCCGACCAGCCCGGCCGCCAGGACCACGGCCACGGTCTGCGGTACGCCATGGGTCGTCGGCCGTCCGCCGGCCTCACCGAGCAGGGCGTACGCGAGGGCGCCGGCCGCACCGAGCGGGGCGCCCTCCCGCTCTCCCGGCACCCGCCCCCCGGCCGCCGGTGCGGGGCCCCGGCCCACCAGCTCGCCCACCGCGATCAGCACCCCGAAGGCCAGCGCGATCCCGGGCTCGGCCAGGCCCTCCCAGAGCGTCCGGCCGAGCGACCAGCACGCCAGCGCGCCGGCCGGGGCGTAGACCGCGGCGATCACCGTGCTTCCCCGTGTGGCAGGCACGCCGACGCGGGGGGCGCGGCCGTCCGCCGCCCGGCTCCCGGGCGGCCGGGGGCCCTCCGGGGCGCCGCTCATCGCGTGCCGTCCCGCCCGGCCCCTTCGGGACGCAGCGCGGGCCGCCGAGCCGGTCGCCACCCGCCGACGGCCGGTTCCCCGGCCCCGTGCGGCGTGACGGCTCCCTGCGGTGCGACTGTTCCCTGAGGTGCGTCGGCTCCCTGTGGTGCGCCGGCTCCCTGCCCCTCCCGCACCGCATCGGGCTCCGCGTCCGCCGCCGTCACCAGGTCCGGGTGCCAGCCGTACCGGTCGAGCGACGCCACCAACGCCCGCACCATCCGCGGGTCGAACTGCGCCCCGGCGCACTTCCGCAGCTCCGCCACGGCCACCGGCACCGGCCGTGCCCGGCGGTAGGAGCGGGTCGAGGTCATCGCGTCGAAGGCGTCCGCGACCGCCACCACCCGGGCGAATTCCGGGATCTGATGCCCTATCAGTCCGTAGGGATAGCCGCGCCCGTCCAGCCGCTCGTGGTGGTGCAGGATCGCCGCCCGCGCCTCCCCCAGGAAGCCGATACCCCGCACGATCTCGTGCCCGTACTCGGGATGCAGCTCGATGATCCGGCGCTCCTGCGGCGTCAGCGGCCCGTCCTTGCGCAACAGCCGGGTGGGGACGCCGAGTTTGCCGACGTCGTGCAGGATGCCGGCGAACCGCAGCACCTCCACCCGGCCCTCCGCCATGCCCAGCTCCCGGGCGATCATCACCGAGGCGCGCCCGACCCGCTCGCTGTGCCCGCGGGTGTAGCGGTCCTTGATGTCCACGGCCTGCACGAGGGCGCGGATGGTGGCCTGATGGGCGGTGCGTTCACGGTGGTACTGGACGAAGACCCAGCACGACAGGCACATCGGCAACAGCACCAGCAGTGCCGCCGCCGGGCCGTACGAGCTGCGCCACAGGACCGCCATCATCAGCCCGGCCAGGCCGTGCACCAGATGCGGCCCCAGCGAACCGGTCAGCACGCCGCGCCAGGCGGTGCGCAGGGGGTGCCGCTCGGCGGCGACCAGCACGCCGCCGTCGAGCGCCGCGAGCACCGCACAGAAGGTGGTGGCGGCGGCCGCGGCCGGCAGCAGCAGAACGGGGAACTGCGGTGCGGACAGCGGGTGGTGGCCGATGGCCCGGAAGACCTGGGCGGCCGCGCAGCAGGCCAGCGCCAGCTCGGCGGCGTGCCAGAGCCTGCGGGCCCCGGCCGAGCGCGCCTCGGCCGGCCCGGTCAGCGCCCCGGGGACGGCAGCCAGTGCGGCCAGCGGCGGCGGCAGCAGAAAGACCCCGGCGAGAAGTACGGGGCTGGCCCAGCCGGCGATGGAGCCCCCGGACGCCCCGGCGGAACCCGCGCCGTACGGCACCCGGCCGCTCACCAGCGGACAGCGGTGCAGCTGTTCGCACAGCGCGTACAGGACGGCCAGGGCCAGGGTGCTGCTCCAGGGGGCGTCGGCGCCGAGCCGTAACGCCGGGGCGGCACACAGCGCCGCGGCCAGCGCGGCGCAGCCGATATACCCTCGCGCGGCCGCCGGAAGTCCCCGCATCGCGCCCTCCTCACCGTGCCCACCGCTCGCCCCCACGCTCGTGAGGAGCAGAGGGCCCCCGCCCTGCCTCCGCAGTGCGCTGGGGTCCGGTGAGAATAGAGGGGCTGGGCCGCCGGGGAAGGTGCATCAGCGGATCGGGCAGGACGAATCGCCCCGCCCCTCACCCCTTAGGGTGACGTGCCGCGTTATTCGGCCCGCGCGGTCTCGCTCCGTGCATCGGTAGAACCGGTCGCCTCGGACGGACCGGTCCCCTCCTCGGAGGCGGCCGCCTGCTCGCGCTCTGCCTGTTCCTTCTTGGCCTGTTCGAGCACGCTCACCTCGGGCACGGTCTCCCCGGCCCGGATGAGGTCGATCCGGCCCATGACCTTGGAGCGCAGATCGCTGGGGACGTCGTCATGGCCGCAGCAGCGCTTGACGAGCTTCTTGACCGCCTGCTCCAGGCCGTACTTCTCCAGGCACGGCGAGCATTCGTCGAGATGCACCTGGAAATCTGCGCACTCCCCCTCGGGCATCTCCCGGTCGAGATACTCGTAGAGGTGGTCAAGGACCTCTGAGCAGTCCTTCTCGTGCGGCTCTCCGCAGCTCATGATCCCGAGCCTTTCCGGTCGTGCGACTCCGACGTGCGCGCGGACTCCGGGTCCGCGGTCGCCGCCCCCGCCGGGACCAGCCCGCGCTCACGGGCGTAGTCCTCCAGCATGCCGCGCAGTTGGCGCCGGCCGCGGTGCAGACGGGACATCACCGTGCCGATGGGTGTCCCCATGATGTCCGCGATCTCCTTGTACGCAAACCCTTCGACATCCGCCAGGTAGACCGCGATACGGAACTCCTCGGGAATCTCCTGGAGCGCGGCCTTCACATCGGAGTCGGGGAGGTGGTCGAGCGCCTGCGACTCGGCCGAGCGCAGTCCCGTCGACATATGCGACTCGGCGCGCGCCAGCTGCCAGTCCTCGATCTCCTCGGCGGCGCTGCGCTGGGGCTCACGCTGCTTCTTGCGGTAGGAGTTGATGAAGGTGTTCGTCAGGATGCGGTACAGCCACGCCTTGAGGTTGGTGCCCTCCCGGAACTGGTGGAAGGACGCATACGCCTTTGCGTAGGTCTCCTGCACCAGGTCTTCCGCGTCCGCCGGATTGCGCGTCATGCGCAGCGCGGCGGAGTACATCTGGTCCAGGAACGTCAGCGCATCCCGCTCGAAGCGCGCATTGCGCTCGGCAGCGCTCTCCTGAGCCTTGTCCTCAGCCGTGCCGTCGGTCCCTGTGACCGGACCCACCTCCTCCAACACCGTCATGGATCCCGATGCGGACCCACCCGATTCGGAGAATAGACGACGATCCGGTGCCGCCGCCGCTCCAGCCAGGGCGGGCTGCGTCACCTGCATCTGCGACCACGGCAGGTCGGCGGCCGGGCGGGCCGGGCAAGCGATTCCCATGCGGCGGGCTCCCATTCCTCGTACTTCACCGGACGTATTCGCGTACTACGCCTGGCACAACAGCGGCATGCGGCGCGGCATTCCCGGCGCCCACGGTCAAGGACGGGCTTCCGGGGGCCGGGTTCCGGACGGAGTGCGGGCGGTATTCCGGGACCGGGGTCGGACGGGATACGGGCGGGCGGCGGGCAGACCTCCGTACGGCTTCCCGACGGCCCTCCGGCGGACCCGGCAGACCGGCAACAGTTGGCAAACCCGCTTGCCGCTTCGGCAAGCGGGCGAGGGAGGAGGGAGCAGGGGACGGTCAGCCGAACATCCCGTCCAGCCAGGCCGCCGCCGCGTCCGTGATCACGGCCATCGACTCCGCCTCCTCGACGCCCGCCTTCTTCGGCACCGCGAAGCCGTGGTCACCGTGCGCCACCTCAGTGATCTCCGTACCCGGCGGGAACTCCTCCGGCCGGCCGAACGGATCGCGGCCGCCCTGGACGACCAGCGTCGGCACCCCGGCACCGGTCAGCTCGTCCGCCCGGGACTTCTCCGGCCGGCCCGGCGGATGCAGCGGGAAGCTGAGCGCCAGTACGGCCTGCGCACCCAGGTCACGCGCCGTACGGCAGGCCACCCGGGCCCCGGCGCTGCGGCCGCCGGCGACCACCGGCAGCCCCGGCTTCTCCAGCGCCGGCCACAGCGCGGTCCATCCGGAGTCCAGCGTCTTCGGCGCGGGCGCCAGCTTCTTGCCCGCCACCCGCCACGGCTGCTCGACCAGCGCCACGGTGTACCCGCGGGCCGGCAGCGCGGCCGCCAGGGCCCGTAGATCGCGTGCCTCGATGCCACCGCCGGCGCCGTGGCTCACGGCCACCACGGCCCGCGCCGGTGTGGCGTCGCGGTGCCAGGTGATCCGGGCGTCGCCCGCCGGTGTCACGACCGTCTCGGTCTCCGTCGCCCCAGTGCTCATACGCCCATCCTGCCCCTGCCGCACCCGGAAGGTCACCGCAGCACGCCGACGCGGGCGCCCGGTGCCGGGCCGCCCCACGGGTCAGAACAGCGTGCCCACCTCGGGACCGTCGAGCTCGGCGACCAGCTCGGGTCCGTTGTTACGGACGTTGCTGACATCGGTCGGGACGGGATGGGCTCGCATCAGTCCGGCCGGCGGCGGCGCCAGCAGTTCACGCACCTCGTCGGGTCCGGTGCGGGCCGGGTCGAGCCAGGCGTCCCAGCGGTCGGGGGTCAGCACCAGCGGCATCCGGGGGTGGATATCGGCCAGCGACTGCGGTCCCGCGCCGCCGGAGGCCCCGGCCAGCGGGGTGGTCTCGGCCTCCGTGGTGACGACCGTGCAGGTCACCCACCAGGCCAGTGGGTGATCGCCGGGCAGCGTTTGGTCCCGCCAGAATTCGTACAGCCCGGCCATCGCCATCGCGGAGCCGTCCGCGGGCGTCACGAAATACGGCTGCTTACGGGGCCGCTTCTTCTTGCCCTGCTCCTCCAGCTGCCGCTCCGCGGCTTCGGTGACCCACTCGAAATACCCGTCCCCGGGGAGCAGGCACCGCCGGGTCGCGAAGGCCTGCCGGAAGGACGGCTTCTCGTGCACCGTCTCGGCCCGCGCATTGATCATCTTCGCGGCGGCCTCGGGTGATTTCGACCACGACGGGACCAGGCCCCACTTCAGCGTCCGCAACTGGCGCACCGGGCCGTCCGGCTCGAAGGCGTCGGCCGCCGGGCCCTTGAGGGGACGTTCGAGCACCGCGTGCACCTGGTCCGTCGGCGCGACATTCCAACTGGGCGCCAAGGTCTCCGTCGGCTCCCACTGCTGAACGCCGAAAATCCCCACCAGGTCCTCGGGACGACGACTCGCCGCATACCTACCGCACATGCATGCCACACTGCCATGCCACACGAAGGGGAGACATGGACACCGACCACCTCACCGACATATGGAGCCGAGTCTTCGGGACCCAACCCGCCCCGTCGCTCTGGCTGGTGATCATCACGGCGGTGCTCGCACTGGGCGCCATCGTCCCGCACACCGCCTGGCGGCTGTCGCGGAACGCCGTCACCATCGCCCACGAGGGCGGGCACGGACTGATCGCCCTGCTCACCGGCCGCCGCCTGGACGGCATCCGGCTGCACTCGGACACCTCGGGTCTGACCGTTTCGCGTGGCAAGCCGACCGGTCTGGGCATGGTGCTGACCGCCGCGGCCGGCTATATCGCACCGTCCCTGCTGGGACTCGCGGGCGCCGCACTGCTCGCCGCGGGGCACATCACGGCCCTGCTGTGGGGCGCGACCGCGCTGCTGCTGGCGATGCTGATCATGATCCGGAACGCCTACGGCGTGCTCACGGTCGTGCTGACCGGCGCCGCGTTCGTACTGGTCTCCTGGCTGACGACGGCGGATGTACAGGCCGCTTTCGCCTATGCCGCGGTGTGGTTCCTGCTGCTGGGCGGGGTGCGGCCGCCGTTCGAGCTGATGGGCAAGCGGCGGGGCGGCGGGGCGGCGGACTCCGATCCGGACCAGCTGGCGCGCCTGACCCACGTTCCGGCGGCCCTCTGGCTCGGCCTGTTCCATGTGGTGACGCTGTGCTCCCTGATAGGCGGCGGGCGCTGGCTGCTCGGGCTCTGACGCCGCCCGCCTCGGCCGGCGGCCGCTCCTGTACCGCCACGCCCGGTGCGTCCGCCGCATCCCCGCCCCCGGCCCGCGAGCGCACTATCAGTGCCGCGTTTCGGATGGGTTGCGCCACTTTTGATCAAGATCGGCACCCTTGCCCAGCCATTAAAGTAAAGGCATGACCGAGAGCCCCGCACACCCCGCCCCATGGCCCGCCCCCCTCGCCGCCGGGGCCGTCGATGCCACCGTCACCGTGCCCGGCTCGAAATCGGTCACCAACCGCGGCCTGGTCCTGGCCGCCCTCTCCTCCGAGCCCGGCTGGCTGCGCCGGCCGCTGCGCTCCCGGGACACCCTCCTGATGGCCGAGGCGCTGCGCACCCTGGGCGTCGGCATCGAGGAGACCGCGTCCTCCAGCTCCGCCGGCTCCGCCGTACAGCCCGGCGGCGGTGAGGCCTGGCGGATCATCCCGGCGGGCCTGCACGGCCCGGCCACCATCGACGTCGGCAACGCCGGCACGGTCATGCGCTTCCTCCCCCCGGTCGCCGCACTCGCCGACGGCCCGATCCGCTTCGACGGCGACCCCCGCTCCTACGAGCGCCCGCTCGGCGGCGTGATCGACGCGCTGCGCACCCTGGGCGCCCGGATCGACGACGACAACCGCGGCGCGCTGCCGATGACGGTCTTCGGCAGCGGCGCCCTGGACGGCGGCCCGGTCGAGATCGACGCCTCCTCGTCCTCCCAGTTCGTCAGCGCCCTGCTGCTGTCCGCCCCACGCTTCAACCAGGGCGTCGAGGTCCGGCACGTGGGCGGGGCGCTGCCCTCCATGCCGCACATCCGGATGACCGTCGACATGCTGCGCAGCGTCGGCGCGCAGGTGGACACCCCGGAGGCGGGCGGCGAGCCGAACGTCTGGCGGGTCACTCCCGGCGCCCTGCTCGGCCGTGATCTGGTCGTCGAGCCGGATCTGTCCAACGCCCAGCCGTTCCTGGCCGCGGCGCTGGTCACCGGCGGCCGGGTCACCATCCCGGACTGGCCCGGGCACACCACCCAGCCCGGCGACGCGCTGCGCGAGATCTTCACCGCCATGGGCGGTTCCTGCGAGCTGACCGACCGCGGACTGACCTTCACCGGCAGCGGCCGTATCCACGGCATCGACGTCGACCTGAGCGAGGTCGGCGAGCTGACCCCGGGCATCGCCGCGGTCGCCGCCCTGGCCGACTCCCCCTCCACGCTGCGCGGTGTGGCGCATCTGCGGCTGCACGAGACCGACCGGCTGGCGGCGCTCACCAAGGAGCTCAACGAACTCGGCGGCGATGTCACCGAGACCGCGGACGGGCTGCACATCCGGCCGCGCCCCCTGCACGGCGGGATCTTCCGCACCTACGAGGACCACCGGCTGGCCACCGCAGCGGCGGTCATCGGCCTGGCGGTCGACGGCGTGGCGGTGGAGAACGTCGCCACCACCGCCAAGACCCTGCCCGACTTCCCCGCGATGTGGACGGACATGCTCGATCCGGCGTCCGTCACCGCCCGGAGAGTCTGAGGGATACCGCCGCCATGCGCCGCTACGGCAAGAACCCCGACGAGGACGACATCCGCGTCCGCCCCAACCCCAAGGGCAACCGTCCCCGGACGAACATCCGCCCCAAGCACGAGGACGCCGGCGAGGGCCTGGTGCTGACCGTCGACCGCGGCCGTCTGACCTGCCTCATCGAGGACCGTACGGTCACCGCGATGAAGGCCCGCGAACTGGGCCGCAAGAGCGCGGTGGTCGGCGACCGGGTCGCCGTCGTCGGCGATCTGACGGGCGCCAAGGACACCCTCGCCCGGATCGTCCGGGTCGAGCCGCGATCCTCGACACTGCGCCGTACGGCCGACGATGACGACCCGTTCGAGCGGGTCGTGGTCGCCAACGCCGACCAGCTCGCGATCGTCACCGCCCTCGCCGACCCCGAGCCGCGCCCCCGGCTCATCGACCGCTGTCTGGTCGCCGCCTTCGACGCGGGCCTCGACCCGCTGCTGGTGCTGACCAAGTCCGATCTGGCGTCCGCGGACAGCCTGTTGGAGTCCTACGGCGACCTCGGTGTCCCCTACCTCGTCACCAACCGCGACGAACTCGCCGACGGCAGCGCCGCCGACCGGGTCAGGGCCGCGCTGTCGGGCCGTATGACGGCGTTCGTCGGACACTCCGGGGTGGGCAAGACCACTCTGGTCAACTCCCTGGTCCCGGAACGCCGTCGGGCCATCGGCCATGTCAACGCGGTCACCGGCCGCGGGCGGCACACCACCACCTCCGCGCTGGCACTCCCGCTGCCCGACGACTCGGGCTGGGTCATCGACACCCCGGGCGTACGGTCCTTCGGGCTGCATCATGTCGACCCGTCCCGGGTCATCCAGGCCTTCCCGGATCTGGAGCCCGGCACCGCCGGCTGCCCGCGTGCCTGCAGCCACGACGAACCGGACTGCGCGCTGGACGCGTGGGTCGCCGACGGCCACGCCGACCCGGCCCGTCTCTACTCGCTGCGCCGCCTCCTGGCCACCCGCGAACGACGCGAAGGCGACTGACCGCCGACGTTTGCTGCCGCCCGTCCGAGGTAGATGCATAATCACGCCAAGCCCGGCGTAGGGGGCAAACAGACCCGGTCGCCGAACGAGGCCCGAACGAGTGAATGTGATGTCCCGTCGTTGCTCACGTAAGACAGGCCCAAGCTGACGGAGGCAAGGGGACATGGCGTGGCTGCTGGTCGTGGTGGCGGGGATCCTGGAGACCGGCTTCGCGGTCTGCCTCAAGCTCTCGCACGGCTTCACCCGCCTCTTCCCCACCGTCGCCTTCGCGGCCTTCGCCCTCGGCAGCTTCGGTCTGCTGACACTGGCGCTGCGCAAGCTCGACGTCGGCCCGGCGTATGCGGTGTGGACCGGTATCGGTGCGGCCGGTACGGCGATCTACGGCATGGTCTTCCTCGGCGATGTGGTCTCCACCCTCAAGATCGTCTCCATCACCTTGGTCATCGCCGGCGTGATCGGGCTACAACTGTCGGGGTCGGCACACTGACCCGGAGCGTGTCCGCGCGGCGAGCGGCGCGGGGGCCCTGCGGGCACGACGCCCGTCAACTCGTCCGCGTGTGACGCCCGTCGACTCGTCCGCGTGTGGTACCCGTCGCAGTCGCGTCCACGTGTGACGCCTGCCCACCGCCGCGGCCGTGACGCCCCGTCACCCCCGGTCTGTCGACGACGTGCCGGCCGGCGTCCGGGCGAAGGCACCCCGCACGAGCCGGGACACCGCCTCCGTCTCCAGCTCCCTGCGCGACCGCTGGGCCGGTATGCGTCCGGGAGCCTGCGCCACAACGGGAGCCACCGGGGCGACGACACAGGCCAGGGTCAGCCGCGCCGCGGTCTCGCAGGCGGTGCCCAGGGCGGGCAGCTCCTCCGCCGGCCAGTCGGGCTCCAGCGCCGCGACCGCCTGGTCGCAGAAGCGGCCGACGAGCTCCGCGGGCCCCGGCAGCGGCCCCTCGACGGTCGTCGCGGCACGCTGTACGGGGACGCCGTACCGGGCGGCCCGTACCGGCGCGGGGGCGGCGGGCACCGGCGCAGGACTCGGCAGCCGGTCGCCCCAGCATCCGGTCAGCGCGGCCCTGACCAGGGGGTTGGCGCGGGCGGTACGCAGCGTCCAGGCGGCCGCGGCCACCACCCGGCCCGCCGCGTCGCCCCGCGTCCCGGCGGCCGAGGCTCCCCGGGACAGCGCCCGTGCGACCCCGGCGAGGTACTTCTCGGTCTCCCGGCGGACCAGGGCGCGGGCCAGCCCTTCCTTGCTGCCGAACTCGTTGTAGAGCGTCTGCCGGGAGACCCCGGCAGCGGCCGCGACATCAACCATCCGCACGGCCGTCCAGGCCCGTTTCGTCAGCGCCGTATAGGCGGCATCGAGCAGGGATTCACGCGCTGCGGGCATCCGTCGCCTCCCCGGCCGCCGGCCCAGGTGGCCGGTGTGCGCACAGAATTGACGCGGCGCCAGATGCTGTCAAGGGTCGTCGCAGCACGCGCTCACCGGCATGGCCCGGCGCCGCCACACGCCCGGTGGCGCACAGCCGTGTGGCTCCTGCCCATACCAATCGATACTGTTCGCACATGCCCGACTATCACGATGATCTTCGCCTCGGCCATGTTCTCGCGGACGCCGCGGACGCCGCCACCATGGAGCGCTTCAAGGCACTCGACCTCAAGGTCGAGACCAAACCGGACATGACACCGGTGAGCGAGGCGGACAAGGGCGCCGAGGAGCTCATCCGCGGCCAGCTCCAGCGGGCCCGGCCACGGGATGCGGTGCTCGGCGAGGAGTTCGGCAGCGAGGGCGCGGGACCGCGTCGCTGGATCATCGACCCGATCGACGGCACGAAGAACTACGTCCGCGGGGTGCCGGTCTGGGCCACGCTGATCGCGCTGATGGAGCGCGGTGCGGGCGGCGACCGCCCGGTGGTCGGCATCGTCTCCGCGCCGGCGCTGAACCGCCGTTGGTGGGCCGCCGACGGTCTGGGGGCCTTCACGGGCCGCAGTCTGACCTCCGCGAGCCGGCTGCAGGTCTCGAAGGTCGGCCGTATCCAGGACGCCTCGTTCGCCTACTCCTCGCTGACCGGCTGGGAGGAGCGCGGCAAGCTGCCCGGTTTCCTCGATCTGAGCCGGGACTGCTGGCGCACCCGCGGCTATGGCGACTTCTGGCCGTACATGATGATCGCCGAGGGTTCGGTGGACATCTGCGCGGAGCCGGAGCTCTCACTGTGGGACATGGCGGCGTGCGCGGTGGTCGTGAAGGAGGCCGGCGGGCAGTTCACCGGCCTGGACGGCAAGCCGGGCCCGCACAGCGGTAACGCGGCGGCCTCCAACGGTCTGCTGCACGAGGATCTGCTGAGTTACCTCGGCGACTCCTCGCGCTGACCTGCGACGGGACGGGTATTCGGACACCCGTCCCGCACTTGCCCCTTGTTGCATCGGCGTAGGCATGTGAACATGAGAATCCCCCACTTTGTGAACTTGTGAATCCCTTCGCAAGGCACATTCACCAAGGAGGTGGCTCCACTCCATGCCCATGCACGTCAAAGACGCCATGAGCACGGTGGTCCTCACCATCGGGCCCGCTCACACCCTCCGTCAGGCGGCGCAACTGATGGCGGCCCGCCGCATCGGCGCGGCCGTGGTCCTCGACAACGACAACAGCGGCATCGGCATTCTCACCGAGCGCGACATCCTCAATTCCCTCGGCGCGGGCGAGAACCCCGACCGGGAGACCGCCCAGACCCACACCACTTCGGACGTGGTCTTCGCCGCTCCGGACTGGACCCTGGACGATGCCGCGGACGCCATGGTGCGCGGCGGCTTCCGCCATCTGATCGTGCTCGACGACCATGAACCGGTCGGCGTGGTGTCCGTACGCGACATCATCCGCTGCCGGTCGGCCGTCACGGAGCGGGTCGACGCCGTACCGGCCTGAGCACGGCGGCCGGACGCACGAAGAGGCCGGAGCCCCATGGCATCCGGCCTCTTCGGCTCGTACGGCAAGCGACATCCGGGCAGCCCCTACGGCGGGCAACCGCTTCCGCGCGAGCGGCGGCGGTCAGCCGCAAGGACCGCCGCTCAGCCGCGCAGGGCCTGGACCGCGGCTTCCAGCCGCTTGCCGTAGTCCGCGTCCGCCTTGCGGAAGTTCTCGATCGCCCGCTGGGCGATGTCGTCACGGGAGACCTGGGAGATGAAGCCCGCCAGGTTGTTGATCAGGCGCTCCCTCTCGTCCTCCGACATCAGGCGGTAGAGGGTGCCGGCCTGGACGAAGTCGTCGTCCTCGGCGTGCGAGGGCGCCGCGTGCTCGCCGGTGGCGCCGCTCACGTCCGCCTGCTGCCACAGCGGCCGCCCGGTCTCGGCCGGGCCGCCGAAGCTGTTGGGCTCGTAGTTCTTCTGCCCCGCGTGCCGGCCGTCGTACAGCGCGCCGTCCCGGCCGTGGCTGCGCGCCTCGGTGGCGTGCGGGCGGTTCACCGGGAGGTGGTCGGCGTTGATGCCGACGCGGTAGCGGTGGGCGTCGCCGTAGGCGAAGAGACGGCCCTGGAGCATCTTGTCGGGGGACGGGCCGATGCCCGGCACGAAGTGGTGCGGGGAGAAGATCGACTGCTCGACCTCGGCGAAGATGTTCTGCGGGTTGCGGTTGAGCTCCAGCTTGCCGATCTCGATCGGCGGGTAGTCCTCGTGCGGCCAGACCTTGGTCAGGTCGAACGGGTTGAAGCGGTAGGTGGCCGCCTCTGCCGCGGGCATGATCTGCACCTGGACGGTCCAGCTCGGGAAGTCACCGCGCTCGATCGAGGTGCGCAGGTCGCGCTGGTGGCTGTCGGCGTCCTCACCGGCGAGCTTGTCGGCCTCGGCCTGGGTGAGGTTCTTGATGCCCTGGTCGGTCTTGAAGTGGTACTTGACCCAGAAGACCTCACCGGCGGCGTTGTTCCACTGGAAGGTGTGCGAGCCGTAGCCGTTCATGTGGCGGAGCGTGGCAGGGATGCCGCGGTCGCCGAACAGCCAGGTGACCTGGTGGGTGGACTCGGGCGACAGACCCCAGAAGTCCCAGACGTTGTCCGCCTCCTGCGAGCCGGTGTACGGGTCGCGCTTCTGGGTGTGGATGAAGTCGGGGAACTTGATGGCGTCCTTGATGAAGAACACCGGGGTGTTGTTGCCGACGAGGTCGTAGTTGCCCTCTTCGGTGTAGAACTTCAGCGCGAAGCCGCGCGGGTCACGCACCGCGTCGGCCGAGCCGAGGTTGCCCGCGACGGTGGAGAAACGCAGGAAGGTCTCGGTCTGCTTGCCGACCTCGGAAAGGAAATTGGCGCGGGTGTACTTGGTCAGATCCGCGGTCACCGTGAACGTGCCGTACGCACCGGCGCCACGGGCATGCACGATGCGCTCCGGGATGCGCTCGCGGTTGAAGTGCGCGAGCTTCTCGATCAGGAGCTGGTCCTGGATGAGTCCGGGACCGCCGATGCCGGCCGTCTCGCTGTTCTGGTTGTCCCCGACCGGAGCGCCGGACTCCGTGGTCAGCGGTCCAGTGGTGCTCTCTACCGACACGTGCGCCTCCTGAAAAGTCTTCTCCACCTGCCCTTGGCTTGCGCCGATCACGATCCTACATTGGACAATGTCTAAGTCAAGAAGGAGCCGAAAGTCGTACTCGATCCGGTGATGGACCTGCCACTGCTACCCTGGCTCTATCTGACTGATAGGTGATTGGCATGAGTGACCTGCTGGAACGGCTCCGGGGACGCGGCTGGCGGCTGACCGCGCAGCGACGCGTCGTCGCCGAGGTCCTCGACGGGGACCACGTCCACTACACCGCCGACGAGGTGCATGCGCTGGCATCCGACCGGCTCCCCGAGATCTCCCGCGCCACCGTCTACAACACCCTGGGCGAGCTGGTCTCCCTCGGTGAGGTGATCGAGGTGAGCACGGACGGCCGGGCCAAGCGCTACGACCCCAACGCCCACCACGACCACCAGCATCTGGTCTGCTCGCGGTGCGGCACGATCCGCGACGTCCACGTCCAGGGCGACCCGCTCTCCGCTCTGCCCGAGCCGGAGCGCTACGGCTTCCAGGTCTCCGAGGTCACCGTGACCTACCGGGGCATCTGCCCCAACTGCAACGCCCCGTCCTGACGCCAGGGGAGGCCGGCCCCCCTCCGGGCCGCCTCCGCACCGCGTCACGCCGTACGCCTGACCGAGCCCGCGCCCCTCCGGCCGCGGGCTCCTTCGCGTGCCCCGGCCGCCCACCGGTCCCCCCGGCACCGCACCGTCACCTCTCCCCCGCCGCACAACCATGCCCGCACGCCCCTTGCCCGGATCTGACGCACCGTCATATCGTCGGCGCGCCGCGCTTTCCGGCCACCGGGCCCGACCGGGTCCGGGCCCCGCACCACGGCGGCACCCTGTCCGCACTCCGCAAGGAGCACCCCGTGGGAGAGCCGCACCCTTCGCCCGCACCGCACCGCCCACCCGCCGACCCGTCCCCCCGCCCGCCGGCCCTGCGCGCCCGCGCCCTGGCCCGCTCGTTCGGCCGCGGCGGCACGGCGCCGGCCGCCCTCGGCCCCCTCGACACCGAGATCGCCCCGGGCGAATTCGTCTGCCTGGTCGGCCCGTCCGGCTGCGGGAAGTCGACGCTGCTGCGGATCACCGCCGGCCTGCTGCGCCCCAGTGAGGGCGAGTTGGAAATCCGGGCGGGCACCGACCGGCCGACCGCGATGATCTTCCAGGACTACGGCATCTACGACTGGAAGACCGTGCTGGCCAATGTCCGCTTCGGCCTCGACATCCAGCGCGTGCCCCGTAAGGAGGCCGACGAACGGGCCCGCTCCTGGCTCGCCCGGATGGGGCTCGCCGACTTCGCGGACGCCTACCCGGCCGCGCTCTCCGGCGGCATGCGCCAGCGCGTCGCCATCGCCCGTGCGCTCGCCGTCGAGCCCGGGATGCTGCTGATGGACGAGCCGTTCGCGGCCCTCGACGCCCAGCTGCGCACCATCCTCCAGGACGAGCTGCTCGACCTCACCCAGACCACTCGCACCACCACCCTCTTCATCACCCACAGCCTCGAAGAGGCCCTGGTGCTCGGTGACCGGGTCCTGGTGATGTCCGCCCGGCCCGGCCGGATCATCGCCGAACGCCGCCCGCCGTTCGGCCGCCCCCGCACCGGCGCGGTCCGGGACACCCCCGAATTCACCGCCCTGAAGGCCGAGTTGTGGCAGCTGCTGCGCGGCGAGGTCGACGGCACCGGCACGGCAGACCCGGCCGCCAAGGGGGTGCTCCCCGTATGACCACCGCCCTCCACCCGCCCGGCCACGAGGACGGGCCGCCCGCCGCGTCCGGCCGGCTCCTCGTCCGTCGCCCCGGCCCCCAGGAACTGCGTCCCCGGCGCACCCACCGCCGCCGGCGCACCCTGGAGATCTCCCTCGCCGTCGCGGTCCCGCTGGTGCTCGTCCTGCTGTGGCAGCTGGCCGCCGGCCAGGCCTGGATCGACGCCCGCATCTACCCCGCGCCGTCCACGATCCTGGCCGACGGCTGGGACCGCGCCCTGGCCGGCGACCTGTGGCCGGACGTGTGGGCCACGCTACGGCGCGTCCTGGCCGGCTACGCCGTCGGCACCGTCTCCGGCTACCTCCTGGGCCTGCTGATGGGCTCGCTGCCGCTCGTACGCGCCGCCCTCGAACCCCTCTTGGACGCCCTGTACGTCGTCCCCAAGCTCGCCCTGCTGCCGGTCTTCCTGAATATGTTCGGGCTCGGCGAAGGACCGCAGGTCGCCCTCGTCGCCGCCACCGTCTTCTTCTTCGTCTGGATCTCCACCATGGCGGCGGTGCTGGCGATCCCCTCCGGCCACCGCGACGCCGGCCAGGTGTTCGGCGCGAGCCCCTGGCAGATGTTCCGGCACGTCCTGCTGCCCGCCTCCCTGCCCGCCGTCCTGGTGGGCGCCCGGATCGCCGCGGGCGTGGCCGTCCTGGTCATCGTCGCCTCGGAACAGATCGCCGCCACCGACGGCCTCGGGCATCTGATCTTCGACTCCCGCGCCCTGTTCCAGAACGACGTGATGTGCGTCGGCATCGTCTGCGTGGCCGTCCTCGGCGTGCTCTTCTCCGAGCTGGTACGGCTGGCCGGGCGCCTCCTCACCCCCTGGGCGCCCCGCGACCGCGGCCGGTCCCGGAGCTGATCCACCGCACCGCCTCGTCCGCCTCGACGCCGCCCCGCACGGAGGTCCCATGCGTTTCCGCACCACCACCGTCGCCACGCTCCTCACCGCGCTCGCCCTCGGCGCGGGCTGCGCCGCCCCCAAGGACGGCGCCGCCGCCACCGGACCCCGCACCATCAGGCCCGTCGCGGGCTGCGGCAAGGCCTCCTGGACCGACCCCGCCGACCTCGCCCCCGGCCGCACCCCGGCACGCTGCGACAAGGGCGCCCCGGCCCCGCGCCCCCTCACGAAGCGCCGCACACTCACGATCGCCACCGGCACCCTCAACGCCGAGTACGTGGCCCCGCTGCGGCTGGCCCTCGCCAGGGGTGAGTTCCGGAAGGAGGGCCTGGACGTCCGGCTGAAGGTCCTGCCCACCCCGGAGGCGCTGCCGCTGCTGGCCAAGGGCGATCTGGACGCCCTGTGGGCGGCCCCCGAGGCCGCCGTCGTCAACGGCATCAACGGCGGCTTCGACATCCGCTGGGTGGCCGGCAACTTCTCCCCCGACCCGAGTTCCAGGAGCGGCCTGTGGGTGCGCCTGAAGAGCGGGGAGAGCGCCACTTCGGTCTCCCTCAAGGGGTCGAGGATGGGCACCATGATCGGGAAAGGCTCCGTGATCATGTACCCGATGGCCACGTCCTTCGCCGGACACGGCACCGACATCCACTCCGTCACCTTCCAGCAGCTCGGCTCCTCCGACGTACTGACCGCTCTGACCGGCGGCGGGGTGGACTCCGCCTGGCTGCTCGACCCGGTCTGGCGACGGGTCGACGGCGACAAGAAGTACGCCTTCCTGGGCGGCCAGCCCCAGGGCGAACCGCTCGGTGGCGCCCTGTACGGCCCGAACCTGCTCCAGCGGGACCCGGACGCCGGGGTCGCCTTCCTGCGGGCCTACATCCGCACGGTCAATACGTACTTCGCCGGCGACTACAAGGCCGACAAGGCGTTCGTCGCCGAGCTCGCCGGGCTGCTCAAGGTCGACGGGAAGATCCTCGCCTCGGTCCCGTCCCTCCGGATGGACTGGGAGATCCGAAAGGGCACCGCGGCCCGGCTCCAGAAGGCCTACCGGGACACCGGCGTCACCAAGGGGGCACCACTGCCGGAGAACCGGATCGTCGACCGCAGCCTGTACGCGGAGGCGGTCGGCCACCGACTGCAGCGGTAGACACGACGAAGGCCCGGATCCTCAAGGATCCGGGCCTTCGTCTTGCAGTAGCGGGGACAGGATTTGAACCTGCGACCTCTGGGTTATGAGCCCAGCGAGCTACCGAGCTGCTCCACCCCGCGCCGTTGTTGCCTTACTTTAACCCCGGGCCGACGACCAGCGCAAATCCCTTCCGCGCGGCCCAGGGCCGGGCCCTGTGGACCCGGCCCCGGCCCCGGGCCTCCGGTGCCTCCGTACGCCCGCTACGCGCTGAGCTCCTCCTGGAGCGCCGTCCGCAGCCGCGCCGCGCGCTCCGCCACCTCCGGCGGCCCCAGCTCGACGGCGCGCGCACACCAGCTCTGCGCCTCCGCCAGCGCACCGCGCCGTGCGGCGAGCAGCGCCAGCCGCAGCGCCGCCCGGCCATGGCCGGTCTCGGCGGCGCGCTGCCACCACAGGGCGGCCTCGGGAAGGCTGCCCTCGCGGGCCAGCAGCAGCCCGAGGTTGAAGGCGCCGTTACGGCTGCCGGCCTCGGCCGCCGCGCGGTACCAGTTGGCGGCCTCGCCGGCATCCCCGCGAGCCGCCGCAAACATGCCGACCCGGACCTGGGCGCGGCGGTGACCCTGGCGGGCGGCTCGCTCGTACCACTGCACGCTCTCGTCGTCCGCCGTGCGCTCGCCGTCCGCCGCCCCCTCGCCCGCGGCGACCGCCCTGCGGTCGAGGAGGTCCGCGAGCCGGAAGGCCGCCTCGGCGCTGCCGCCACCGGCCGCACAACGCAGATTGCGCTCCGCGTCCTGCAGCTCACCGTCCCGCAGCTGCACGATGGCGACCTGGAGCGCCGCCTCCGTGTGCCCGGCCGCGGCCGCCCGCTCGTACCAGGTGTGCGCCGTACGCTCCGCACCGCGCCCGGTGAACAGGATGCCGAGGTTGAACGCGGCGTCCACACTGCCCGCCTCGGCCGCCTTGGAGAACCACGGCTCGGCCCCCGAGGCGTCGCCCCGCTGCAGCAGCAGGATGGCCAGCGCGTTGGCGGCCTCGCGGTGCCCGGCATAGGCGGCCCGGCGGTACCACTGCTCACCGCGCCCCTCCCGGCCCTGCTCGGCGCAGAGCAGCCCGATGTTGTAGGCGCCGTTCACGTCCCCGGCGTCCAGCGCGACGCGGTACCACCGCTCCGCGGTCTGGAGTTCACCCCGGTCGGCGTGCAGCGCTCCCAGCGCATTGGCAGCGTTGCCATCGCCGTCCTGGGCCGCCCGCCGCCACCACTCCGCAGCGCTCTCCTCGTCCCCCGCGTCACGCAGCAGGAAGCCCAGCGCACAGGCCGCGCGCGCCTCACCGTCCTTGGCGGCGGACAGATACCAACGGCCCGCCTCCTGGACGTCACCGCGGTCCTCCAGCAGCGCACCCAGCTGCAGCGCGGCCCTCCGGTGACCGCGCGCGGCGGCCTGCCGGTACCACTGCTCGGCCTCCTCCTGCTGGGTCAGCTCGCCGTACGCGGGCACCGCACGCCGCTCCGCGTCGCGGCCGTCCTCGATGAGCCGGGCCAGCCGGTAAGCGGCCTCACGGTGGCCGCGCTCGGCGGCCGTACGGAACCAGCGCTCGGCACCGATGTCGCCGCGGTGCTCCAGCAGATCGGCGAGTGCGTACGCGCCCAGGCAGTGGCCGGACTCGGCGGACTGACGCAGCCAGTACTCGGCGGCCGGCTCGTCGCCGCGCTCGCGGTAGTGGCGCCCGAGGGCGTGCGCCGCGGCGGCGGAGCCGGCGACCGCTGCGATACGCCACCAGCCGGCCGCCTCGTCCCCGTAGCCCCGCTGGTGAAGCAGCACGCCGAGGTTGTTGGCCGCGGCGCGGTCACCGGCGGCGGCAGCGGAACGCAGATGCGACTCGGCGCCGTCGAGGTCGCCGCGGCGGAGCAGCATCGCGCCGAGCGCGCTCATGGCGGCGGTGTCGCCCGCCTCGGCGGCCCGGCGGTGGCCGGACTCGGTCACGGCATCGGACGCTTCGGCGGCTTCCACGGCCTCCATCGCGTCCATCTGCAGCTCGGATTCGCGCCCGTCGTCGGGCGCATGCACAAACCGGTCTGTCTCCAACAACCTTGCCTTGTCCCCCATAAGACCCATCGTCGCATCACCTGTAACCCGCGTACACCTGGTATACCGCAGCCAGTGAGGTCACTTCAGCGGTTTGTCGACTTCCCGACACGACGACTTGGCAAACTCAAGCACACACCTTCCCCACATCGGCCGCGCGACCCGGCTTTGAACGGAATCGACCTGAACACAAGACGAAGGCCCGGATCCTTGAGGATCCGGGCCTTCGTCTTGCAGTAGCGGGGACAGGATTTGAACCTGCGACCTCTGGGTTATGAGCCCAGCGAGCTACCGAGCTGCTCCACCCCGCGCCGTTGTGTCCTCAAGGTATCACGACGGCGGGGCGGTCCCGCACCGCCGTGGCCCTGTGACCACCGGTTCGCATCGGTGGCCACAGGGCCGGGGGCATACGGCCGACCGGCTCAGCTGCCCGGCTTGCCGCTCTTCTCGGAAGCCTTCGCCGCCCGGTCCAGGGCCGCCTTCAGCTTCTTCTGGGCCTCGCCGTAACCGGCCCAGTCGCCCGAGGCGCGCGCCTTCTCGCCCTCCTCGTAGGCCTTCTGCGCGTCGCCCAGCGCCTGCTGCACCGTCTGGCCCGACGGGGGCGGCTGGCTGGTGTCGCCGCCCGGCGGGTTCTCCGAGCCCGTACTGGGCGCCTTCTTGCCGAAGACCACATCCAGCGCGTCCTTGAGGGAGTCCTCCAGGACGGGCTTGTTGTCGCCGTAACTGACCAGCACCTTCTTCAGGAGCGGGTAGTTGGTGTTGGCACCGCGCAGATACACCGGTTCGACGTAGAGCAGTCCGCCGTCCAGTGGCACGGTCAGCAGATTGCCGTACTCGATCTCCGAGTCGCCGAGTTTCTTGAGGATGTTGAGCTCATTGGCGATGTTCGGATCGGAGTTGAACTTCGACTGCACCAGCTGCGGGCCGGGCACCGGCGTCTGTGAGGGCAGTTTCAGCAGTCTGATCTTGCCGTAGTCGCCGCTGGTCGCATTGGCGTCGACGGCCATGAACGCACCCAGATTGTCGCGCTTGTTGGGCGTGAAGGTCGTCGTCAGCGAGAACGCCCGGTTCTTCTGGTCCGGCATCTTCATGCTCAGGTAGTACGGCGGTACCGCGTTGCCCGACTTGGTCGTCGGGTCGTTCGGGATCTGCCAGCGCTCGGAGCCGGTGTAGAAGGTGCCGGGGTCCGTGACGTGGTACGTGGTCAGCAGCTGGCGCTGCACCTTGAAGAGGTCCTGCGGGTAGCGCAGATGCTCCTTGAGCGCCGGGCTTATGGCGCTCTTCTTCTCGACCGTGCCGGGGAACGACTTCATCCAGGTCTTGAGGACCGGGTCCTTGTCGTCCCACTGGTAGAGCTTCACCGAACCGTCGTAGGCATCCACCGTCGCCTTGACGGAGTTACGGATGTAGTTGACCTGGTTCTGCTGGGCCACCACAGCGCGCTGGCCGTCGGTGAGCGAATCGGCCGTGCTGTCCCCGAGCGTGGTGCGCGAGGCGTACGGATAGCCGTTGCTGGTGGTGTAGGCGTCCACGATCCACTTGACCCGGTGGTTGATGACCGCCGGGTAGGCGTCGCCGTCGATGGTCAGCCAGGGGGCGACGGCTTCGACGCGCTCCTTGGGCGTGCGGTTGTACAGGATCCGCGAGCCCTTGCCGATCGCCCCGGAGTAGAGGATCTGCGGCTCCCCGAACGCCACCGCGTATGCGGCGCGGTTGACCGGGTTCGAGAGGTTGACGCCGCTGCTGCCCTTGTAGCTGTAGCTCTTCTCGCCGCTGTCGTCGGAGTAGTCCAGTTCCTTCTGCGGACCGCCGACGATGGAGTACTGCGAGGTCTTCTCGCCGTAGTACACCCGCTGCTGGTACGAGCCGAGCTGCCCCTTGGCCGGCAGATCCGACTCGGTGTACTTCGGACCACCGCCGTCGGCGGGCTCGGTCCCCTTGGCGGCGACCGCGCCGTAGCCGTGGGTGTACTTGAAGTGGTCGTTGATCCAGTTGCGTTCGGGGATACCGGCGATGTTCAGCTCGCGCAGACCGATGACGGTGTCCTGCTCGGCACCGTCCGTGTCCTTGTACCGGTCGACGTCGAGGGTGGAGGGGAACTGGTAGTACCCGCGCACCTGCTGCTGTTGCTGGAAGGCCGGCGAGACCACATTCGGGTCGAGCAGCCGCACGCTGGCCGTGGTGTCGGCGTCATCGCGCAGCCGCTGGCTCTCCGCCTTGTCGGCGGGCTTGTAGTTGCCCTTGTACGGCGTGACCTCGGAGTCCTGGATGTCGTACGCATCCCGGGTCGCCTTGATGTTCTGCTTGATGTACGGCGCTTCCTTGGCCTGCTCGTTCGGCTGAACCTGGAACTTCTGCACGATCGCCGGGTACAGCCCGCCGATGAGGATCGCCGAGAGCACCATCAGACCGAAGCCGATCACCGGCAGCTGCCACGTCCGCCGCCAGAGGGTGGCGAAGAACAGCACCGCACAGATCGCCGCGATGAAGAACAGGATCGTCTTCGCCGGGAGATAGGCGTTGGCGTCGACATACCGCAGGCCCGTCCAGTTGTCGGCCGACTTCAGGCCGCTGGACTTGACCGCCAGGCCGTACCGGTCGAGCCAGTACGCGATCGCCTTGAGCGAGACGAAAATACCCAGCAGCACCGACAGATGGCCGGTGGCCGCCGCGGTCGCCCGCGAGCCGGGGCTGGTCAGCCGCAGCCCGCCGTACAGGTAGTGCGTCAGCGCCGCGGCGACCAGACACAGCACCGCACAGGCGAAGCCGAAGCTCAACAGGAAGCGGTACCAGGGCAGATCGAAGGTGTAGAAGGCGATGTCCATGCCGAACTGCGGGTCCGTCTTGCCGAACGGCACGCCGTTGACCCACTGCAGCCAGGTCCGCCACTCGCCCGAGGCGGAGGCACCGGCGATCAGGCCGATCACCGCGGTGATCGCGATCAGCGCCCACTTCTTGAACGGCGCGATGCCCATCCGGTAGCGGTCCAGGCTCTGCTGCTCCACGGACATCGCGCTCAGCGGCGGCCGCAGCCGGTGCGCCAGCCAGACGTTGACGCCGACGGCCACGGCCATCAGAACGCCGAAGGAGAAGAACAGACCGATCTTGGTCCACAGGGTGGTGGTGAAGACCGAGGAGTACTTGACCGAGCGGTACCAGAGCCAATCGGTCCAGAACCCTGCAAACATCACAAAGAGCATGGCCAATACGGCCAGCACACCCAATGTCATGAGCAGGGTCCGGATCCGCCGCGATGGTCGGCCGACTCTGATCCGTGGCCCTGTCGGGCCTCCGCCGCGGTCCGGCATCTGGAAAGCCAAGGTGCGCACCTCGAAGTTCGCTGTCGTGTGGAGCAGGCCCGGCGATAGTAGGACCCACCGATGCAACTTACGAAGGCTTTACTCAGTTCCCGCTTTCCGGGGTACACAAGGCACGATGTTGAGCATGACCAACCTCCCCGTTGACGGCACCCCCCTCGCCGCCGACCCCCTGACCCGCGCGGTGCTCGAAATCGACGAGTACAGCGCCGGGCTCGGCTGGGATCAGCCCGCCCGACTGTTCGCCCTCGTCGACACCGCCAAGCTGCGTGCGCAGGAGCCCTCGCTCGCCGCCCAGCTCGGCATCGACGACTCCACCACCACGTCCCTGACCCCCGTGGAACAGGACGAGATCCCGGCGGGCGTCCCGCTGGACGAGTTCCTGGCCACCATTGCCTGGCCGGACGCCGTCGCGGGCTGCGCGCTGACCGTGGAGCGGCTGATGCTGCCGCCGTCCGCCGAGGACTCCGAGCCCGAGGGCATGGACGAGGCGCAGCTCGCCAAGTGGGTCGCCAAGCACCCGGACCGCCAGGAAGTCCGGATGACGGTGGCCGTGCTGCGGGACGGACGGCGTGAGTCGGCACTGCGGCTGCGCGAGAAGGACTCCACGTCCGAGGTGCTCACCGGCTCGGCGCTGGTGCCGGGCCTCGCGGAAGCACTGGCGGCGACGTTCGAGGGCTGACCGCCGCCTGCTGAGCTGACGCCCGGGCCCGGCGTGCGCGTCGGGCCCGGGCGGATTCTCGCTCCGGGCCGGGCCGGCCCTGAACCGTCGGACAGGCTCCAGGAGCCTAGGAGCGACCCGCGGGGCTGCAGCTCGGCAGGCCCGCGGTGTCGCCCTTGCGGATCTTCTCCAGCGCCTTGACGGCGTCGCCTATGGTGCCGACCTTGACCAGGGTGAGCCCCTGCGGGGTGTCCTTGGCCGCTGCGGCGCAGTTCTCCTTGGGCGTCAGGAAGTACTGAGCGCCCTTGTCGTGCGCACCGACCGTCTTCATCGAGATGCCACCGATCGGGCCGACCTTGCCCTTGTCGTCGATGGTGCCCGTACCGGCCACGAACTTGCCGCCCGTCATGTCCCCGGGCGTGAGCTTGTCGACGATGCCGAGCGCGAACATCAGCCCGGCGCTCGGGCCGCCGACATCGGCCAGCTTGACGTCGATGGGGAACGGGAAGATGTGATCCACCCCGGCCTGGATGCCCACGATGGCGCGGCCGTCGTCGGCCTTCTGCGTGGTGATCGTGATCTGCTTCGCGCCGGTCCCGGGCTTCTTGCCCCGCTTCTCCGCCGCGGCGGCGTCCTTGGCGGGGATGATCGTGAAGGTGACCTTCTCGCCCGGCTTGTGCCGGGTGACGAGCTTGGCGACGTCACCGGCCTGCTTGACCTCCGTGCCGTCCACCGCCTTGATCACATCGCCCGCGTGCAGCCGCCCGTCGGCCGGCTTGTTCTTGACGACGGAACCGACGACGGTCTGGGTGGCGACCGGGACGTGCAGCTGGTTGAGGGCGGAGACCTTGGCGCTCTCCTGGGACTGGCTGAACTCCTCGGCGTTCTCCTGGTCGGCCTGCTCGGCCGTCTGCCCCTCGGGGTAGAGCGTCTTGTGCGGCACCACGGCGTTGTCGTGGTCGAGCCAGCCGTACACCGCCTCGAACAGGTTCATGCGGTAGTCGGGGCCGGTGACCCGGACGGTGGTCATGTTGAGATGACCGGTCGTCGGGAACGTCTTGCGTCCGGAGATCTGCAGCACCGGCTCGCCGGCGTGATCACCAAGGGTGTTGACCGTCGGCCCCGGAGACATCTCGGAGTACGGCACGGGGATCAGTACCCCGGCGCAGAGCAGCGCGATCAGCATCAGGGTCGAGGCGAGCAGCGTCGCGGTGCGGCGTGGCATGGAACGACAGTACGGGACGGGTATGACAACCGGCCCGCGGGGCCGTCCGTACGAGGTCGAACACCCGCCCGTGAGCGGCCGTCATCCCAAAGGGTGATGCTTGCTTTCGCGAACCGGCGGGGAACGTCAGACGGGGTCCGAGGCGGGGTCGGGAACGGAGTGCTCTCTCTCCATGGCGTCACGGAACCGTGCATAGCCCGCGAGCTCCGCAACATCCCCGGCCTTGCGGTTCCGTAGGGCCCAGCTGCTCCACACCGCGGCAATCAGCCCGGCACCAACCGGAATCAGCAACCAGAGGAGCGCACCCATCAGCGACCTCCCAACCCCTTGTACGACCGCGATCGACGAATAAGCAGATTAACCATCTGCTGGATAAACGCTCACGCCAGGGGGCGGGTTACGCAACCGGAACACAAGGCACCGGTTCGGCCTCATGTTCGGCGGCCACCACCCCGTGGCTACAGGCCACAGCCCGCCGCGTCTGTCATGTCGCCTGCCCCGGGATCGCGCCGTTACGCACCGGGGCGAGCCTCCGCCCCCGGACGACGGCACGACGCGTCGCCCCGCCCTCCGCGCACGGGAACGGCGCTACGCTCCCACCCACTCTTCGGTGCCGTCGGAGAACGTCTGATGCTTCCAGATCGGCGCCTGGTGCTTGAGATCGTCGATCATCTTGCGGCAGGCCTCGAACGCCTCGCCACGGTGCGGGCAGGACACCGCGACCACCACGGCCAGATCGCCGATGCGCAGATCGCCCACTCGATGGACGGCGGCCAGCGCCCGCACCGGGAATTCGGCGATCACCTTCTTGGCGATCCGGCGCATCTCCGCCTCGGCCGTCGGGTGCGCGGAGTAGCCCAGGCCGTCGACGTCCGCGCCGTTGTCGTGCGAGCGGACCGTGCCGACGAACAGGGCCGTGCCGCCGGCGGCCGTGTCTCCCACGGCCGCGAACACCTCGTCCACGGACAGCGCGCTGTCGCGGATCCCCAGGAGCCGGATCGGGTCCGGCGCGGCCTGCTCACCGGGGTGGTCGCGGCCGGGGGTCGAGGGGGAAGGCATGCCAGACATACCCCCATCGTGCCGTACGCGGGCACGGTGGGGAATGGCCGTTTCCGCCGGTCGTCCCGGCCGCCGTATGGAGACTCCTCCAGCCCGGCGGGCCGGGTTCCGCTCAGATCCGGCGGCGGGCCTTACGGGCGCGCCGGACCAGCGCGGCGGTGCCCAGGAGGGCGACGGTGGCACCGGCGGCACCCGCGGCGGTGGCGTCCTTGCGGCCCAGCCTGCGGCCCGCGACGGTGTGCCGTCCGGCGACCTCCTCCAGGAGCTCGGCGAGCACCTCCTCGTTCGTCCACCGGGGACGCCAGCCCGCATCGTGCAGCCGGCTGCCGCTGACCACCCACGGATGCATCGTGTACGCGAGGTCCCCGGCGGGCGACGGCGTCAGGCCGATGCGGTGCAGGCGGGCGGCGGCGCCCAGGGCCACCGAGGACGGCAGCTCCATGCGCCGGATGCCGGAGAGCTCCTCGACCTCCTCCTGCTCCAGCCAGCCGTCGCAGCCCACCGCCAGCTCGCCGTCGACCTTCTCCAGCGCGGCGAACTCCAGGGCGCTGACCAGGTCCTCGACGTGGCAGAACTGCCAGGCGGGGCGGGATCCGGCGACGACCAGGAGGCGGGGCGACTCGAAGTAGCGGGTCAGCGCGGTATCCGTGCCGCCCACCAGGACGGTGGGGCGCAGCACGGTGACGTTCAGGCCGGGGTGCGCGCGGGGTGCGCGGTGCGCCAGGTGCTCGATCTCCAGGAGGTCGCCGACACCGGTGGCGTCCGCGGTGGCCCGCAGCTCGGAGTCCTCTGCCAGGGGAACATCGTTGTCGGGCAGCGCCCCGTAGACCATGGCGGAGGTACACAGCACCACCCGGTGGATGCCGGCGGCCGCGGCGGCGGTGAGCACGGTCTGGGTGCCGCGCACGTTGTACGCGGTGCGCGCCGCGTCGTCGGTCTCCAGGTCGAGGTCGAGCGCGAGGTGGACGACGACATCGGCGCCGCGCAGCTTGTCGGCGATGGCCGGGTCCCGGACGTCCAGGACGTGCCAGTGCGCCTCGGCGACGTCGCCGCGCCGCTCGTCGATGGCCACCACCTCCTTGACCTCGTCGGATGCGACCAGGGCACGAGTGAGCAGCGCACCGACTCCGGATGCGGCTCCGGTGACGGCGACCACGGGCCGACGCAGCGGCCGGTCCGTGGCCCCGCCTGCGGTGTTGCCTGCCTTCTCGGTCTGGGCCGCAGCGTTTCGCGCTGCGCGAACGGTCGGATCTGGGGAACTCACCGGGCGTCTCCAGCGGTTGTCTTCAGTGCGGACACGTGCTGATACGTCCGCACCAGGTGGCGTCCATCCTGCCGCAGCCACCGGGTCAGCGAAGCACCGAGCCCCGAAGCGGTCCGGGTGTCTACGCTGGAGGTGATGTCGGGCAGCCGCCGTCGGCCACCTGGTCGGCGGCCTTACGAGCCGAGGAAACCCGTGAGTGACACCCCATTTGGATTCGGCCTTCCGCCGGAGGAGCCGGAGGACGGCGACAACGGCAAGAAGAAGGGCGGCCAGGGAGGTAGCCAGGACCCCGCGGACCCGTTCGGGTTCGGCGGCGGGAGCGGCGGCGCGGACAACCCGTTCGCGGCGCTCTTCGGCGGCATGGGCGGCCCCGGCGGCGAAATGAACCCTGGCGACCTGGGAGCGGCCTTCCAGAAGCTCGGACAGATGCTCTCCTACGAGGGCGGCCCGGTGAACTGGGACATGGCCAAGGACATTGCGCGGCAGACCGTCGCGCAGGGCGCCGAGGACGGCAGCAAGGACGCGAGCCTGTCGCCGGGTGAGCGGAGCGCGGTCGAGGAGGCCGTGCGCCTCGCCGACCTGTGGCTGGACGGTGTGACGTCGCTGCCGTCGGGCTCCGGCTCGGTGGTGGCCTGGAGCCGCGCCGAGTGGGTCGAGGAGACCCTCCCGGTGTGGCAGGACCTGGTCAACCCGCTCGCCGAGCGCGTCGGAGCGGCCATGGGCGACGTACTGCCCGGGGAGATGCAGGCCATGGCGGGCCCGCTGCTCGGGATGATGCGCTCCATGGGCGGTGCGATGTTCGGCACCCAGATCGGCCAGGCGCTGGGCGTGCTCGCCGGTGAGGTCGTCGGTTCGACGGACATCGGACTTCCGCTGGGGCCGGCCGGCAAGGCCGCGCTGCTGCCCGGGAACATCGCGGGGTTCGGCGAGGGCCTGGGCGTGCCGGAAGAGGAAGTGCGGCTGTATCTGGCCCTGCGTGAGGCCGCCCACCAGCGGCTCTTCGCCCATGTGCCGTGGCTGCGCTCGCATCTGTTCGGTGCCGTCGAGGGCTATGCGCGCGGCATCAAGGTCGACACGACCAAGCTGGAGGACGTGGTCGGCCAGATCGATCCGCAGCACCCCGAGGAGCTGCAGAACGCCCTTCAGCAGGGCATGTTCCAGCCCGAGGACACCCCGGAGCAGAAGGCGGCACTGGCCCGGCTGGAGACCGCGCTGGCGCTCGTCGAGGGCTGGGTGGACGCGGTGGTGCACGCCGCCGCCAAGCCGCATCTGCCGTCGGCGGACAAGCTCCGGGAGACGCTGCGGCGGCGCCGGGCCAGCGGTGGCCCCGCCGAGCAGACGTTCTCGACGCTGATCGGTCTGCAGCTGCGGCCGCGGCGGCTGCGGGACGCCTCGCGGCTGTGGGCGTCGCTGACGGATGCGCGGGGTCTGGAGGGCCGCGACGGCCTGTGGGAGCACCCGGACATGCTGCCGACGGCGGCGGACCTGGACGACCCGGACGGGTTCGTGCACCACGAGCAGCCCGACTTCTCCGAGCTCGACAAGATGCTCGGCGAGGCCGCGAGCGGCGGCACGCCGGATCCGGGCGGGCCCGCTCGGGGAAACGACGGCCCGGACGAGGCTCCCGGTGAGGGCAAGGGTGACGACGCCACGTGAGTCTGCATGAGGAGGCGGCGCGGGTGCTCAAGGAGTGGCCCGCGCCGTCGGCCGACCAGGAGCAGCTGCGGCTGGCGTATCTGGACCACCTCGCCGCCCATCAGGACGGCATGTGGAAGCCCTGCAAAGACGGACACCTCACGGCCAGCGCGCTGGTGATCGATCCGGTCGGCGGCCGGGTGCTGCTCACCCTGCACCGCAAGCTGGAGATGTGGCTGCAGATGGGCGGCCACTGCGAGCCGGAGGATGCCTCACCGGCCGATGCGGCGCTGCGTGAGGCGCGCGAGGAGTCGGGGATCACGCAGGGGCTGACGCTGCTGCCCGGCGGCCCGGTGCGACTGGATCGTCATCACACACCCTGCGCGGTGCACTTGGACGTCCAGTACGCGGCGCTGGCTCCAAAGGGCGCGGTGGCGGCGATCAGCGACGAGTCGCTGGATCTGCGGTGGTTCGCGTACGACGAGGTGCCCGGCGTCGCCGATGCGTCGGTGGTGCGCCTGGTCGAGCGCACCCGCGCACTCCTCTAGACGGCAGCCCGACAGCACACGCATTCCGGCGCCCGCCCCCTCCCGGGGCGGGCGCCGGAGTACGTCAACGGCGCCTCGGCGGCACTCAGTTGGTGAAGATGTTGCCCTGGTTCATTCCCCGGGCGCCCTGCTGGCCCATGCCGAACTGGGCGGCCGCGCCGGAGCCGACGACGGCATTCTGCGGCGGCAGCAGCTCGCTGGGCTGGACCAGTGCGTAGCCCTGGCCGAGGAAGCTGAGTTCCCAGCCCTCGCCCGTGTTGCCGCGCCGGCGCCACACACCCGAGGAGTGGGTCTGTGCCTGCATCTGCACGCGCAGCGAAGCGGACCAGGCGACCACCGCGTCGGCGTCGGCGTTGACGTACTTGTCGGGCGTGACCTGCAGCATCAGCGGCTGGCCGGAGGTCATCAGAACGACCTTGCCCTGCCCGGAGATGTTGAGCTGGTACTTGCCGGTGCCGGAGATGCCGTACTGGCTGTCGACGGAGACGACCTCCCAGTGGAGGCCGGAGTCCAGGGCCAGGACGTAACTGCTGTCGACGGTCAGGCCGTCGTGGTCGACGTCGACGACATGGACGTACTGGGCGAGGTTGGCCAGATAGACCGTGCCCTGCCCGGAGACGCGCATCAGATCGAGGCCCTCACCGGAGTGCGCGCGGGCGCGCCGCTGGCCGGGCGTCTGGTAGTTGCCGTCGAATTCGAGCAGCCCCTGGTAGGCGACCATCGCACCCTTACGGGCGAGGACGTCCTCGTGGCCCTGGAGGGCGACGCGCAGCAGCTGGCTGTTCTGCAGGGCGTAGCGGTCCTGGGTCTGTGCCTCGGTGAAGGCGAAAAGCGGACTCTGCATGGCGTGTTCGGTCCTCCCCCTCAGCCCCGGGCCCGGAGCCGGTCGGTGCTGTCCTCGCTGGGCTGGACGACGACGAACCCCTGGCCGGAGAAGCCCAGTTGGTATGCCTCGCCGCTGCCGCGTCCGATCATCGAGGACGCCTTGAAGCTGCGCTTGCCCTTCATCTTCAGATTGGTCGACCAGGCGACCAGGGCGTCCGGGTCCACATACGTCTCGTCCTCACCGCGGCCGCAGTCGACGACGATGGGGGTGCCCCGGGAGGTCAGGGCGACCCAGCCGGTGCCGGAGATACCGACGTTGAAGAGCCCCTGGCCGGCGAATTTCGCCATGCCCTTGACGCGCTGCACGCCCCACTGGAGCTGCGCGTCGAAGGCGAGGAGGTTGGTGCCGTTGACGGAGAGCGAGTCGCCGTTGAGGTTGATGCAGACCACGTCGGCCCCGTAGTCGGCGAGGTAGAGCAGGCCGTCCCCGGAGCACTTCATGAGGGGTGCGCCTTCGCCGGTGATCCACTGGGAGGCCATCTGGCGGACGGCGGGCGGGTTCGGCTCGTACTGGACGAAGCCTTCGTAGGCGACCATCGAGCCGGTGCGGGCGAAGACGTCCTGGCCGCTCTGCATGGCGATCTTCACCATGGCGCTGCCGTGGTTCTCCATGCGGACGGCGGGCGGGGTCGGGGCGTAGCCCGACAGCTGCTGCTGGTTCATGACTTACGGGCTCCCTCAGACCTCGTAGGGCTGGACGACGATGAAGTTGCCGGGCGCGCCGCGGAACTGGAGGTTCACGGTCTCGCCGGAGTGGCCGGGGAAGGCATGCCGGCGCAGGCTCACCTGGCTGGAGATGATCACCTGCGAGGCCGCGGACCAGGCCACGATGGCGTTGGCATCGGCGTAGGTGGTCGGGGTGACCGGCAGCACGACCGGAGTGCCCTGGGTCTTGACGACGAGGGTGCCGGTCCCCTGGAACTGCATGGTGAACAGGGCGCCCCCGGGGATGCCGTGGCCCTCGATCCGGCGGACCTCGTGCTGCAGCGACTCGTCGAAGGCGAGGACGCTGTCGGCGGACACACAGATGGCGTCGCCCTGCAGCTCGATGGGGTGGACATGGGCGCTGTTCTCGGCGAAGAAGACCTGGCCCTGGCCGGTGCAGCGCATCAGCTGCATTTCCTGGCCGGTGGCGTTGCCGACGATCCGGCCGCGGAAGCCGGCGCCCTTGTAGCCGAAGTCGACCTTGCCCTGGTAGAGCACCATGCTGCCCTGGCGGGCGAGCACCGGCTGGCCGTCGACGCCGAGGTCGACGCGGATCAGCTTGCTGTTCTGCGGGGTCCAGCGCTGGCCGGTGGGGGCTTCCTTGTACTTGTCCAGCACAGCGCCGAGGCCGGGGCCGCCGCCCTGAGGCACGGCCGTGGCCTGGCCGCCCGGATACGGGGCGCCCGGGGGCGGTCCCGGCTGCCCGTACGGGGCGGGCTGCCCCTGCGGGGCGCCGTATCCGCCGGGCGGCGGGGCGGGCTGGCCGTAGGGCGGGGCCTGCGGGACCTGCTGGCCGGGGTAGCCGCCCGGTGCGGTCTGCGGCTGGCCGTACGGGTCCTGACCGGGCGCCGGCTGGCCGTATGGGGCGGGCGGCTGCTGGCCGGGCGGCCCGGGCACACCGGGCGGGGCCAGCGGGGCGGCGATGGTGGGTGCGCTGTGCACCTGCGGGTCGGCGGGCTGCGGCGCGGGGGCCGGCGGCGGCGCCGGCGGCGCGCCCTGGGGCGGGCCGAAGTCGGGCGCGGGCTGCTGCGGTACGGGCGCGGCGGCGGGCGCCCCGAAGGACGGCGCGGGGGCCGCGGCTCCGGGCGGCGGCGCGAAGCCGGGCGCGCCCTGTGCCGTTGCGGGCGGCGCCGGCGCCTCGGCCTCTTCGGCGACCTCGCCGCCGAAGTTCTTCAGCAACGCGTCGAGGCCGCCGTCGAAGCCCTGGCCGACCGCGGCGAACCGCCAGACGTCCTTGAGGTAGAAGTCGCCGAGCATGACGGCGCGTTCGGTGCTGAATTCGCTGCCGTCGAAGGAGTAGCGGGCGACCTCCTCGCCGCCGGCCACGATCCGGAGGTAGCCGGGTCCGATCTGCGAGACCTGGCCCGCCCCGTCGAGCGCGGCGGTGAAGGAGAGCTTCTGGATCTGCGGCGGGATCTTGTCGAGGGTGACCCGGAACGACTCGCTGTCGCCGGCCTGCGCCCCGAGCAGCTGGACCGACTCCTCGGGCGACTTGGGCTGGTTGAAGAAGATGAAGTACCGGTCGTCGGACAACCGCTCGTCGGCGTCCAGACCGAAGCAGCTGATGTCGAAGGTCAGGCCGGGCCCGGCGATCTGCACACCGACGTACAGATCCGTTCCCGCCGTCAGATCACCGATCTTGGCCTTGTGGCCCCGCTGGAATTCCCTGGCCATACGTAACGCCCGTCCCCCGCTCCCGCTGTGAGTTGCTCTGCGCGGCCAGGCTAACCGCTGGCGCCGACAGCAGGCGATGCCGGGGCACTGCGGATCTCATCCGATGCCGCGGTCACTCTCCGCGGGCGGTGGGCAGATGGGGCAGCCGGTCGGCCGCGACCACTCCTTCGAGGTAGCCGCGGGCCCGCTCCGTACGGGGGTAGGCCTCCAGCAGGTGCCAGAACCGGGGGCCGTGGCCGGGGACGAGCAGATGGGCGAGTTCGTGCAGCAGGACGTAGTCGATGACGTACTCCGGCATGCCCTGAAGGCGGTGCGACAGGCGGATGCTGCCCTCTGCGGGGGTGCACGATCCCCAGCGGGTGTTCTGGTTGGTCACCCAGCGCACCGACGCGGGGCTGGCCCGGCCGTCCAGATACTGGCCGGACAGGCGCTCGGCGCGCTCGGCCAGCTCCCCGTCGCCCAGCATCCGCTTGCTTTCCTGGGCGGCGAGCTTGTCCAGCATGACGGTGACCCAACGCCGTTCCTCGGCCTCGGACATACGGGCCGGAATCAGGACAACCGTGCGGTCGCCCTCGCGGTACGCCGAGACCGTTCTGCGCCGCCGGGAGCTGCGGCGCACCTCGACGGCGCTGGTGCCTGACCCGCGGGCCTTCGGGTTCGGGGCAGCCCTGCGCGATGTGTCAGCGGCGCGGCGCAAGGGTGTCTCCCCTGGGCCGTGGGAAGGGTCGGCGGGCACGCGCCCGACGTTACCCGCTGGCAGTGCGGTAAGTCCCGCCCCGCGGACGGTTCGCCACCGAACCACTCCATGGCGTGCACCGCTTGTATGACCGTTGCCCACCGCCTGTGGATAACTTCCGCACGGATCCGCGGCACGGCGCATGCTGAGAGCCGGACGACGAAGGACGGGGGCGGAGATGAGTCATCCGATGCTCAAGCCCGCGCTGCGGCGCGGCTGGCGGGACAGGGAAACCGTGCGGTTCGGCGTGGCGCCGGCGCATGCGATGGTGGTCGGCCCGGTCGACACGGCGACCGGCAGCTTCCTCTCGCTGATCGACGGCACCCGCACCATGGAGCGGTTGATCGAGGAGGCCGCGTTACTGGACCTCCCGCCCGAGCACGTGCGGGGTGTGGTGGGGCGGCTCGGCGCGGCCGGGCTGCTGGAGGCCCCCACCGCCGGCGGCCCGCCGGCCGAGGCGGTACGGGCGGACCACGCCGCCTTCGAACAGCTGCGGCCCGACCTGGCGTCCCTCTCGGTGCGGCATCCGGACCCCGCGGGCGCCCTGGGCCGGATGGGGGCGCGCCGGGCGGTCCGGGCCCGGGTCAAGGGGGCGGGGCGGGTCGGCGCCGCGGTCGCGGCGCTGCTCTCGGCCTCGGGGATCGGCCGGGTGGAGGTGTTCGACGGCGGCATGGTCCAGCCGTGGGACGTGATGCCCGGCGGGCTGCCGGCCGAGCGGATCGGCGAGCGGCGGGACGCGGCCGCGCAGCGGCTGGTCCACCGGTCTTCCCCCTGGGGCCGCACCCCACGGCCGCGGATCCCGGTCAGCGAATCCGGCGAACCCGGGCTGTCCCTGGTGGTGCTCGCCCCGCGCGACGGGCTCGGCGCGTACGCCCCCGACCCCGTGATCTCCGAGCCGCTGCTCACCGCCGGAATCCCACATCTTTACGCGGGGGTGATCGAGGGCACGGGTGTGGTGGGTCCGTTGGTGCTGCCCGGAGGTTCGGCCTGTGCCCGCTGCGATGAACTACGCCGTACGGACGCGGAGCCGGCCTGGCCGCGGCTGCTGGCGCAGTGGCGGTCGGGGCGTGGTTCACCCGCGGTGCCGGCCTGCGATGCCGCGCTGGCAACTGCGGTCGCGGGGGTCGCCGCCGTCCAGGCGCTGACGTTCCTCGACGGTGAACTACCGCCGTGCACAGGGGCCCGGATGGAGTTCGCCTCGCCGTGTGCAAGCGTGCGGACGGCGCGGATCGAGCCGCATCCGGAGTGCGGCTGCGGCGCCGCCGTCTCGCCGAGTGCGGCAGGCGCCTCGGATCCTCGGCCGTGACACGCCACAATGACGGAGTAACCCCGGTTGGGGGACAGTGTGAGTTGGAGGGGCGCATGTCTGATCTTCCCCGCAAGGCGGTCACCCGCACCGCCAAGCTGGCCGCGCTGCCACTGGGGTTCGCCGGCCGTGCCACCTGGGGCCTCGGCAAGCGGATCGGCGGCAGATCCGCCGAAATCGTCGGCCGTGAGCTGCAACAGCGCACCGCGGAACAGCTCTTCAAAGTGCTCGGTGAGCTGAAGGGCGGGGCGATGAAGTTCGGGCAGGCTCTGTCCGTCTTCGAGTCGGCACTGCCCGAGGAGATCGCCGGCCCCTACCGCGCCGCCCTGACGAAGCTTCAGGAGGCGGCACCCCCGATGCCGACCAGCACGGTGCACTCGGTACTGGCAGAGCGGCTCGGCGAGGAGTGGCGGGAGCTGTTCGAGGAGTTCGAGGAAAAGCCGGCCGCGGCTGCCTCGATCGGGCAGGTCCACCGTGCGGTGTGGCACGACGGCCGTGAGGTGGCCGTCAAGGTGCAGTATCCGGGTGCCGGTCAGGCGCTGCTGTCGGACCTGGCCCAGCTGAGCCGGTTCGCCCGGCTGCTGGGCCCGCTGATCCCGGGCATGGACATCAAGCCACTGATCACCGAGCTGCGCGACCGGGTGTCGGAGGAGCTGGACTACTCCCTGGAAGCAGCGGCACAGCAGGCTCATGCCGAGGAGTTCGCCGACGACCCGGATGTGGTGGTGCCGGCCGTGGTGCACCAGTGCGACGAGGTGCTGGTGACCGAGTGGATGGACGGGGTACCGCTGTCGGAGGTGATCGCGGACGGCACCGACGAGCAGCGGGACCGGGCCGGTCAGCTCCTGGCCCGCTTCCTCTTCTCCGGTCCCGCCCGTACCGGCCTGCTGCACGCCGACCCGCACCCGGGCAACTTCCGGCTGCTGGCCGGGGACTTCCCGGACGGCCCGGTCGAGGAGTGGCGGCTGGGGGTGCTGGACTTCGGCACCGTCGACCGGCTGCCCGAGGGGCTGCCGCGGACGATCGGGACCTCGCTGCGGATGACGCTGGACGGCGAGGCGGATGCCGTCTACCAGCTGCTGTGCGAGGAGGGCTTCGTCAAGGAGTCCATCGAGCTGGATCCGGACGCGGTGCTGGAATATCTGCTGCCGATCATCGAACCCGCCCAGGCGGACGCGTTCACCTTCACCCGGGGCTGGATGCGCCATCAGGCCGCCCGGGTCGGTGATCCGCGCTCCCCCGCCCACCAGTTGGGCAAGCAGCTCAATCTGCCGCCCGCCTACCTCCTGATCCACCGTGTGACCTTGAGCACGATCGGGGTGCTGTGCCAGCTGGGGGCGACGGTACGGCTGCGCGACGAGCTGGAGGCGTGGCTGCCCGGCTTTGTGCCCGAGGAGGAGCCGGCCGGCCCGGACGTCACGGGCATCAGCAGCGTCATGGAAAAAGAGATCGGTGCGGACCTCGGCGAGGAAGCCGTCGAGGAGACCACGGCCTGAGCCCGGCCCACCGGGCCGCACGGCCCCTTCCGTTCGCTCCGCCGACCGGAGCGGACGGGAGGGCCTGAGGCCTTCCGGCCTCGGTGGTGCTCGGTCCTACCACCAGCTCGAGTCCAGGCGCCCTTCGATGGCCCGGATGTTCTCCCGCGCGCAGCTGTCGCAGAAGTAGCGGCGCTCACCGTTCTCGACGGAGCAGGTCCAGGTCGGCGGAGAGCCCTCGGCGACCGCGCCACAGCCGGCGCACACCGTGTTTCCGTCGGCCAACTCCGCCTGTTCGTGCGTCTTCTGGTCCACCAGCCGACGATATCCCCGTCAACCCCGTGAATCGGGATACAACGCACCACGGGGCCCGCCCTGTCGGACGGACCCCATGGCCGGCGGCGTCTGCGCGCCGCCTTACTGCATCACGGCCATCGCCAGCGCCCGGCGGGCGCGGAGCGACGCGCGCTCGGCGCGCCGCTGCATACGCCGCGCGGCGGCGAGCCGATGAGCCCTGCGTTCCGATTCAGCCTCCTGAAGGCGTTCGTGCATATGCGCACGCGCCAGGGCTTCTGGGATGAGTTGCATGGCGAGGTTCCTGTTCTGACGCGACTCGATCGCGTCGGTGTTCACGGGGACGGGGGTGTCGGTGAGAGAGGGGTTCATCGTGAAGTCCTGCTTCTGGGGATCCCGTGTGACGGGACGGTCGATCGTTCCTGTGCCGATGGTGTTCATGCCGCGACCGGGTTCTTGCGCGGACGGCCACGCGGACGCTTCCGCGGCACGACGACGCCCTGGACGAAGAGCTCGCCACCCCAGACGCCCCACGGTTCACGGCGGTCCTTGGCACCGGCGAGACAGGCCTCACGGACCGGACAGGTCTGGCACAGCGTCTTGGCGTACTCGACGTCGGCCGGGGACTCGGCGAAGAAGACCTCGGGGTCGTAGGTGCGGCACGGAACGGCAGCGCCGAGGCGGTCGATCTCGTCGTCGAGCTCGGTGAGGGGAAGCAAGGAGTTCTCCTGGGGGTCGGGCGGAGGGATCAGGTCGGTTGCTACGGACGGGGTGTGCGTCTGCAGTTGCACGGTGGTGTGTTCCTCGTCTGTTCGGCCCGGCTGGTGGCGGGCGCGTGGGGCAAACAAAAGGGCCGCGGATCCCGGTGTGGGTTCCGCGGCCCTGGAAGGTGCCGACCTGATCGTGCCGATCAGGCTGGATCTCTCCAGGGTTCGAGGCCGCGGTAGGCCCACATGTCATGCTGCGTCTGGTACTGCTTCCGGGATTCGGCACCGTTGGCCGCCGCGAAGGCAAAGGCATTCACCGATGCCGCCGTTGCTGCTACCGCAGGTGCCTCGGTCGGTCGCGCGGTGCGCTCACTGCGCGTCAGCACAGTGAGGGACTCGGGGCGCGCGACCTCGATACCGGAGAGACGGCCGGAGCCGGACAGACCGGTACCAAGGAGCGAGGAGCCGAGCGGGCAGGTGGCGACGACCGAGAGATCGGTCATTTTGTTGGTCTCGATGATGCTGATCACTGGGCTCGCCTCCTCTCGGCGTCTCGGTGGACCGGGAATCCCGTTCCAGGGTGTTCAAGTACAGCACGGATCCATCGGATCTCGGAAGATTTCCGTTGTCTCCGTTGCTTCCGAAGGCTATGGGGATGCGCTCCGCGCACGCAAACTATTTTTCCGACGAGTTTTCCGCGGCGTCCTCGGACCCGTCTCCCGAGGCCCCCACGAGCTCCTCGCCGGCACAGATTGCCAGCACGTCACTGCCGTAGCGGTCGAACTTCCGCCGCCCCACTCCTGAGATGACCGCAAGCTCCGATTCGGTTCCCGGAACGGCCTCCGCGATCGCCATCAGGGTCTTGTCGGTGAAGACGCAGTAGGCGGGCTGCCGGGAACGCGCGGCCTGCTCCGCCCGCCACTCACACAGCCGCTCATACAGCGCCTCGTCAAGCTCCGAGGGGCAGTCCTCACACCGCATCAGCTTCATCTCGCCCGCGTCCGTGAGGGTTTTGTTGCAGACCCGGCAGCGGGCGGGGCTGCGGTGCTTGGGGCGCCGTGCCACCGCGGCCGCCCCCTCACCGCGCTCGACGCCCCCGGAGAGCGCGCCCGGCGTACGGCGACCGGCCACCGCCCCGGAGCCGGGCCGCAGCCCGCTGAGGAAGCGGCTGGCGCGCCGGGAGGCCCGCCCGCCGGGAGAGCGCGCCAGCGACCAGGACAGGCCCAGATGCAGCCGGGCGCGGGTGACGCCGACATAGAGCAGTCGGCGCTCCTCCTCCAGCTGCTCATCGGTCTTGGCGTAGGTGATCGGCATCATGCCTTCGGTGAGGCCGACCAGGAACACGGCGTCCCACTCCAGGCCCTTGGCGGCGTGCAGGGAGGCGAGAGTCACCCCTTCGACCGTGGGGGCATGCTGGGCGTTGGCCCGCTCGTCCAGCTCGGCGACGAGGTCGGCGAGGGTGGCCGCGGGCCGGGCCTTGGCGAAGTCCTCGGCGAGCCGCACCAGAGCCGCCAGGGACTCCCAGCGGTCCCGCACCGCCCCGGAGCCGGCCGGCGGCCTGCTCGTCCAGCCCATGTCGCTGAGCACCGCCCGCACCTCGGACGGCAGGTCCATGGCGTCGTCGAGCAGCGCGTCGTTGCCACCGAAGCGGGCGGCGCCGCGCAGCTTGACGCCTGCCTCGCGCACCTCCGGCCGCTCGAAGAACCGCTCGGCGCCCCGCAGCTGGTACGGCACCCCGGCGTCGGCCAGCGCCTGTTCGTAGACCTCGGACTGGGCGTTGATACGGAAGAGCACGGCGATCTCGCCGGCCGACACCCCGGAGGCGATCAGGTCACGGATCCGGCGGGCGGTGCCCTCGGCCTCGGCGGGCTCGTCGGTGTACTCCGTGTACACGGGCTCGGGGCCGGCGTCGCGCTGCGAGATCAGCTCCAGGCGCTGTTCGGCGGCGCGCCCCTTGGCCTGGGTGAGCAGACCGTTGGCGAGGTGCACGACCTGCGGGCTGGAGCGGTAGTCGCGGACGAGCTTGACGACCGTCGCGTTCGGATGGCGGGTGCGGAAGTTGAGGAGGTGGTCCGGGGTCGCGCCGGTGAAGCTGTAGATCGTCTGGCTGGCGTCGCCGACCACGCAGAGGGTGTCGCGGTCCCCCAGCCACAGCTCCAGCAGCCGCTGCTGGAGCGGGCTGACGTCCTGGTACTCGTCGACGACGAAGTGCTGGTACTGGGTACGGACCTGCTCGGCGATGTCGTGCCGGTCCTGCAGCACACCGACCGTGAGCAGGAGCACGTCCTCGAAGTCGATGCTGCCGCGCTCGCGCTTGAGCTGCTCGTACGTGCGGTAGATCTGACCGATCTCGGCCGGGTCACGAGGGGCGTCGCGGCCGGCCTTGGCGACCGCGGCCGGATAGTCGGCCGGCACGGTCTGGGTGACCTTGGACCATTCGATCTCGGCCGTGACATCGCGCAGCTCGTTGCGGTCGAGCCGGATGCCGCAGCGCGCGGCGGCCTCGGCGACCAGCTGGATCTTGCGCTCCAGCAGTCGCGGGACCTCACCGCCGACGGCCTTCGGCCAGAAGAACTGGAGCTGCCGCAGGGCCGCGGAGTGGAACGTCCTGGCCTGGACCCCGCCCGCGCCGAGCTGGCGCAGCCGGCCGCGCATCTCCCCGGCCGCGCGGGCCGTGAACGTGACCGCAAGCACACTCGCGGGCTGCAGGATCCCCGCCCGTACCCCGTAGGCGATCCGGTGGGTGATCGCGCGGGTCTTGCCCGTACCGGCACCGGCCAGCACGCAGACGGGACCGTGCAGAGCCGTGGCGACCTCGCGCTGCTCGGGGTCGAGCCCGTCGAGCACCCCGTCGGCCGAGTCAGGCACCTGTGGGAAGAGAGAGGAGTCCGTTGCTGCTGTCACCCCGCCATGCTGCCAGGTCCGCAGAGCCGCCCGGGATAGCTGTCCACAGCCTCGCATCCCGGTCGTACACGACGCGTCCACTGTGGATTACGGACGGTGCGCGGCCGCGGCTCATGGTGTGCTGTGTCACGGCGGTCGAGCGGGCGGGACCGTGCAGGAGAGCCGGAAAGGGCCTGGTCACCGGAACCGGGAATGGCCGGGGCCCGATGCTCGTTGTGTTGCTTGGCCGGGCCGAGTACGGCGTCGGGCGGTATGGCATCAAGACTTATCGAAGGAGCGCGGGACGCATGGCGGGCACTGTGACGATGTACAGCACGACCTGGTGCGGCTACTGCCGTCGGCTGAAGGGTCAGATGGACCGCGAGGGCATCACGTACACCGAGATCAACATCGAGCACGACCCGGAGTCCGCGGCGTTCGTGGAGAAGGCCAACGGCGGCAACCAGACGGTGCCGACCGTGCTCTTCCCCGACGGTTCGACGCTGACCAACCCGTCCCTGGCGCAGGTCAAGCAGAAGGTCGGGGCCTGACGGCTTCTCCGGGGGCGTTGCCTGTGTGGTTCTCCGGGGGCGCTTCGCCTTCCCAGTTTTGCGGGGCGCTTCGCCTCGGTGGCGACACGGCGTCCCGGAGGGCAGTGGGGCTTCCCCGGCAGCGGTGGCGTTCCGCGTGAGCGGCCCCGCGCCGCCGCTGGACGTGCGCACAGGGCCGTCGGCCGGATCCACCACGTGGACCGGCCGGCGGCCCGCTGCGTGCCGCGCAACGGGGCGGGCCTGCGGGCGTCGTACAGCCGCCCGCACCCGCCCGGCCCTCACGGCCTGGGCAGCGGCTTGCCGTACCAGAGCTCGATGAGGCGGGCGGCGATGGAGATGCCGTACGGCGGGAGGACCTCGCCGGACTCGAAGGCGGCGCGCAGGTCCTCGCGGGAGAACCAGCGGGCCTCTTCGATCTCCTCGCCGTCGACCTGGATCTCGGAGGAGGTGGCACGCGCCATGAAGCCCAGCATCAGGCTGGAGGGGAAGGGCCAGGGCTGGCTGGCGATGTATTCGACCTCGCCGACGACGACGCCGGCCTCCTCGTAGACCTCGCGGGCCACCGACTGCTCGATGGACTCCCCCGGCTCGACGAAGCCCGCGAGGGTGGAGAAGCGGCCCTCGGGCCAGTGGACCTGGCGGCCCAGGAGTGCGCGGTCCTCCTCGTCGGTGACGAGCATGATCACGGCCGGGTCGGTGCGCGGGTAGTGCTCGGCGCCGCACGCCGGGCAGCGGCGGATGTGGCCCGCCGCGGCGATGACGGTGCGCTCGCCGCAGCGTGAGCAGAAGCGGTGCAGCCGCTGCCAGTTCTCCAGGGCGACGGCGTGGACGAGCAGACCGGCGTCGCGCGGGGACAGCAGCAGACCGGCCTCGCGCAGGCCCGCCGGGCGCGCGGACTGGTCCATGCGGCCGGGCAGCGAGTCCTTCTGGAGGGCGAAGTAGCTGACGCCCTCGTCGTCGGTGCCGAGGTAGTAGCGGTGGGCCTCGGTCAGTGGCGCCTCGAAGGACGGCGTCGTGATCAGCTCGGTGCGGCCGTCCGGGGTGTCGTCGATCAGCGCCTGTCCGCCGGACACCACGAAGACGCGCGTCGTCGGGTGGCTCCAGGCCGCCGCCAGCCAGGCCTCGTCGAGGCGGTGATGGGCGGAACGGTCAATTCCGCTCGGCGCGCTGAAGGTGAGCGGCCGGCCTGCGGTGTGGTCGGTCCAGGTGGTCACTGCTGTTTCCAACTCCCCCTATGGCGTGGGTGATTGCTGCGTACGGGCGCGGAGCGGTACGGCGCTGCGCGCGCGGTCAAGCCGTGCGCCAGGTCTCCGCCAGGTCGCCCCACAGGTGGGCGGCGGTCTCGACGCCCTTCATCAGCAGGTCGAGCTCGACCTTTTCGTTCGGTGCGTGCCAGCCGTCGGACGGCACAGAGATGCCGAGGAAGAGGACCGGGACGCCGAGGACGTCCTGGAGGTCGGCCGCCGGCCCGGAGCCGCCCTCACGGGTGAAACGGATCTTCTGTTCGAAGGCGCGGCCCATGGCGCGGACGACGGACTGGAGCGCGGGGTGGTCGAGCGGGGTGAGGCACGGGCGGGTGGCGCCCCAGAAGGTGATCTGGTGGCGGATGCCGGCCGGGAGACTCGCCGCGACCCAGTCGCGTACGGACTGCTGGACGGCGGCCGCGCTCTGCCCGGCGACCAGCCGGAAGGACAGCTTGAGCTGCGCGGTGGACGGCACGATGGTCTTGCCGCCGGGGCCCTGGTAGCCGCCGCCGATGCCGTTCACCTCGGCGGTGGGGCGGGCCCAGATGCGCTCCAGGGTCGTACTGCCGGCCTCGCCGAGGGAGGCGTGGGAGTGCGCGGTGCGCAGCCACTCCTCCTCGTCGAAGGGCAGCTCGGCGAAGAGTTCCCGCTCACGGTCGGTGAGTTCGATCACGCCGTCGTAGAAGCCGGGGACGGCGACCCGGCGGTCGGCGTCGTGCAGCGCGGCGGCCAGCCGGGCGGCCTCGGTGGCGGGGTTGGGGACGGCGCCGCCGAACGAGCCGGAGTGAATGTCCTGGTCGGGGCCGTAGAGGTCGATCTGACAGTCCGTCAGGCCGCGCATGCCGGTGCACACCGTGGGGGTGTCCCTGGACCACATGCCGGTGTCGGAAACGATCACCGCGTCGCAGGCGAGGCGGTCGGCGTGCTTCTCGATCAGGACCGGGAAGTTCGGTGAGCCGGACTCCTCCTCGCCCTCGATCAGCAGCTTGAGGTTGACGGCGGGGGCGGTACGGCCGGTCGCGGCGAGGTGCGCGCGGACGCCCAGGGTGTGGAAGAACACCTGGCCCTTGTCGTCGGCGGCGCCGCGTGCGTAGAGCTTGCCGTCAACGGTCCGGGGCTCGAAGGGATCGGTGTGCCAGCCGTCCTCGCGGGCGGCGGGCTGTACGTCGTGATGGCCGTAGACGAGCACGGTCGGCGCGGACGGGTCCCCCGAGGGCCACTCGGCGAAGACCGCGGGCAGGCCACCGGTCTCCCAGATCTCGGTGGTGCTGAAGCCGGTGTCGGAGAGCTTCGCGGCGAGCCATTCGGCGCTGCGGCGCACATCGCCGGCGCGCTCCGGGTCGGCGGACACGGAGGGGATGCGCAGCCAGTCGGCGAGGTCTTCGAGGAAGGCTTCGCGGTGGCGGGTGATGTACGTACGGACGGCGCTGTCCGGGGTTGTGCTCATACGACCGAGCCTATCGGCCTTGCGGGGGAGGCCGGTCAGCGGTCTCGCCGAGCAGGATGCGTTCCAGTCCGGCCCGGCCGGGCAGCCGGGCGGGCCGGACCACCTCGCCGCTGCGGACGTAGAGGAACGCGGCGCCGACGGCGGACGGCTCCAGGCCGTGGCGCTCGGCCCAGGCGAGGCGGTAGACGGCCAGCTGGAGGGGGTCGGCGCTGTGGGCCCGGCCGGTCTTCCAGTCGACGATCTCGAAGCGGTCGCCGTCGGGGCCGGGCTCCTTGTAGACGGCGTCGATCCGGCCGCGGACCACCCGTCCCGCGAGGGTCAGCTGGAAGGGGGCCTCGACGCGGAAGGGGGTGCGGTGGGCGTAGGGGGTGCGGGCGAAGGCTTCCTTGAGGGTGGCGAGGTCGTGCTCGTCGACGATCTCGGCCTCGCCCGGTTCGGCGCCGGGCAGCTCGTCGGGGCCCAGCAGCGGCAGCGTCAGCTCTTCGAAGCGGGATTCGACCCAGGCGTGGAAGCGGGTGCCGCGGCGGGCACCGGGCTGCGGCGGGCGCGGCATGGGGCGGGCCAGTTCGCGGGCGAAGCCGTCGGGGTCGGCGGCGAGACGGAGCAGCTGGGTGGCGCTGAGCGCGGAGGGCAGCGGGACGTCACGGACGGTGGCGCGGGCGCGGCGCAGCTCGGCGGCGAGCGCGTCCAGATCGCGGTCCCAGGACCCGATGGTGCGCCGCTCCTCGGGGAGGAGGGTGTGCGGCGCGGTGTCGCCGGGGTGGGCGGTGCCGGGGCCGGTGGGTGCCGTCAGGTCCGGCTCGGTGGCGCGCTGGGCGACGATATGGGCACGGAGCGGGGCCGGCTCGGCCTCGGGGGTGTCGGGCACCGGGGCGCCGTCGACGGGGCCGGCTTCCGGGTGGGCGTAGGACGCGGTCTCCTCGAACCGGCCGGGGCCGGGCACGGTGTACGGCGGGACCTCGTCGAACGGCGCCGCATCGTCGAACGGCGGGGCCTCGTCGAACGGGTCGGCTTCGGAGAGGTCGTACGGGTCGGCGTCCCATGCGTCCTCCGCCGGGGGCGGCGGCCAGTCGGGGTCGTGGGCGGACAGGGACGGCGGGGCGGCGGCGACGACGGTCCCCTCTTCCGTCCGGCGCTCCAGATGGGCGCGGACCGTGGCCGCGGCGGCGCGGCGGCGGGCCGTGGCGGTGGGGTCGAGGGGCAGCGGCCAGGCCTGTTCCCCGGCGGCCTCGGAGAGGGCCGGGTTCTCCTCGCCGTCCTCGGGGGCCTCGGCCCAGTGCTCGATCTCGCCGTGTCCCGCTTCGCAGTGCTCGCGCAGCGCCTCCAGGAAGGCGGACGGGCCGCGCGGTCGCTTCTGCTGGGGCCCCCACCAGTGGCCGGAGCCGAGCAGCAGGGAGCGGGGGCGGGTGAAGGTGACGTAGCCGAGGCGGAGTTCCTCGGTCTCCTGGTGCTGCTTCATCGCCTCCTTGAAGGACTTCAGGCCGCGGGCGGCCCACTCCCCGACGTCGGGGAGGGTCGCGGCGTCGCCGCGCAGGGCGTGCGGGAGGACCTTGGACCGGCTGGTCCACGACTCGCGGGCCTGTTCGCTGGGGAACTGCTTGGCGACCAGGCCGGGTACGGCGACCACGTCCCATTCCAGGCCTTTGGACTTGTGGGCGGTCAGGACCTTGACGGTGTTGTCGCCGCCGGGAAGGGAGCTGTCCAGGCCCTTTTCGAACTGGACAGCGGTGCGCAGAAAGCCGAGGAAGGCGAGCAGGGTGGCGTCGCCGTCGAGGGATTCGCCGCCCTGTTTGGCGGCGAATCCGGCCGCGATGTCGAGGAAGGTGCCGAGCGTTTCGCGGCGGCGGGCGGCGAGGGCGTGCGGTGACGCGGACAGCTCGACCTCCAGGCCCGTGGCGGCGAGCACCCGGTGGAGCACGTCCATGAGGGGGTCGCCGAGGGAGCGGCGCAGGTCGCGCAGTTCGGTGGCGAGGTAGGCGAAACGCACCCGGGCCTCGGAGGAGAACGGGAGCCCGTCGTCGGGTCCTTCGGCCTCCAGGAAGGTGTCGAGGGCGTCGGCGAGCGAGATGGTCTCGGCCGGGTCGACGCCTTCGACGGCCTCGGCGAGGCGCTGCCCCGGGTCGTCGGACGGGGCGCCGTGGTGGACGAGGGTGCGGGCGCGGCGGCCCAGGAGCGCCAGGTCGCGGGGGCCGATCCGCCAGCGCGGGCCGATCAGCAGGCGGACCAGGGCGGCGTTGGCCGTGGGGTCCTGGAGCACCTCGCAGACGGCGACGAGGTCGGCGATCTCCGGCAGATGCAGCAGCCCGGAGAGGCCGACGACCTCCACGGGGACGTCCCGGTCGACCAGTTCGCCCTGGATGCGGGCGAAATCACCGGCGGTGCGGCACAGCACGGCGATCTCGCCGGGTGGGGTGCCGGTGCGGACGAGGTGGGCGAGGGAGTCGGCGAGCCAGCTGAGCTCTTCGGCGTGGGTGGGCAGCAGGGCGCAGCGGACGATGCCGTCGCGCTCGGCGCCGGGGGCGGGGCGGAGCGCTTCGACGCCCTCGTGCATCCGGCGGAGTGGTGCGGCGAGGCCGTTGGCGAGGTCGAGGAGGCGGCCGCCACTGCGGCGGTTCTCGCTGAGCGCGTACCGGCGGGCGGGGGTGCCGTCCTGGAAGGGGAAGTGGACGGGGAAGTCGTCGAGGTTGGCCACGGAGGCGCCGCGCCAGCCGTAGATGGCCTGACAGGGGTCGCCGACGGCGGTGACGGCATGCCCCGTGGCGGTCCCGGTGGCGGTCCCGGTGCCGACGCCGAAGAGGCCGGACAGCAGCAGTCGTTGGGCGACGGAGGTGTCCTGGTACTCGTCGAGCAGGACGACACGGAATTCGTCGCGCAGGATCCGGCCGACCTCCGGGCGGGTGGTGGCGAGGGTCGCGGAGTGGGCGATCTGGTCGCCGAAGTCGAGGAGGTCGCGGCGGCGCTTCTCGGCCCGGTAGGCGGCGACGAGATCGAGCAGTTCCAGGCGGCCACGGGCGGTTTCGGGGACCTTGCGCAGGTCGGCGTTGGTGAGTTTCACACCGTCGAGGGCGGCGAGCAGCTCGGTGTCGTACGTGCGGAGCGCGGTGGGGTCCACAAGGTGTTCGGCGAGCTCGGCGTCCAGGGCGAGGAGGTCCTCCACGAGGGAGGGCAGCGAGGTGGTGAGCGCCGGGTAGGGGCCGGGGGCGGCACGGAGGGTACGGGCGGCGAGCTGGAAGCGGGTGGCGTCGGCGAGGAGCCGGGCGCTGGGTTCCAGGCCGATGCGCAGGCCGTGGTCCTTCAGGAGCTGGCCGGCGAAGGCGTGGTAGGTGGAGATCCGCGGCTCGCCGGGGGGCTGGTCGGTGGCGGTGCCGCCGGCGTCGGGCGGGAGCGCGTCGGGGTCGGTGACACCGGCGGCGAGGAGCGCGGCCCTGACGCGTTCGGCGAGTTCGCCGGCCGCCTTGTTCGTGAACGTCAGCCCGAGGACCTGTTCGGGGGCGACCTGGCCGGTGCCGACCAGCCACACCACGCGCGCGGCCATCACCGTGGTCTTGCCCGAACCGGCTCCGGCCACGATGACCTGCGGGGCGGGCGGGGCGGTGATGCACTCCGTCTGCTCCGGCGTGAACGGGATGCCGAGGAGCTCCTTGAGCTGCTCGGGGTCGGTGAGGTGAGCTGACACAGCGAAAACCGTAACGGGCGCCACTGACAACCGCCGTCGTCCCCGGCATCCGCGCAGGTCACAGGGGCAGGAACGGCAGCAGAGCCGACGGCCCGTGGCTCTCCTGCGCCCGCTCACCCACGACCGGCGCCGCTCACTCCACGACGTGCCGCCCCTCCGGCTGTGCGCTGCACGACGCCCGGAACGCGCAGTGTGTGCAGTGCGTGCCGGTCGTCGGCGTGAACCGCTCCTCCAGTACACGGCCCGCGGCGGAGGCGAGCAGTTCGCCGACCCACTCCCCCTCCAGCGGCTGCTGGCCCTGTACGGCGGGCAGCGCGTCGCCGCCTTCCTTCTGGGCGGCGCCCAGCCGCAGATGCACCAGTTCGGCGCCGCCCGGCTCCGGTGTGCGGCCGTCGAAGGCGTCGTCGACCGCACCCTCGCGCACCGCGAGCTGGTAGACGGCGAGCTGGGGGTGGCGGGCGACCTCGGGTCCGGTCGGTTTCTGTTTGCCGGTCTTGAAGTCGACGACGTACGCCCGGCCCTGCGCGTCCCGGGAGACGTGGTCCATGCTGCCGCGGATACGGACCTCGTAGGCGCCGGCCCGGAGGGTGAGGTCGAAGCCGTGCTCGGTGGCGACGGTGTCCCGGCCGCGGGTCTCGCGTTCCATGACGTGCCAGCGCAGGAAGCGCTCCAGGGCAGCGCGCGCGGTGTCCTTTTCCTGGCGTGACTTCCAGGGGGCGTCGAAGGCGAGGGCGTCCCATACGGAGTCCAGACGCTCCATCAGGACACTCAGATCGGCAGGTGTGCGGCCGGAGGCGACCTCGTCGGCGAGCACATGCACCACGTTGCCGAAGCCCTGGGCGGCGGTGGCCGGAGCGTCCGCCTTGACCTCGCGGCCCAGGAACCACTGGAGGGAGCAGGTGTGGGCGAGCTGGTAGAGGGCGCTGCCGGAGAGGACGACGGGGCGGTCGCGGTCGCGCAGCGGGACGGTGCTGTGGGTGGGTTCGTGCAGGCCCCACCAGTTGTCCGGGTGGGCGGCCGGTACCAGCGGGTGGTGGTCGTCGTCGTGCAGGGCCGCCAGTTTCGCGAGCCGCTGGGCGGCGGCCTCGCGCAGCGCCGGGGTGGCGGCCGGGTCGACGGTGGTGGCGCGCAGCTCGGCGACGAGCGCGGCCACCGAGAGGGGGCGGCGCGGCCGGCCGGTGACGTCCTGAGGGGCGACGCCCAGCTCGGTCAGGAAACGGGAGGGCTGGTCGCCGTCGTCGGCCGCGGTCTTCACGGCGGTGACGACCAGGCGTTCGCGGGCCCGGGTGGCCGCGACGTAGAACAGCCGGCGTTCCTCGGCGAGCAGCGCGCCCGGGGTGAGCGGCTCGGCCAGGCCGTCGCGGCCGATCCGGTCGGCTTCCAGGAGCGAGCCGCGCCGGCGCAGGTCGGGCCAGAGGCCCTCCTGCACTCCGGCGATGACGACGAGCCGCCATTCCAGGCCCTTGGCGCGGTGCGCGGTCATCAGCCGTACGGCGTCGGGGCGCACCGTGCGCCGGGTGAGGGTGTCGGCGGCGATGTCCTGGGCGTCGAGTTCCTCCAGGAAGTTGAGCGCGCCGCGGCCACCGGTGCGTTCCTCGGCGCGGGCCGCGGTCTCGAACAGTGCGACGACGGCGTCCAGGTCCCGGTCGGCGTTGCGCCCGGCGGCACCGCCGCGGTGGGCGGACCGCTCCAGACGCTGCGGCCAGGGGGTGCCGTCCCACAGCTCCCACAGCGCCTGCTCCGCGGTGCCGCCGCCGGCCAGCAGCTCCTGGGCCTTGCGCAGCAGCAGCCCGAGCCGCTGGGCGCCGCGCGCATAGGCGGGGTCGTGGGACACCAGGCGCTGCGGTTCGGCGAGCGCCTGGGCGATCAGCTCGTCGGAGGGCCGCGGCAGTGCCTGCCCGGCGGCCCGTTCCTCCTCACGCAGGGCGCGGCCCAGCCGCCGCAGATCGGCGGAGTCCATTCCGCCCAGGGGGGAGGTCAGCAGGTCCAGAGCGGTTTCGGCGTCGAGCCGGTGGCGGGCGGTGTCATCGGGGGCGGCCTCACCGGAGGGGGTGCGACCGGACGGGGCGTCACCGGGGGCGGCCTCGACGGATTCCGTCCCACCGGATGAAGCGTCATCGGAGTCCAGCTCACCGGACCGGTCGTCACCGGGGCCGGCGTCATCGGATTCCGTCTCACCGGACCGTCTGTCATCGGGACCGGCCTCACCGGAGTCCCCCTCACCGGACCGGCCGCCACCGGGACCCTCCACCGCAGGATCCTGCGCCAGTGCGGCCCGTGCCGCCGCCCGCAGCGCGGTCAGCAGGGGGGCGACCGCGGGTTCGTGGCGCAGCGGCAGATCGTCGCCGTCGATGTCGAGCGGCACCCCGGCGGAGGTGAGCGCGCGGCGTACCGGGGGGAGCGAGCGTCCCCCGGCGCGGACGAGGACGGCCATCTCGCCCCAGGGCACGCCGTCTTCCAGATGGGCGCGGCGCAGGATGTCGGCGATGTTGTCGAGTTCGGCACCGGGCGTCGGGTACGTATACACCTCGACGCGGCCGCCGTCCCGTACGGGCGCGGGCTCGCGGTGGGCCCGTACCTTCCGGGCCGGGAGGCGGGTGAGCGGCATCCGGCGGGTGAGCAGCCGGGTGGCCGCGAGCAGGGTGGTGCCGGAGCGCCGGGAGGTGCCGAGGACGGCCACCGGGGCGGGAGTTCCGTCTCCGCGGCGGAAGGTCTCGGGGAAGTCGAGGATGCCGTTGACGTCGGCACCGCGGAAGGCGTAGATCGACTGATCGGGGTCGCCGAAGGCGACGAGCGTGCGTCCCGGGGAGCCCGGTCGGCCCGCCGCTCCCTGGTTGCCCGCGAGCGCGCTCAGCAGCCGTACCTGGGCGACGTCGGTGTCCTGGTACTCGTCGACATAGACCGCGTCATAGGCGGCGGCCAGCTGCGCCGCGACGTCGGTGCGTTCGGCGAGCAGCACCGCGCGGTGCACCAGCTCGGCGTAGTCCAGTACGCCCTGGCCGTCCAGGACGTCGAGGTACTCGGCGAGGAAGCCGGCCGCGGCGCTCCAGTCGGGGCGTCCGGTGCGCCGGGCGAAGGCGCCGAGGGCGTCCGGGCCCAGGCCCAGTTCGCGGCTGCGGGCGAGCACCGCACGGACCTCGTCGGCGAAGCCTCGGGTGGTCAGACAGGCCCGCAGCTCGTCCGGCCAGCTCACCCGGGCGCGGCCGGCCCCGGCCAGCTCCGCCTGTCCTTCGAGGAGTTCACGGACGACGAGGTCCTGCTCGGGTCCGGACAGCAGCCGCACCGGGTCGGCGAAGAGGTCGGCGTCCTGATGGGCGCGGACCAGGGCGTAGCAGAAGGAGTGGAAGGTCGTCGCCTGGGGGATGCCCGCCCGTGGCCCGCCGCCCCCCGTGCCGGGCTGTCCCTCCAGATCCGCCAGCCGGGCCGCGAGCCGGTCGCGGAGTTCGACGGCGGCCTTGCGGCTGAAGGTGAGGACGAGGATCCGCTCGGGGTCGCCGCCGGCCCGCACCCGGCGGGCCACCGACTCCACCAGCGTCGTGGTCTTTCCGGTGCCCGGCCCGGCCAGCACCAGCAGCGGCCCGTGCCGGTGGTCAACCACGGCGCGCTGGGCTGCGTCCAAGACAGGAGGAGCCACCCGCCCCGGCGGGGTACGCACCAGTCGGTACGCGCCTGCGGCACCCCGCGGCGCCGCCCGGTGGGGCTGCGTCGACGGGATGGCCGAGAAGGAGGAACTCACGTGGATCGCCGGTCCTGAGGAGGTGCTCGTCGTGGTGCGTAGGTGGTGCGCGGCGCTGCGGGCCGCCGGCCGGGCCGGTGGCCCGGCTGCGCGGTGCGCGGCGGGGCCGTCCTCGTGACGGCAGTGCCCGACGCTACGCCAGGTGGCGCCCGAGCCGCAGCGCGTCCCCCGGCCCGCCGCGCGAGACCGAGGGGGCTACGGGGCGCCGCCGTCCTGGTGCCCGTCCCAGCGGGCCCGCCGCATATCGAGCCGCGGTATGTGGTCCTCGGCCTCCCGCGAGGCCGTACGCAGGGGTGTGTCCTCGTCCCGGTAGTGCGCCAGCGCGCGCAGTTCGCTGCCGGGCAGCAGCCGGCCGTCCGCGCGCACCACCCGCCACCAGGGCACCGCGGCGCCGTAGAGCGCCATCACCCGCCCCACCTGCCGCGGACCGCCCACCCGTCGCCCGTCACCGCCCTTCGCCGGAAGCCCTTCGGGCTGCCCCTCGTCCTGGAGCCACTCCGCGACATCGCCGTACGTCATCACCCGGCCCGCCGGGATCAGCTCGGCAACGGCCAGGACCCGCTCCGCGTACTCCGGGTATGCGGGGAGTTCACCCGCCGCCGTATCTCCGGTCCCACTCATTCGGTCCATCCTGCCGCACGGCACCGACAATGGGACCGGACACACGGTCCCGCACCCCCGGGAGGTCGGCGGCAGGGCGCCGTCAGCCCCGGTGCGGGAGGGGCGTTCCGCTTCCCGCACCCCCGAAATGCACCCTGATGCCCCCCTCCACCGGTCGTCCGTGCCACCATCTTCCGGACGGTGACTGGTGATACGAGATCAAGAAGAGACGGCCGAGCAGCAGGGTGCGGTGCCTCCACGGGAGGCGGGCACCCCTGAAGCGCTGGTCGTCGACGCCGTCGGCACCGCACCCGGACCGGCCGCGCCGACCGAGCGGCCGCAGCGGAGCCAGGCGTCACCACAGGGGAAGCACCAACGGAGGCCGGGCACGGCCTCCGCTACCGAAAAGGCGAGCACGATCGAGAAGGCCGAACCACCCGGGGCGTCCGAGAGGCCGGAAGAGCCCAAGGAGCCCGAGCCAACCGAGCGGCACGAGGAGGAGCGGAACAGCAAGGAGCCCGAGCAGGAGCAGGACGGACCGGCCGCGCGCGACCAGCGCAAGGAGCCGGCCTCCGGCGCACCCCCGGGCACGCCCCACACGGGCTCGCACCGTTCCGACCTGAGTTCCGACGAGTACGGCGAGTTCCACGTCGACCGGGTCTCCGGCGACGAGCCGCTGCTGCCCGCCCGGGTGCACCGCCCGGCCGATCTACTGCGGCTGCTGCTCGGCATCGCCGGGATCGCCCTCGTCCTCGGACTCGCCACCTTCGCCCACGGCACCACCCAGGGCCTGGCCCGGGACATCGGCACGGGCGCGAAGGCGGCGCCGCCGCTGCTGATCAACCTGGCGGGGCTCACCTCCAGCGTCGCGGTGCTGATCGTGCCGGTGGCGTTCGCCGTCGAGCGGCTGATCAAGCGCGACGGGCTGCGGATCGCGGACGGTGTGCTGGCCGCGGTCCTCGCCCACGGGGTGTCGCTGGCCGCCGATCTGTGGGTGGCCGAGGCCGCCCCCGCCTCCATCCGGGACGCGCTGACCCAGCCCCTCGAAAACGGTGCGCTCTCCGCTCCGGTGCACAGCTATCTGGCACCCGTGATCGCCTATATGACGGCGGTGGGCATGTCCCGGCGGCCGCGCTGGCGGGTCGCGATGTGGTGCGTACTGCTGCTGGACGCGTTCGCGGTGCTGGTCGGGCGGTACACCACACCGTTCGCGATCATCACGACCGTGCTGATCGGCTGGACCGTCGCCTACGGCACCCTCTACGCGGTCGGCTCCCCCAACGTCCGCCCCACCGGCCAGAACCTCCTCGCGGGGCTGCGCCGGGTCGGCTTCCACCCGGTCTCCGCCCTGCGCGCGGAGGACGCCACCACCACGGAGCACTCCGAGCACCCCGACCGCGGCCGCCGCTACCTCGTCACCCTGGAGGACGGCCCGCCGATCGATGTCACCGTCGTCGACCGCGAGCAGCAGGCGCAGGGCTTCTTCTACCGCGTGTGGCGCCGGCTCTCGCTGCGCGGCATCAACCAGCGCCGCAGTCTGCAGTCGCTGCGCCAGGCGCTGGAGCAGGAGGCGCTGCTGGCGTATGCGGCCATCGCGGCCGGTGCCCATGCCCCCAAGCTGATCGCCACCTCCGAGCTCGGCCCGGACGCGGTGATGCTGGTCTACGAGCACATCAGCGGCCGGACCTTCGACTCACTGGCCGACGACGAGATCACCGACGCGCTGCTGCACAGCGCCTGGCGGCAGGTCGAGTCGCTGCAGTCACGAAGGATCGCGCACCGGCGGCTGGTCGGGGACGCGCTGCTGATGGATCGTTCCGGCAATATCGTCCTGACCGAGCTGCGCGGCGGCGAGATCGCCGCCGGTGATCTCGTGCTGCGGATGGACATCGCCCAATTGCTGGCCACCTGCGGTCTGCGGGTCGGTGCCGAGCGCGCGGTGGCCGCGGCCGTCGAGGTGCTAGGCCCGGACGCGGTCGCCGACAGCCTGCCGCTGCTGCAGCCGATCGCGCTGAGCCGCACCACCCGCGCGACGCTGCGCCAGCTGGCCCGTGAGCGCTCCAAACGGGAGCGCGAGGCGGTGCTGGAGGCGTCGCAGGCCGCCAAGGAGGCGCGGGAGGCACGCGAGGCGGGGGGCCCCAAGGACCGCAAGACGATGCGGGCCGAGCGGCATGCGGAGAAGAACGCCGAGAAGCGGGCCCTGGACGAGGCGTCGGAGGAGGCCCGCGAGGAGGATCTGCTCGCCCAGATCCGCCGGCAGGTGTTGCTGATCCGTCCGACGGCGGTGATCGAACCCGCCAAGCTGGAGCGGCTCAGCCCACGCATCCTGATCAGCTGGATCGCCGGCGCCTTCGCGGTGTATCTGCTGTTGTCCCAGCTCACCAACTTCAACCTGGGCGATGTGGTCAGCGAGGCCCGGTGGGAGTGGGTGCTGGTCGCGATGTTCTTCTCGGCGCTGACGTATATCGCGGCGGCGATGAGCCTGCTGGGATTCGTCACGGAGCGGGTGTCGTTCGTCCGGACGGTCATTGCGCAGATCGCGGGCAACTTCGTGAAGCTGGTGGCGCCCGCGGCGATCGGCGGTGTGGCGCTCAACACCCGCTTCCTGCAGCGCGCCGGGGTCCGGCCCGGACTGGCGGTGGCGAGCGTCGGGGCGTCCCAGCTGTTCGGTCTGGGCAGCCATGTGCTGCTGCTGATGATCTTCGGCTATCTGACCGGCACCCAGGAGCAGACCCCGACGATCTCGCCGTCCCGTACGGTCATCGCCGGGCTGCTGACCGTGGCCGTGCTGGTCCTGATCGTCACCGCGGTGCCGGCCCTGCGGAAGTTCGTCTCGACCCGGGTGCGGTCGCTGTTCGCGGGAGTGGTCCCGCGGATGCTGGACATCCTGCAGCGGCCCGGGAAGCTGGTCACCGGCATCGGCGGGATGCTGCTGCTGACGGCGGCGAACGTGATGTGCCTGGACGCCTCGATCCGGGCGTTCGGCGGCGGCGAGACGATCAGTTACGCCAGTATCGCGGTCGCCTTCCTCGCCGGTAACGCGCTGGGGTCGGCCGCGCCGACGCCGGGCGGTGTGGGTGCCGTCGAGGGCGCGCTGATCGGTGCGCTGACGTTCGCCGGGCTCGCCGCCGATACGGCCTTCCCGGCGGTGCTGCTGTTCCGGCTGATGGTCTTCTGGCTGCCGGTGCTGCCGGGCTGGCTGGCCTTCACGTATCTCACCCGCAAGGGCGAGATCTGAGCGGAAGCCGCCGCCGTACGGGCCGGGAGCGCCCGCCTGTACGCACTGCACACAGCGCAAAGGCGCCGGTCCGTGGTGCACGGACCGGCGCCTTTGCGCTGGGCTCGGAGGCCTCGCAGGAGGCCCCGGCGAAGACCTAGTAGACCGGCTTCTCCGGCTCGACGGTGTTGACCCAGCCGATGACGCCGCCGCCGACGTGCACGGCGTCGGCGAAGCCCGCGGACTTCAGCACGGCCAGGACCTCGGCGGAGCGGACGCCCGTCTTGCAGTGCAGGACGATCTTCCGGTCCTGCGGCAGGTCCTGGAGGGCGGTGCCCATCAGGAACTCGTTCTTCGGGATCAGCCGGGCGCCGGGGATCGAGACGATCTCGAACTCGTTCGGCTCGCGGACGTCGATGATCTCGATCTTCTCGTCGCCGTCGATCCACTCCTTGAGCTGCTTGGGAGTGATCGTCGAGCCGGCCGCCGCCTCCTGGGCCTCCTCGGACACGACACCGCAGAAGGCCTCGTAGTCGATGAGCTCGGTGACGGTCGGGTTCTCACCGCAGATGGCGCAGTCCGGGTCCTTGCGGACCTTGACCTGACGGTAGGTCATCTCCAGCGCGTCGTAGATCATCAGCCGGCCGAGGAGCGGCTCACCGATGCCGGCGAGCAGCTTGATGGCCTCGTTGACCTGGATGGAGCCGATGGAGGCGCACAGCACACCGAGGACGCCGCCCTCGGCGCAGGAGGGCACCATGCCGGGCGGCGGGGGCTCCGGGTACAGGCAGCGGTAGCAGGGGCCGTGCTCGCTCCAGAACACCGACGCCTGGCCGTCGAAGCGGTAGATCGAACCCCAGACGTACGGCTTGTTCAGCAGCACGCAGGCGTCATTGACCAGGTAGCGGGTGGCGAAGTTGTCGGTGCCGTCGACGATCAGGTCGTACTCGGCGAAGAGCTCCATGACGTTCGTGGAGTCGAGGCGCTCTTCGTGCAGGTTGACGGTGACGTACGGGTTGATGCCCAGCACCGTGTCCTTGGCGGACGCGGCCTTGGAGCGGCCGATGTCCGCCTGGCTGTGGATGATCTGGCGCTGCAGGTTCGACTCGTCGACCTCGTCGAACTCCACGATGCCGAGCGTGCCGACACCGGCCGCGGCCAGGTACATCAGCGCGGGCGAGCCCAGGCCACCGGCGCCCACACACAGCACCTTGGCGTTCTTCAGCCGCTTCTGCCCGTCCATCCCGACATCAGGGATGATCAGGTGGCGGGAGTACCTGCGGACCTCATCGACGGTGAGCTCGGAAGCGGGCTCGACCAGGGGTGGCAGCGACACGGGGACTCCGTTGGTCGGTCTTGATGGGTTCCCCCCGCCCGAGCGGAGCCGAGAGTGGGGGAGATTGCTCTCCCCGTAACACTGCCACGCCCGTCTTCATTCCGAGACTCCCGTTCCGATGCGCGAGACGATGTCGTCCCAGTAGCCGGGCAGCGCTTCCCAGGCCCCGTCGGCAGTACCTGCCGCCGCGGCGGCCCGGCGGTCGGTGACGTACACGGTGCCCGCGCCTTGCCAGCGGGCGATCCGCAGCGCCTCGTCGAGATGCGTCCGGGGCACGCTGTGGACGAGGTGGCAGAACCTCTCCGGAGGGTGGTCGGCGGTCCACTCGGCCACCTGCGACCAGCGGTAGTCGGCCCAGGAGCCGGCGAAGGTGACGAGCTGGTCGGCGGACTCGGCATAGCCGGGGTGGGGGTGGCTGCCGTGTCCGAAGACGAGATAGCCGGCGCCCAGGGCGCGCAGGGTGGTGGCCAGCCGCCGGGTATCGGGCAGCAGCGTCCGGTCCGTGGGACAGCGGTCCAGCCAGAAGCCGTCGGCTTTGTACCACTCCAGGTAGCGGTGGGCGTCGGAGAGCAGCTCGCCGAAGGGGCGCGTACCGCGCCCCATGTCGAGGTGTCCCAGCAGGCGGACACCGGTCTCCCGCAGCCGGGCGGCGGCCGGCAGACAGTGCGGGTCGGGGCGGGCACCGGGCCCGTTGGACACATTGAGCACCGCCCAGTGCAGCGGCCCCGTCCGCAGCGGGGCCCGGGGACCGCCGTGCTCCGCGTCCTGCCGCAGGACGATCCCGCCGGAGCAGCGCAGCAGTTCGGCCCATTCGGTGGGGGCCAGCAGCGGATGGGCGAAGCCCGGCACGCCGATCCCGCGCGGTGTCGACCCGTGCGGGGCGTGGGCGGTGTCGGTGGGACTGGTCAGATACGACATGCGGCCTCCATCCAGATGTCGGCCAGGGACTCCTCCAGCCCGATCCGGGGGCGCCAGCCGAGCCGGTCGCGGGCGGTGCGGACATCCGCCTGCTGCCAGGTGCCGCAGCCGTCCGGATACGGGTAGGTCGCGGGCGGTGAGCCGGCCGGGTGCTCGGGGGACGGGCCGGGGATGACCAGCCGGGCCGGCGGGGAGTCGAGCTCGTGGAGCGCGCCGCCGAAGCCGGCGACCCGGGCGAGCACGGAAGCGGCCTCGCGCAGCCGTACGGCCCGGCCGGTCCCGATGTTGACGACGCCCTGGGCGGCGGACAGCGAGGCGGCGTGCACCGCGCGCGCGACATCACGGACATCGACGAAGTCCCGCTGCACGCCGAGCCCGCCGAGCTTGAGCTCGTTGTCGCCGGACTGCATGGCGCGGCGCATCGCCTCGGCGAGCCGGCCGAGCGGCGATCCGGCCGGGGTGCCGGGACCGACCGGCGAGAAGATCCGCAGCACGACGGCGTCGAGTCCGGAGCCCAGGACGAGTTCGGTGGCGGCGAGCTTGCTGACGCCGTACGGCCCCCCGGGGCGCGGCACCGCGTCCTCGGCGGTGGAGGAGCCGGGCTGGGAGGGCCCGTACTCGGAAGCGCAGCCCAGTTGGACGAGCCGGGCGCCGCAGCTGCTGCGCCGCAGCGATTCGCAGATGGTGGCGACCGCGACGGTGTTGTGCCGGGTCAGCTCGCGGGCACCGCCACGGGTGGCGCCCGCGCAGTTGACGACGACACCGGGGTGGACCGCGTCGAAGAAACGGGTGAGCGCCCCGGGGCTGCCGGTGGCCAGGTCGAAGCGGACGTCGGCGTCGTCCCCCCGTCCGAGGGCGGTGAGCTGGACGGCGGGGTCGGCGAGCAGGCGGTCGGCGACATAACGGCCCAGATAGCCGTTGGCACCGATGAGCAGCACCCTCATCGTGCGACCCCCCGGTCCGCGTGGCGTGTGGTCGGCTGGACGTTCATGTGTCGTGCTCCTAAAGCGGATCGAGGGAAGTACGTCGGCTTCGGCCGCGGAGTGGGTGCCCGCCCCGGGGGCGGGGTCCACGTGGGGGGCGAGGTCCGCGGGGAAGGGGCCGAAGCGGCCGTTTCGGGGTGCCGCTTCGGGGGTGGTGCGTGGTGGGGGTGCCCGTGTGGGGGGACGGGAAGTCGGGGGCCGGGGGGCGTCCGGGGGGTCACGGCCGGTGCGCCTCCGCCGGGCCGGCGGGAGCCGGCCAGTGCGCACAGGCGCCGGTGAGCACCCGCAGGCCGTACACCAGGAGGCCGAGGGCGGCGGCCGTGCAGGCCACGGCGGGTACGGCGGCCGGGCCCACGGCGGTGGTGAGCGCCTCGACCGGGACGTCGAGCGGCGGCAGACCGGGGAGCCGGGCGATCAGCACCAGGGACAGGGCGAGGGCTTCCAGGGCGGCGGCCGAGGCCAGGCCGGTCGCGGCCGCCCCGGGGAAGCCGTGCACGGCCAGCAGCCGGGCGAGGAAGAGCAGCACACCCAGCGCGGCCGCCGCGGCCACCGCCGTCGTGCCGTCGCCCCCGAAGGCCGCGTCCGCGCCGAGGAGCAGCGCCACCAGCGCGCCCAGGAAGAGCAGGGTGGTGGCGAGCAGCAACGGCCGGACCCGGGCGGCGAGTTCTTCGAGGCCGCGGCTGGCGGCCAGGCCGCGCCGCCCGCGCGCCGCGAACCAGCGGGCGCAGCCGGCCGCGGGGGCGAGGGCGAAGGCCAGGGCCACGGTGGTGGCGACGGCGGCCCGGGGAGCGGCATGCGGCAGATCGGGGCCACCGGCCAGCAGTTGTCCGAGCAGCCAGTCGCCGTACACCGCATATCCGGCCGTCCAGCACGCCCACAGGCCGGCGGTCCACGCTCCGGCGCCCCGGTGGCGCAGGCGCAGCGGCCCGGACCGGACGGCCAGCCGGACGGCGAGGGCGAGCAGCACACCGCCCGCGGCGGCGACGGCGGTACGTACGGCGGGAGTTGCCGTGCCGACCGAGGCGAGGGCGGCGAGCGTCGCGACGCAGACGGCACCGGGCAGCAGCTGCAGCACCCCGCGCACGCCCAGGGAGCCCCGCGCGGGGTCGGGCGCGGGCGGGCGCCCGTCACCATCCGGCCGGGCCTCCTCCGGGTCGGCGCGGGGCACCCGGGCGTAGAGCTCCTCGGCCAGCGAGAAGACGTCACGGTGCCGGAAGCGTGCGGCCGTACGGTCGGTGACACCGTGCGCCTCCAGGCCGGCCGCGATCTCCAGCGCGTCCACGGCGCGTGCACACAGCTCCTGGTGACGGTGCATCAGGGACCGTACGGGATCGGCGGGCCCGCGGCGCGCGGGGCGGGCGGCGGCCTCCTTGGGCGGCGGCACGGTACGGGCGGCGGACCCGTCCTCCATGGCCGGTACGGCGTGGGTGGCGCCACCGTCGGGTGTGGTCACAGCCCGTCCCCTCTCCTCCGGGCCGCCGCGCGGCCGCCCCGGTCGGGGCGGGTGTGCGGCATGCGCCGCCGGGCCGGGCGGCAGCGGCCGCTGGAAGCGGTGTGGCCGGCGGAAGCGGTGTGGCCGCCGGAAGCGGTGTGGCCGCCGGAAGCGGTGTGGCTGCCGGAGGCGGTGTGGCCGCCGGAAGCGGTGTGGCCGCCGGAAGCGGTGTGGCCGCCGGAAGCGGTGTGGCCGGCGTGCGCCGGGCCGCCGGGACGGCCGGCGCGCCGGAGTCCTTCCCGGCTCCCGCCGTGCGCCACGTCCGCCATGCCCGTCACCGGTGCCACGCCCACCAGGCACCTCGCACACATCACGTCCCGCACAGCCGTCACCACTGCCCTCTCTCCCTCACTCCGGTCACACCGGACTGATCGGCGGACCTTCCCCATCTCACCGGCCGTCTCGCCCCTCGGACGCCGGCCGCTCCCCCGGTCTCCGCGCGCGGGGCCTGCGGCGCGGCGGCCCGCTCCTCCTCGGGGACCGCCCAGCTCGGCGTGCGGCCGGCGGGCACGGCGGCCCGGGTGGCGGCGCCGGTAGCGGCCCAGCGGCCGGGGACATGGGACTCGGCGGGGCGGGCGAACGGCTGCGGTACGCCCCGTGCGTCCCGCTCGCGGCAGGCGGCCGGACGGGCCGGGGCGTGGGAGATCAACTCCAGATAGATGCCACGAAATGCCGCGACATTCTGCTCGACGGTGAACAGTTCCAGCGCCCGCGCCCGGGCCGCCGCGCCCAGCCTGGCCCTGCGGTCCGGGTCGCCGAGCAGCGCGGTGCAGGCCTCGGCGAGGGCGCGGGGGTTGCGCGGCGGGACGACCAGGCCGGTGCCGCCGATGACTTCGCAGACCGCGCCGGCATCGGTCGACACCGTGGCGCGGCCGCAGAACATCGCCTCCACCAGGGAGCGCGGAAAGCCCTCGATGACGCTGGAGAGCACCACCACGGCGCCGGAGGCATAGGCGTCCTCCAGGGCCGGCACCTCCGGGCTGCCGATCTCCTCGAAGCTGACCGGGTTCTCCCCGACGGTGCGGGCATCGGCCGCCTCGTCGGGGAAGAGCTGGGCGGCCAGCGCCCGGCAGTGCCCGAGATATCCGGGCGCCTGCGGATCGCGGCCGACCCCGCCGATGATCCGCAGCGTGGCCTCCGGCTCGGCCTTGCGGATCTCGGTGAAGGCGTGCAGCAGCGCGACGAGGTCCTTCGCGGGCTCGACGCTGCCGACCCACACCAGCGTCTTGGTGTCGTCCGCCGCCGCGTCCGCGACCGCGGCGAAGGGGGCGGCGTCCATGCCCGGGTAGACCGTGCGCAGCCGGGCGCGGTCGGCGCCGCAGCGCTCCTGCCAGCGCCGGGCGTGGGTGTTGCCGGGGGTGATCAGCGCGGCCTGCGTATAGGTCTCGGCGGCCAGCGCGCCCTGAAAGGCGGCGAGCAGTGCGCGCACCGGCGCACTCAGCGGCGAGGCGGTGCGCGCGAGGTAGTGCTCGCGCAGCCGTACGCCGTACTCGGTGACCAGGAGCGGGGTGGCGAAGAAGCGCTTGGCCAGCAGTCCGGGGAGCGCGGCCGCGCCGCCCGACGTGGCATGGCAGAGGTCCACACCGCCGAGCCCGGGAGTCTGCCGGTCGCCGTACCAGTCCAGGGACAGCGGTCGTAGCGCACGTGCGAGCCGGGCGGTGGCGGCGAGCAGATCGTCGACCTGTGCGCCCTGGGCGGCGGGCAGCGCGTGGGGGCCGTGGCAGGCGGCCTCCAGGATGCGTACGGCGTCCTCGGAGTGCAGCAGCGCGGGCAGCCCTCCGTGCTCCCGGGCGAAGTCGGCGAGCCCGTAGAGACCGCTGGCGAAACGGTCCGCCTTGCTGGTCACGGGGGAACGGAGGGCCCCCTGCGGCACGGTCGGCGGATCCCCGGCGGGGGCGCCCCCGTGGGAGGCCCTGGAAGGCTCGCCTCCCGGAGGCGCCGTGGCGAAGGCCGTCACGAGATCGTCGAAGCGCTCGACGAAGCGGCGACGTGCGCGGCGTCCGGGGGTGCGGCCCGTGCGCGGCGCGCCGGCCCGGCGGCGCCCGGCGGGGAAGTCGTCCCCCAGCGGAGCGCTGCGTACCAGCCGCACGTGGCGCGGCAGTTCGGGCCGGAGGTGCGCTTCCTGGCGGGGGTCGGCGCTCAGGGCGTAGACCTCGAAGTCATGGCCGGTGAGCCCGCGCACGAGCCGGTCGCACCACGCGTGCGCCTCACCGGACGCATACGGATAACCACCTTCGGTGAGCAGTCCAATACGCACGAGTGCACCTCCGTCCTCCCATATCGGCGTCCCTGTGGGCCGGTGGCACGGCCGCCACCTGCGGCAAGAAGCTATGCAAAGGGCCGGTGACGCGATGGACGGTTGTCCATCGCGCCACCGGAAGGGGTGAACGCACGTAACTTTCCGCCCCCGGAGGCGTTTCGACGCGCTATGTGATCGCTACACCACCGCCCGTAGCGCCCGCCGCTGCGCCGCGACCTGCGGATCGAGCACCGGGACCACCGCCAGGAGCCCTTGGGTGCAGGGGTCTTGCGGATGGTCTTACACGGAGTCGACCGGTCCCTGCTCCACGATCCGGCCGGAGCGCAGCACCGCGGCCCGGTCGCCGACCGCCCGTACGACCGCCGGATCGTGGGCGATGAAAACCAGCGAGCGGCCCGCCTCCCGGCGGAGTTCGCCGGGCAGCCCGATGATCTGCGCCTGGGTGGTGACGTCCAGCGGTGGTCGGCTCATCGGCCCGTCTCACACCGGGTGCCCGCCTTGCCGGGCGCCCGGTCGGGTCACCGCTGGGTGGGGAACGGCCAGGAGTTGGGCCGGCAGGTCGCCCCGTCCGTCGTCAGGAACTTCGTCTGCTGCATCATCACCGGGGCCAGCGCGCCCTGCCGGGAGCAGACCTCGTGGTTGTGCCCGAGGCGGTGGCCGACCTCGTGATTGATCAGCATCTGGCGGTAGGCGAGCATCTTGTCGTGGCCGTAGGTCTGCGCGCCCTGCGCCCAGCGGTAGGCGTTGATCATGACCCGGTCGGTCGCCGCCGAATCACAGGAGACATTGTCCTCGCGGGTGTCGAGACCGGACTTGGCGCACCACGTCGCCGTGGTCCCCGGGCTCGCCAGCGTGATCACGAAATCGGCGTCGCCGGACCCCACCCGCTGGAAGGTCCGCTGTCCGCCGTGTGCCCAACTGCGCTCATCGTTGAGGGTCTTGTGCACCGCCTCGGCGAACAGCTTGCCGTCCAGCGGCAGCCCCTCCTCGATGTCGACGCGGTAGCGCAGCACCTTGCCGTGTCCGGGCGCCTTGGCGTCGCCGCCGGTCGGCGTGAACCGGCCGCCGGCCGTCAGATGCGCATCCAGCGGGAAGACCTGCGTCATCCGCTCGTCGTAACTGGCGGGCTTGGCATCCTGGGTGGGCCTGGCATGCGACCTGGAGGCCTCGTCGCCGTCCCCGTCGGTGCGGTCGTTGCCGCTGCGGGTCTGCGGGTCGCCGCCGTCCTTGTGCTGTTCGGCGACCTGGCCCGCGATGACCACGGCGAGCACGGTGGTCACCGCCGCGGCCGCCGCGCCGGTGAACGTCCGGCCCATGCCGCCCTTCTTGCTGCCGTGCCGCGACTCGTCCGCCGCGCCTGTGCCGTCCGGATCCTGGTCCGCCGGGTCACCCGGCTCGCCACCGTCCGCGCCGGATTCGGCCCGCCGGTCCGGCCCGTCGTCCTCCTCGCGCTCGAAGACCACCGACCGCCCGGTGAAGCGGCCGCCGGGGGGCACACCGTCCGCGCCGGGCCCGTACGGACCGGACGCCGGGCCCGCCGTCCGGGGCGCACCGGCCCGGAACACATCGTCGTCGGGGTCGTCCGCGCCCCTCGCACCGCCCGGGAACGGCCCGGCATCGAAGGCGTCCACATAGTCGCGCCGCGGCCCCGGCCCGCTGCCCGGTGCGGCGACCGGCGGTGCGCCGAACATCTCCGCGCGCGGCCGGGGAATCCTCGGCGTGCCCGGACCGGACGCCACCGGGGAATCCGGTGCCCCGGGGAACGTGCCCCAGCCACCGCCCGGCTCGCGCTGTTCGGGGTGTCCGCCGCGCACCGCATCGCCTTCGAACGGCTCGCGTCTGCGGCGTCCCGGGCCCGGCCCGGCGCCGGGGTCACTGCCCCCCGAGGGGCCGTTGACGGGCGGACCTGCCGTCTCAGGGGTCTCCGCAGCGGTCTCCGGCCGGCCTCGGCGGCTATGGCGTCCCACGGGGCGTGTCAGCTCCTGCCCGCATCAGCGGTCACATCGGTCACTTCACTGTCGAGCAGCTCGCGGACGGCCCGCGCCACTGTCTCCGGGTACTCCATCATCGCCACATGCCCCGCCTCCGGCAGCGTCAGCAGTCGCGAACCGCGGAACGCCGCGGCCGCCCGCCGCGCCATCCGGAAGGAGACCAGGCGGTCGCGTCCACCGTAGACGAGAAGGGTGGGGGCGAGCACTCTCTCTGCCTGACGCCACAAATTATGCTGTCCGCCGAGCGTGTAGGCGTTCACCAGGCCGCGCGCCGAACGCTCCATCACCTCCCAGAAATAAGGGAGTTCCAGCCGTCGCGCATATTCCTCGGCCGCGGCGTTGAACCCTTCCGGGCTGACCCGGCCGGGGTCGCCGTAACAGAGCGCCAGCACCTCGCGGGTGCGGCGCTCGGGCGTCCAGTCATGGGTGAGCCGGCCGAAGAGCCCGGCGATTCCGGGGACGGCGAGCAGTGCCGTGGGCACCGCCGTCAGCTGCGGCCGCAGCTCGGGAAGCGCCGGGGAGATCAGCGTCAGGGTGCGGACGAGATCCGGACGCACCGCCGCCACCCGGGTCGAGGCGGCACCGCCCATGGAGTTGCCGATGAGGTGGACGGGGCCGCGCCCGGCCGCGTCGAGGTGGCGGATGACCGCGCGGGCCTGCGCGGAGACGGAGTAGTTGCCGTCCTCGGGCGGCGGTGACTGCCCGAACCCGGGCAGGTCGATCGCCTCGCCGTCCACGCGGTCGGCGAGCAGCGGCATCAGGTCCGACCAGTTCTGCGAGGAGCCGCCGAGGCCGTGGACGTAGAGCGCGGGCTCGCGGTCCCGTCCGGCGCCGTCCTGTGCGGCATCCTCCGGCCCGTCGTCCGGCCGCGCGGGCTGCCCGTCCGGTGCCCGTACGGTCAGCGTCAGGCCCGGCAGGGTCACGGTGCGTACCGTCTCCGCCCCGCCGTGCCGGCCGGGGCCGGCCGGTGGCACCGGGAGGGCGGCGGTCGCGGTGTCCGGCGACTCGGTCGAAGACATGGGCACGATGTTACGAGACGATCACACCCCCGATCGTGTGTCCGCGGTCACACACCACATCGCGCTGCCACGACGACTCTCCTAGGCTCGTAGGCGAGGGCAGCCGCCCCCGGCCACTGCTTTCATGCCAGGCACCAGCCGACGAAACGAGCACTCGGGAAAGGGAGCCACCATGCGCGTCGACCCGACAGACCCGGAGACCTTCGTGGACGAGAGCGACGCCACCGACATCGACGTCGAAGCGCCGGAAGCGGACGCCGCCGAGCAGCACGCCGATCTCGCACCGCAGCGTGACGAGGAGCTGGGCGATCTCGATCCGGACGAGGCAAACGAGGCAGATCTCGCCGAACAGGCCCGTGTCGTGGAGCTCAACGAAGACGAATACCGATGACCTGGGAGGTTATGTCGGCTTCCGGGCGGGGTGCCGACCAGAAATTCTCGGCCTCGAACGCGCACAGCCGGGTTACCCAAAAGTACGATGGCGGGCGCGGTGCACCACCTTGTACGGGCCGCGTACGGAACAACTTCTGGGAGGCAGCGTGAGCGCCATCGAGCAGACCGAGGCGGCGCGCCCGCGGGGCACACGCCTGCCACGCCGAGCCCGGCGCAATCAGCTTCTGGGCGCCGCCCAGGAGGTTTTTGTCGCACAGGGCTACCACGCGGCCGCGATGGACGACATCGCCGAGCGGGCGGGCGTCAGCAAGCCCGTGCTCTACCAGCACTTCCCGGGCAAGCTGGACCTCTACCTCGCCCTGCTCGACCAGCACTGCGAGGCGCTGCTGCACTCGGTGCGTTCGGCACTGGCGTCGACGACCGACAACAAGCAGCGGGTCGCGGCGACGATGGACGCCTACTTCGCGTACGTGGAGGACCCGGGCGGCGCCTTCCGACTGGTGTTCGAGTCGGACCTCACCAATGAGCCGGCGGTCCGCGAGCGCGTGGACAAGGTGTCGCTGGAGTGCGCCGAAGCCATAAGCGCGGTGATCGCCGAGGACACCGGCCTGTCGCGGGACGAGTCGATGCTGCTCGCCGTGGGCCTGGGCGGTGTCTCCCAGGTGGTGGCGCGGTACTGGCTGTCCTCGGCGAGCAAGGTGCCGCGGGAAACCGCGGTGCAGCTGCTGACCTCGCTCGCGTGGAAGGGCATCGCCGGCTTTCCGCTGCACGGCAGCGACGCGCACTGACCGTGTTCGCTGCGGGCGTGGTCCATGGCGTCCTGCCCGTCCCCGTACCGGGCTAATGTGTGCTGCGTACGGCGCGGATGACCGCGCACCCTCCCCCAGCTGACACTGGGGGACCCCCAGACCGTCGGAGGGACATAAGCCGTGGAGGTCAAGATCGGCGTGCAGCACGCACCCCGCGAGATCATTCTGGAGAGCGGGCAGTCTGCCGAAGAGGTCGAGAGCGCGGTGTCCGACGCGCTGGGCGGCAAGTCACAGCTGCTGAGCCTGGTGGACGATCACGGTCGCAAGGTCCTGGTCCCGGCGGACCGGCTGGCCTATGTGGAGATCGGCGAGCCGACCGCCCGCAAGGTCGGGTTCGGCGCGCTCTGAGCAGGGGCGCCGGATGCGGCGCCCGCACTCAGGTGACAAGGGCGGCGGCCCGGAGGTATCGCTCCGGGCCGCCGCCCTTTTCCTGCCGGTTTCGCGCGCCGGCCCGCCACCGCTTTCCCGTCCGTTCCGGGCCCCGGCCGCCGCTTTTCCGCAGATCAGGCCGTTCGAGTCGGTCCGGCTGGGCTGATCGGGCAGGGGACCGGCGCCGGGAGGGTTGCTGCCGGTGCCCCATGGGTACGACCGCCTACGACCGATTTGGTCGTCCGACCGGTCTCGTCACACGGGAGGGAACAGCATGATCTGGGAAGCGCTCGGCGCCGTGCTCATCGGATGCGCCATCGCCCTGTCCGCCATGCGCTGGCTGCCCGACCGGTTCCCCGCACGCGCCCTCACGCTGGCGACCGGCCCGGTCGCGGCGCTGCTCGGCGCACTGCTGACCCGCTCGATCCTCGGCGCCGGCCATCCCGTCCAGGTGATGGTGGCCGCGATCGCCGTGGGGGCGGCTCTGCTGTCGGTCCTCGCGCGCCCGCCGCGCCGGCGTCTTCGACGGCCGGCCACGGCGCTGAAGGGGCACCGGACGGCCTGAGCCGCCCGGTACGCCCGTCGTACGTCAGGCCGCGAGCCCCAGCGCCGCCATCCGCTTGGTGTGCGCCTCGGTGATCCGCGAGAACATCCGGCCCACCTCGGCCAGATCGAAGCCGTCGGCCACACCGCCCACCAGCATCGTGGAGAGCGCATCGCGGTCCGCGACGACCCGCTGCGCCTGCGAGAGCGCCTCGCCCATCAGACGGCGCGCCCACAGCGCCAGCCGCCCGCCGACCCGTGGCTCGGCCTCGATGGCCGCGCGCACCTTCTCCACGGCGAACGTCGCATGCCCGGTGTCGTCCAGCACGGCCAACACCAGACCGCGACTGTCGGAGTCCAGCCGGGCCGCGACCTCGCGGTAGAAGTCACTGGCGATCGAGTCGCCGACATAGGCCTTGACCAGGCCCTCCAGCCAGTCCGACGGCGCGGTCTGGCGGTGGAACTCGTCCAGGGCGGCGGCGAACGGCTCCATCGCCTCGTTCGGCTCCGCCTCGATCTGCGCGAGCCGCTCGCGCAGCCGCTCGAAGTGGTGGAACTCGGCCGAGGCCATCTTGGCCAGTTCGGCCTTGTCGTCCATCGTCGGCGCGAGCTTGGCGTCCTCCGCCAGGCGCTCGAAGGCGGACAGCTCGCCGTAGGCGAGCGCGCCGAGCAGATCGATGACGGCGGCCCGGTACTGCGGGTCGGCGGATGCCTGCGCCCAGTTCTGGGCGGCGATCCCGGTGTGTTTTTGCGCGTCAGCCGCGGCGTTGTCAGGCGTTCCCATGACGGGCACAATAGCCCGCTCGGCCGCTCGGGGAAGGCCCTGGTCAGCCACTCCCGTTCACCCGTACGAACGGCGGTCCGGCCCCGTGTCCCGGTGCCGCATCTGCCGTGATGTATTCCTCACTCATACAAGCCTTCGGATGAGCGCGCCGTATCCGGGGTACAGTGGTATTTGGACCTGCCGAGTATCGGTGGGTCGTTCCACGAAGCGGATGCCCGGTCGGTGGCCCGATCGGCTCCAAACCGACCGCCCTCTTTTGCGGCGCGTAGCAGACATACGCACGGCAGGAGGGACACCGCTCGCGGCAGGAGTGCCTGAGCGTTGGCAGTGGTCCCGCCCCACCGGCCGCATCATCAGGCCGGCCCCGTACGAACCAGTACGAAGGTGCGGTACGACCCCCTTCGCCGCCTCACGCCGCGTCTCACAGAAGAGGCAAGATTCTGTCTACATTTCGAGACCTTGGGATTTTCCCCGAGACGGCCGAGGCCCTGGAAGCCGTCGGCATCATTTCCCCCTTTCCCATCCAGGAGCTGACGCTCCCCGTCGCCCTCTCCGGCAACGACGTCATCGGCCAGGCCAAGACCGGCACGGGCAAGACCCTGGGCTTCGGTCTGCCGCTCCTGGAGCGCGTGACGGTCCCCGCCGATGTCGAGGCGGGCCGCGCGAAGCCCGAGCAGCTGACCGAGGCGCCGCAGGCCCTGGTGGTCGTGCCCACCCGCGAGCTGTGCCAGCAGGTCACCAACGATCTGCTCACCGCCGGCAAGGTGCGCAATGTCCGAGTACTGGCGATCTACGGCGGCCGTGCCTACGAGCCGCAGGTCGAGGCGCTGAAGAAGGGCGTCGACGTCATCGTCGGCACGCCCGGCCGGCTGCTCGACCTCGCCGGCCAGCGCAAGCTCAACCTCTCCCAGGTCAAGAGCCTGGTCCTGGACGAGGCCGACGAGATGCTCGACCTGGGCTTCCTGCCCGACGTCGAGAAGATCATCCAGCTGCTGCCGGCCAAGCGCCAGACGATGCTGTTCTCCGCGACCATGCCCGGCCAGGTCATCTCCCTGGCCCGCCGCTACATGTCGCAGCCCACGCACATCCGCGCCACCGCGCCGGACGACGAGGGCCAGACCGTCCGCAACACCACCCAGCACGTCTTCCGTGCCCACTCCATGGACAAGCCGGAGCTGGTCTCCCGGATCCTGCAGGCCGAGGGCCGGGGTCTGGCGATGGTGTTCTGCCGTACGAAGCGGACCGCCGCCGATATCGCCGACCAGCTCTCGCGCCGCGGCTTCGCGTCCGGCGCGGTGCACGGCGACCTCGGCCAGGGCGCCCGTGAGCAGGCGCTGCGCGCCTTCCGCAACGGCAAGGTCGACGTCCTGGTCTGCACCGACGTCGCCGCCCGCGGCATCGACGTCGAGGGCGTGACGCACGTCATCAACTATCAGTCCCCCGAGGACGAGAAGACCTACCTGCACCGCATCGGCCGTACGGGCCGGGCGGGCGCCAAGGGCACCGCGGTCACCCTCGTCGACTGGGACGACATCCCGCGCTGGAAGCTGATCAACAAGGCGCTGGACCTGGCGTTCGACGAGCCGGAGGAGACCTACTCCACCTCGCCGCATCTGTACGAGCAGCTGAACATCCCCGCGGGCACCAAGGGCGTGCTGCCGCGCACCGAGCGCACCCGGGCCGGGCTGGCCGCCGAAGAGGTCGAGGACCTGGGCGAGACCGGCGGCCGCGGCCGTGGCCCCCGTAAGGCCGCCGTCGTCGAGGAGGAGCGCCCCCAGCGCACCCGTACGCCGCGGCAGCGCCGCCGTACCCGTAACGGCACACCGCTGGACGGGCCGGCCGCCGCCGAAGCACCGGCGACCGGTTCGCCCGCCGCCGCCGAAAACACCGAGGGCGCGGAGGCCGCCGGGCCGCGTCAGCCGCGTCGGCGTCGCCGTACCCGCAACGGCAACGGACAGTCCTCCGGTACTGCCGCCGCCGTGACGGCCGCCGAGGACGCTCCCGCGGATGCGGTGGCCGACGCCGCCACGATCGCTCCGGCTGCCGAGGTGGCGGAGGCTCCGGCCGCCGCACCGCGGCGCCGCCGGACACGTGCCGCCCGGCCGGCGGTCACCGAGGCCGCCGATGTGGTCGCCACCGCGGAGGGCGCGGCGGTCGCCGCCGAGGCCGCGGCCGTGACCGAGCCCGCCGAGGCGCAGGCCACGCCGCGCCGCCGGACCCGCAGCACCGCCAAGGCCGCCGCGGCGACGGCGCCGGCCGCGGTGACGGAAACCGTGGCGGACGCCGCGGTGGCGGCGCCCGCCAAGCCGAAGCGGACCCGCAAGGCGGCCCCCAAGGCCGCCGAGGTCGTGCTGGACGCGGCCGAGGCCGCCGTGGAGGCGCCGGCCAAGCCCAAGCGGACCCGCAAGGCCGCCGCCGCCAAGCCGGCCGCCGAGAGCGCCGTCGACACCGCCGAGGGCACCGAGGCCGCACCGGCCAAGCCCAAGCGCACGCGGAAGACCGCGGCCGCCGCGAAGTCCACGGCGGACGCACCCGCCGCCGAGGACGCCCCGGCCAAGCCGAAGCGGACCCGCAAGGCCGCCACGGCGAAGCCGGCCGCGGAGGCGACGGACACCGCCGAGGCCAAGCCGGTGCGCCGCCGCACCCGCGCCAAGGCTCCCGCCGCGGAGGCGACGCCCGAGAGCTGAGCCTCCCCGGCCCCGGGGGCCCCGCCCCCCCCCCCCCCAGCTCTCTCGGGTGGGGGGGCCCCCCCCCCCCAACGCCCGGGGCTCGGCAACCCCGCCCCCTCGGCCTCCTCACCCGCACCCGGGTCCGCGAAGGCACCCCCGACTGGTGACCACCACACCCCGGCCGGACCACTGGGCACCACGGCCGGCTCTGAGCGCTGGGGCGCGTACACGGGGGCGCGGGAGCCCGCCGGGCACCACCCCGTCGGCGGGGGGCGAGTTGTGTAACGCGCAGGATGTACCGGCGAAAAGATGTAACGCCCGCCGGAAGTATCTACCCTTCAGCGGAAATACGTCCCGGCTGACACGGCGCCGGGACGGCCGACGGCCCGTCACCTCGCGCCCCCGTCCAGGGTGCCAAGCATTGCAATGTCCAGGCCGACGACGGTGAAGACCGTGTCCTATGACGCGGGGTCGCTGCACCGGTGGACCCGCTCATGTACAGACAGCGGCGAGGGCTGCAGTCATCGCTGCGGCAACAGTGATGACCGCAGCAAACGTGGTGGCGGCCTGCTTGAGGGCAGTGGGGTAGCTGGCGCCGTCCAGGCGAGCGAGTACGGCGGCACCGACGGCGGCCAGCAGCGCGATCACGACGACCAGGGCGGTGGTGAGCAGTACGACGGCGACGTTCACGGCAGGCTCCCTGCGCACGGTGAGGTGTTGACATGGTTGAAGGTCGCGGAATCGGTGTGCGCCGGGGTTCGCCGGAAGGAAGATGAACAGCGGCGAACACATCACGGCCCGGGGGCGAGCACGTGCACGACGAGCAGAGCGAACACCATCCGGCACTGACCGAGCTGCGCAGGAGACTGAACGGCGGACTGGCCCGGGCCCGGCTCGACAAGACGCAACTCGCCACCCGGGCACAATTGGGGCGTACGACCGTGTCGGAGGCGTTCGGGGCCGACGGGCGGGTGCCGTCCGAAAAGACGGTGGCGGCACTGGCCCGCGCGCTGAAACTCCCCGTGCAGGAGCTGCTGGAGCTGCAGCGGACCGCGGCGGCCTCGGATGCGGGGTCCGGGTCGGGGCCGGGCAGGCCGATCGGTGAGTGGGAGCCGCACGCTCTGGAAGTCCACCCGGCCGGTCCCGCCCCGGCCGGTCCCGGTTCCGGCTCGCCGGAGCAGCGAGCCCTGCCCGGCTATGTGCCCCGCGAGCACGACCGGATCCTGGCGGACGCCGTGCGCGAGGCCGGCGAGGGCCACAGCCGGATGCTGATTTTGGTCGGCACATCCTCCACCGGGAAGACACGGGCCTGCTGGGAAGCCATCCAGTCGCTGGCCGAGAAGGGGTGGCGGCTATGGCATCCCTTCGACCCGACCCGCGCCGAGGCCGCGCTCGACGACCTGCACCGCGTCCGGCCACGGACCGTGGTCTGGCTGAACGAGGCCCAGCACTACCTCGGCGACCCGAGGACCGGCGAACGAATCGCGGCCGCCGTGCACAGTCTGCTCGTCCAGCCGGAGCGTGGGCCGGTGCTGGTGCTGGGCACGCTGTGGCCCGAGTACGCCGCCCAGTACACCGCGCTGCCCACCCCAAACGGGCCGGACCCGCACAGCCGGGTCCGGGAACTGCTTACCGGCCGCACCCTCACGGTCCCCGACACGTTCGACGCTCCGGCTCTGGCCGCTGCGAACGTCCTCGCCAAGGGCGGCGACCGGCTGCTGGCCGACGCCCTCAACCGCGCCAGTGCCGACGGACGCCTGACACAAGACCTGGCCGGAGCCCCCGAACTCCTGCACCGCTACCAGAGCGGCACCCCGGCTGCCAAAGCCGTACTGAAAGCGGCGATGGACGCACGCCGCCTCGGCGTCGCCCTCCACCTCCCCCAGGCATTCCTCACCGACGCCGCCCTCGACTACCTCTCCGACATCGACCACGACCAGCTCACCGACGACTGGGCAGAAGCTGCCTTCGCTGAACTCGCACACCTGGTTCATGGGAAGCAAGCCCCCCTACGCCGCGCCAGCCCCCGCCCCCAGCGCCGCACGCCCGGAACCCCACCAATCGCCACGCCCTCCCACCCGACAGCGGCGCCGGTATTCCGACTTGCTGACTACCTCGAACAACACTGCCGCGCCACCCGCCGACGCCTGTGCCCACCCGCCTCTTTCTGGCAAGCTGCCCACACCCATCTCACCGACATGGACGACTTGCTAAATCTCGCTGAAGCAGCGCGATTCCGTTACCGCAACCATTGGGCATTGCACCTCCGACATCAGGCCCGCAGGCACGGGCCTACTCTCGCTGCACAAGCCGAGAATCTCGCCAGCATCGTGGTGGCACCTGAACGGAGAAGGCCACACGAAGAGAGCACAACCGAAAGCTCCGGTGGACAAGTCGCGGACGCCAGCGAGGTGCCTCTCTTTTTGCTCGCGCAGCTGCACGAGAGGGCCGGAGACCAGGAATCGGCCGAGGTTTTACTTCTGCAGGCCGCCGACGACGGCGCCCCGGAGGCACTGTTTGCCTTGGCAAGACGGCGAGAGCGTACCGGGGATATAGGCGCTGCCGAGGCCTTCTACCAGCGCGCCGCGGATGCCGGCTACAGAGTCGCACTGGTGACGCTGGGATGGATCCGCGAGACTTCTAACGACCTTGTCACAGCTGAAGCCCACTATCAGAGGGCCAGCGACGCTGGCATTCCGGACGGCCGAATGAACCTGGCACGCATGCGCGAGCAAGCCGGAGACCGAGATTCGGCCGAAGCCCTGGCCCGACAAGCCGCAGACGCTGGCGACACCAGCGTTCTGGTCGCCCTGGCACGCATGCGCGAACAGGCTGGAGACAAAAAGGCCGCCGAGGCCCTCGCTGTGCAGGCCGCCGAGGCTGGGAACACCAGCGCTCTGGTCGCTGTGGCGCAGATGCGCGAGGCTTCAGGAAACCAAGACGCCACAGAAGTCCTCTATCGATGCGTTGCCGACTTCGGCGGGCTCTGGCAGTTCCTGCAGGAGCGATGGCCACATGGGTTGGACCCGGATGGCACGCCCGCACAGCCATGGGAATGAACAGCTGGGGCCTTGGGCCTCGCCGGAGGCGGGTTTCCGGCTGCCCACGGAGGTGAACGGGTGCTCGCGGCGCTCACCCCGGGATATCTCCCCGCAACCGTGGTAGGTGAGCTGCTGGCGCAGGTCCAGGTAGCAGAGCAACCGAACGCCGGGCTCGCCCGCGTTCCGGGTCGTGTACTCCGCTGCTCGCCGCCGCCCACCGGTCGGCGAGCAGCTGCTGGAAGGCGAGCGCGGGGCGTCGGCGGCGGCCGCGACGTCGACCAGGCCAGCCGGCTTACGTGCACTTCGTTCATGTACGGCACTACGCCGGGTGTCCCCGGGAGGGTTCCGCCGCAGTGTGTCTTCACCCGACCGAGTGGCAGGCCGTCAGGGGCCGTCGCCGCCCCAGTCCAGCCACGCAGACATAGGGAAATCCCGCGCCGATCACTGCATTCCGAGACGATCACTGAACTCGCACTTCAGGACCTCTCCAGCTTCTACAGCTCCACAAACCCCCAGCTCAGAGCCGCGCCACACCACGGCCAAAAATCCGGAAATGATCACCAGATCCCAAGGTCAGCGCTTCGCTCATGGAGTGATCGGCAACGGATTTGTCACATGGACGGCCGGGTCTCCAATGCCGTGCACCCCGGCGCGACCATCGCGGGCATCATGAGCCAGGCCCGCGGCGAAGCCGTCCATGACACCCACACCGCCGACGACAAGGACTTCAACGACCACGTGGACGCGGTGAACAGAGCAGTCAGCAAGGGCATCCTGATAGGCACCGGCTCGATCCCGGGCAACGTCGGCGGCAATGTAGTGGGCTGGGGCGTGGGAGAGATCCAGGAACAGGTCGTGGACAGCATCAAGCAAGACACCACCGCCGACGCGCAGCACGACGCCGGCCAGAAGTACAGCGGAGGAATGAAAGCAGCCCAGAGCTCAGCGCAGGCAGCTATCGACCAAGCTGCCCGGCACGGTCACTTCAGCGGCTCGACTTTGAGGGACCTCAAGAACGCCGCGGCGGACGCCGCCACGGACGGACACACCGCGGGGGCCCAGTGGGAGGACTCACGTCATGGCTGACCGCTCAGACACCGTCCGCGATCAGAGGTCACACGCGCCGGCATGGCGAAGAGCGGCGGCGTCGGCTGCGGCCGCGCTCTCGCTCGCCCTGGCCGCTTCCGGTTGCGGTGGACCGGAGGTCAACTACGCCATACCGAGCAACATTTGTGGTCTGTCCGTGGGCCGCGACCTGCTGCAGCCCTTCTTTCCCCCGGGAGACCGGGTCGAGTTCGACGGTGACGCCTTCGACGGCAGGAAAGCCAAGTCTTTCTGCCAGTACTACGTGGACGGGAACACCGCGCTGGCCGTGGACGGTAGACGCAGCTCGCAGGACGAGACTGCGGCACTGCTCGCAAAGCGCTACGCCGACCCCGCCCACCTCAAGTCCTGGGCGCAGTCCGGCGGACGCATTGCCGGCTATGCCGGCACCGTCTACGGCACCGCCACCTGCTCCGGAAACCCGTCCGACAGTGACGGTCAACCGGCCCGCAGCTACTCCCTGGAAATCTCCGTCAACCACTACACCAATACGAAGACGGTCCGCCCTGAGCTGGCGAAGCTCATGAGCGCTCTACTTCCCCAAGCAGCTCGTGCAAGAGGCTGCCAATGACACGACCCGCCGTCATCAGGCTCGGCCGGGTACCTGAACACCGCGGTGCGCCGCAGGCGCAGGGCCTGCGGCGCACCGTGTGTGGCCGGTGAGCGGCGCAGCTCACGGGCCGGTCAGGGTTCAGTGTCCGTGGCGTCCCCAGCTTTCGGCGTCGACGATGCGCGCCGGTGGTCGTTGCGCGGGGTGGCGGTGTCGCCGGTGTTGTCCCAGACGTAGGCGCGGCGGTTCTGGTAGACGTCGCGGCGGTTGTCGTGGCCGATGCCGGTGTGAATGCGGAGCTGGCTGTGGCCGTTGAGGCGGAGGTTGCCGAAGCGGTAGCTGTGGCCGGACTTGTCGGACAGGGTCCAGCCCTTGACGTTGACCGGGAGGCGGCCGGTGTTCTTCACCGTGCCCCACTCGGCGTTCAGGCTTCGGTTGGAACGGTCATCCCGTCCGGGGCTGTCGTACTGGATCGCGCCCAGGGCCACAGCGGAGCGGCTGCGGTGCGGGGCCGGGGCGTGGTGGCCGTGGCCGGCCGCAACGGCAGGCAGCGCGACGGTGGCGGCGAGCACCGCAGCACCGGGCGACGGCAACGGCGATACGCGAGATGTGACGGGACACAGACACCCCTGAAAGGGACCCACGAAAAGGGTGCCGGAATCCGGAAGTCCGGCCGGTTTGACCGGACCCCCGCACAGTGACCCGCCGTCACGCCTTGGTGGAGAAATCCAGTCTGGAGTTACAAAACACAGATATCGACACAACCGCACCACGCAAGGCGTGCATTCCCCCGCGCCCGCCAGCACCAACACAGCACCCCTTACATCCACCCAGACACCCCAAGGGGTTACCGCCGGTGCACAACTCAAGAATGGCCGGTGTCCCCTCCCGATCGGCGAATTGGATGCACTGGCGGAGCAACGCGGGCGGCCGTGGAAATCCGGTGACGCCTTCCGGCCGTGAGTCCGCTTCAGCAAGAGGATGGCGCCGCCCCGTTACTGCCGTCCGGCAATGGCTGTGCGTGCGACCGACCCGACAAGCCGCGTCAGCCGCTCGGTCTGGCCGCAGAGGCGGAGCACCTACTGCTCACCTCTTGGGCGCCCGTCGCTGGCGAATTCTCGCTCTGGATACGGCTTGAAGCCGTACAACCCTATAGCGTAGTGATGCCTGTCACGTAGCCATCTATGCCGGAATGTCAGTTTCACTCCATAGGTGCCGTTTCGTGGAGGTACCCAGGCGAACGCACTTGCGTATACGTTCCCGCCCACGACTTCTTCATGGAATCTTCATTTTTGTGGGCGGGGGATGACGGGGATGCCTGTCTCGGTGGGTCGAAGACGCGTTCATCGGGTGTTATCGGCGGGGATGGGCGGGCTGCTGGCAGCAGGCCTGCTGCCTGCGGTCCTCGGCCACTCCGCCTGGGCCGCGCCTCGCTCGTCGGAAGGTGCCGCGGCCACTGCTGCGGCACAGGATTCGGACGGCCAGGCCCCTACCGAGGATGCCGCCCTGGAGCAGGCCAAGCGCACGGGGCGGGAAGTCGAAGTCGCTTCGCTGCGCGGTGAGTCGGCCGATGTCGTGGCCACGGCGGAGGGCAAGCTCCAGGCCCGGCAGTATCTGCGTCCGGTCCGCACCAGGGTCTTTGGCCAGTGGAAGGACATCGACACCGACCTTGCCGAGCAGAGCAATGGGACGGTGGCGCCGAAGGCCACAGCCGTGGGCCTGACGTTCTCGGGCGGCGGCGACAAACCGCTGGTGACGATGCGCAAGGCGGGGCGCGAGCTGGCGCTGTCCTGGCCGGGGGCGCTGCCCGCTCCGGTGCTCGACGGCGCGCAGGCCACGTATCGCGACGTACTGCCCGGTGTGGACCTGCGGATGGGTGCGCAGGCGGACGGTTTCACCCAGCTGTTGATCGTCAAGTCGGCTCAGGCCGCCAGCAGTTCGGAGCTCGGGCAGCTTCGGCTGAAGCTGGCGGCGGACGGCGTGGACGTCAAGGAGACCGCTGCCGGTGGTCTGAACGCGGTTGACCAAGGCGCCGGCTCGTCGGTTTTCGAGGCGCCGACGCCGCTGATGTGGGACTCCAGCACGGGCACCGGTTCCAGTGCTTCCCACAAGACGCTCAAGTCCCGGAAGGCTGCTGGGAAGGCGAGCCGTTCCGGCGCGGACGGCGGCGAGGGTGATGAGCCCTCGGCCGGCGAGTCGGGCAAGCTCGCAGCTGTGGGGGTGGACGTCCCTGCGGGCCAAGGCCAGGTCGTCCTCAAACCCGACGCCGAGGTGCTCAAGGGCAAAGACACCGTCTACCCCGTCTTCATCGACCCTCAGTGGTCCACTCCGCGGGCGACGTCGTGGACGATGACGTCGAAATACTGGGCGTCGTCCCCGCAGTGGAAGTTCAACGGCGATCACGACGCAGGCATGGGCTACTGCAACTGGAACTACTGCCAGCCCAACGACACGAAGCGGCTCTTCTACCAGGTGCCGACGTCCGCCTTCGCCGGCAAGTCGATCCTGTCGGCGGAGTTCGTGGTCCGTAACACCTGGTCTGCCTCCTGCAGCAAGAGAGAAGTCGAGCTGTGGCGCACCAAGGCCATCTCCTCCTCGACGACCTGGAATTCGCAGAACGAGTCCGGGTTCTGGCAAAAGCACCTGACTTCCGACAGCTTCGCCTACGGCTATGAGGGGTGTGCTGCCAAGGACGGCGAGTTCAACGTCAGGCCGGCGGTGCAGGAAGCCGCGGACAGCAAATGGCCGACGCTGACCTTCGGGCTGAAGGCCGGCAGCGAGAGCGACGGATACGCGTGGAAGAGGTTCTCGGACAAGGCGTATCTGCGGGTGACCTACAACCGGCCACCGCCGCAGGTGAAGCCGTCGCAGCTGGTGATGGAGTACGGCGGCACCTGCAAGAAGCCGAGTGCTCCGGCTCGGATCCACACCCGGGGCAAGATCTACGCCAACAACATCACCGACCCCGACAACGACAGCGTACGCGTCCAGTTCCAGGCCAGTTGGGATGCCGGTGACGGCAAGGGCACCATCGCCCGCTGGAAGCCCGGTCTGACGACAGCGAAGAAGTCCAGGCCTGCGGATTTCGCCCTCGGCCTGCCTGCCACGATTCCGTCGAACAAGACGGTGAGCTGGGCCGTGCGGACCTACGACGGCGCGCAGTACTCCCCGTGGTCCTACACCGGGTCCGCCGAGGCGTGCTATTTCGTCCTTGACACCCAGGTGCCCGCGGCTCCCACGATCAGCTCAGGGGAGTACCCCTCCTCCGACCCCGAGAGCCCGGACGATCCCTGGTACGACGGGGTGGGCCAGTACGGCACCTTCACGGTGGCGGACAGTCATCGTGACGTGAACCGCTACGTGTACGGCGTCAACGGCGACCCCTCCAGCAGGAACACGGTGACGACCAGTGCCGGCGCCGCGCGGAACATCCCGGTCCAACCGGAGAAGCCGGGGCTGAACTTCGTAACCGTCCAGGCCTTCGACACGGCCGGCAACAACAGTGAGATCCGCACCTACCGGTTCCGGGTCAAGGCCGGGCAGCCCGAGCGCGCCACCTGGCAGTTCGACGAGCCGGCCGGCGCCAGCGAGGCCAAGGGGTCCACCCCGGCACGGACCGCAGACCTGCACGGCGGCGCCACGCCCGGTGCGGAGGGAGTGGCGGGCACCGCCCTGGTCCTCAACGGCACCGACGGCTACGCGGCAACCGACATACCCGTCGTGGACACCTCCAGGGGCTTCTCCGTCTCCGCCTGGGTGCGCCCCACTCAGATCCCCGACCATCCGGCGATCGTTGCCACCCAGCCGGGCAACAACCGGCCGGGCTTCGAGCTGTACTACTCCTCCGACCTCAAGCGGTGGGTGTTCAACCAGTACACCTCCGACAGCCCCGACGCCGGCATCGCCCGCGCAATGGCCCCCCAGCCGGGCGGAGTCACCGCCGACGAATGGACCCACCTGGTGGGCGCCTACGACAGCACCGCCAAGGTGCTCCAGCTGTATGTCAACGGCAAGCTCGTCGGGCAGACGCCGTACAGCACCGCGTGGAACGCCCGCCGCGGCCTGCAGCTGGGGGCCGGCTCCTACGGTGGTACACCCGGCTCCTTCTTCCCCGGATCCCTCGACGAGGTGCAGGTCTTCGACAGACCCGTCTCGGCCGGCGAGGTCACCCGTCTGTACAACAAGGAGCGCATCCACGGCCCCGGGCGCCCTGCGCGCGCGGTCTTCCCGCTCGACGAGCAGGCCGATGCCCAGCAGGTAACCGGTCACGGCGACGTCATGCCGGCCGCCCTCCACGGCGGCGCCGAGCCCGGAAAGGCGGGGGTGGCGGGCAACGCCCTGACGCTGGACGGCAAGGACGACCACGCCTCGGTGGACGCGGCGCACTTCAACACCGAACGGTCCTATGCGGTCACCGCCTGGGCCCGGATCACCGACGCCGACCGCAATCAGACGGTCGTCGCGCAGGACGGCGGCTTCCTGGGCGCCTTCTACCTGTCGTACGAGGCCTCCGGCGGCGTGTGGAGCGCGCGTCTGGCGACCAAGGACGCCACCGACGGGAACCTCACCCAACAGCGCATCGCCTCGAAGCAGAAGGCGGCCATCGGCAAGTGGGCGCACCTGGCCGCCGTGCACGACACGGTGGACAACACGGTGAGCCTGTACGTCAACGGCATCCTTCAGGGCAGCGCCTCCGCGCCGCAGTCCTGGTACGGCGACGGTGCCCTGCAGATCGGTCGGGCTCTCTACCGGGGCGAGTACACGGACTACCTCACCGGACAGATCGATGACGTCCGTGTCTTCGACCGCCCGGTCTCCGAGGGGGAGATTCACCAGCTCGTGCAGCGGCGACCGGTCCTGACCGGCCGCTGGCAGTTCGACCAGTCAGCCGATCCCGGATCCAACTCCGTCGCGCGAGGCGCGGCCATGACGCTGGGAGGCAGCGCGAAGCAGGTGCCCGGTGCGGGTTTCCTGGGTGAGGGCGGTCTGGTTCTGGACGGAAAGCAGCAGGACTACGCCTCCAGTGCCCTGCCGTTCGACACGAGTGAGAGCTTCACGGTGACGGCGTGGGTCCAGGCGGCGTCGGTGCCGTCCCGTCCTTCGGCGCTGGTCAGTGCCGAAGGAACCCATGCCAGCAGCTTCGTCAGTGGCTTCATCCCCCATCCCAAGGACCCCACAGCGGAGGGCTTTTGGACTCTGGCGATGCCGCGGGCGGACACGGTGGACGCAGAGCTTGACTGGGCCGGCAACGCGCAGTCCTTCAACAGCGTCACGGACTGGAATCACCTCGCGATCGTCTACGACGGCTTCGCCAAACAGGCACGAATCTACGTCAACGGGCAGCTTGGCGAAGCTGCCTGCATCGACGGCAACGACGACGGACAGGCCGACGACGCGGCCTGCACCGAGGCGGTCCCCTGGGCGGAGAACGTCATCTCCTTCAAGGCGCTGAAGTCCCTGCAGCTCGGGCGGGACAAGGGCCATGGCTCTTTCGGGGACTACTGGCCCGGAGCGATCGACGACGTGTGGACGTTCCAGGGTGCGCTCAGTGACACGCAGGTCAGCCGGATCGCAAGCGAGATGGACGGCTTGCCGACCGAAGTGCCCGACGTGCCCGGCGAGGGCTGACCGTGGGGCGGGGGGCCCGGGGCGCCCCCCCCCCCCAACCCCGCAGGCAAAAGAAGTGGTCGGGCGCACCCCGGGGCCCCCGGCGCTCCGGGGGGGTGCGGCCAATGGGGGGGGGGGAAGTAAGG
>NZ_JBSHAW010000011.1:0-45256 GCF_053611685.1 Streptomyces sp. NPDC054786 | reverse complement strand
TGCGCCGCCCCGTCCCCCGGCCTGTCGGGGCGCCCCCCCCCCGGGCCGCCCGGGGGGGGGGGGGGGGGGGGGGGGGGGGGGGCGGGCCCCCCCCCCCCCCCCCGCCACACACCGAGCAGACATTTCCTGACGTAGGCAACACCGCGGCGCCACGGGCGCACCTGCGGTGAGCGGCAAAGGGTGGACGGACATGAACGGCATGCTTGGCCTGGTCACACACGCCGTGCTGCGGCGCAGACTCGCCGTGGGCATCTCCACGGTGCTCGTCGGCTCCCTGTTACCGGTCCTGCCGGCGGTGGCACAACCCGCCGCAGCTGCGGGTGCGGGTGCGGGTGCGGCAGAGCGTGCGGATGTCGGCATGGCCGTGCCCGGCTCCTCCGGCGCACGGATCAGGCCCCGGAAGCTGCCTGCGGGGCCGCGAACCCCCGCGCCGCGCCCCCAGCGCGACTGGCCCGAGGCTGCCACGGCCACCATCCGCCTGACCGGGCCCGGCGCCTCGCCACCGTCGGCCACGGCAGGTGGGAAGGGCAGGCGGCTTCCCCTGACCCTGGCTCCCTCAGCCGCCCGATCGGGCAAGCCGGCCAAGTCCGCAGGGGCGAAGCTCAGTGCGCCGGACGGGACGGTGCCGGCATCGGTGACCGCACGTGTCCTGAGCCGGCAGCACAGCCGCCGGGCCGGTGTCGACGGGCTGCTGTTCACCCTTCAGCCGGCCCAGAGCCCGACGGCGGCCGCCCGTCATGAGCCGGGCCCGCTGCGGGTGGGCGTCGACTACGGCGACTTCGCCGGGGCCTACGGCGGTGGCTACGCCTCCCGGCTGCGTCTGGTCGAACTCCCCGCGTGCGCGGTGACCGCCCCGGACAAGGCCAAGTGCCGCACCGCGAAGCCGCTGGCCACCCGCAACGACACCGAGAAGCACACCCTGACCGCGTCCTCGGTGCCCCTGCGCGCGAACGGGCCCACCGTGCTGGCGGCGGTCGGTGACGACAAGAGCGTCAAGGGCGACTACAAGGCCACCAGTCTCGCCCCGTCCGCCACCTGGGACACCAACCTCAACACCGGTGACTTCACCTGGTCCTACGACATGCCCGTCCCCGAGGTCCCCGGCGGCCTCAAGCCGAACGTGGGCCTGTCGTACTCCTCCGGCTCGATCGACGGCCGCACCGGCAACAGCAACAACCAGGGGTCCTGGGCCGGCGACGGCTTCGAGCTGTGGCCCGGCTACATCGAGCGTCGCTACAAGCCCTGCTCCGACGACGGGGAGAAGCACGCCGACGGCAACAAGCCGGGCGACCTGTGCTGGGGGTACGACAACGCTTTCCTTTCCTTCAACGGCAAGGCCGGTGAGCTCGTCCCCGCGGGCAAGGACACATGGAAGCTGCAGAGCGACGACGGCACGAAGATCAGGCGGCTGACGTCGTCGGCACGGGACAACGGCGACAACGACAGCGAGTACTGGGAGCTGACCGACCCGTCCGGCACCCGCTTCTACTTCGGCTACCACAAGCTGCCCGGCTGGGCCGCCGGGAAAGACACCACGGACTCGACGTGGACCGTCCCGGTCTTCGGCAACGACAGCGGCGAGGACTGCCACAAGGACACCTTCAAGGACTCCTGGTGCCAGCAGGGGTGGCGCTGGAACCTCGACTACGTCGTCGACCCGCACGGCGACGCGGTCTCGTACTACTACGGCAAGGAGACCAACTCCTACGGCCGCGACCTGGACAAGGACGACGACACCCCCTACACCCGCGGCGGCTACCTCAAGCGCATCGAATACGGCCGCACCTCCGCCGACCTCTACGCGGGCAAACCCCTCGCCCGGGTGTCCTTCACCAACGCCGAGCGCTGTCTTCCCCAGGACGGAGTGACCTGTGCCGCCGACACCATCGACGCCAAGAGGTTCTACTGGTACGACACACCCTGGGACCTGAACTGCAAGGCCGGCACCACCTGTGACCAGGGGCGCCTCTCCCCCACCTTCTGGACCCGCAAGCGCCTGACGGGGGTGACGACCGAGGTCCTCAAGGACGGTGCCCTCACCCCGGTCGACTCCTGGTCGCTGACCCACCGCTGGGGCAAGGCCGACGTCGACTACCAGCTGGAACTCGAGTCCATCCAGCACACCGGCCACACCGACACCACGCCCCTCACCCTGCCGAAGACCACCTTCGCCTACACCCAGCTCGCCAACCGCCTCGACAAAACCGGCGACGGCTACGCCCCCTACGTCAAAGACCGCCTGTCGGCCGTCGACGACGAATACGGCGGCGAGACCGACGTCAACTACTCCGAGCCCGCCTGCGCGTTCAACGACCTGCCCACCCCGGAGTCCAACACCACCCGCTGCTTCCCCCAGTTCATCGGCGGCAGCGCCAGTGACGACATGGACAGGGAGTGGTTCAACAAATACGTCGTCGAATCCGTGACGACCGCCGACCGCACCGGGGGCGCGCCGGACCAGGTCACCCGCTACGACTACCGCGATGATGCGGCCTGGCACTACGACGACGATGACGGGCTGACCAAGGAGAAGTTCAAGACCTGGTCCCAGTGGCGCGGCTACGGCCACGTCCGCGTCCGGACCGGCGGCCAGGGCACGGGTGCGGACGCCATGAAGACGCAGGAGGACAGCTACTTCCTGCGCGGCATGGACGGCGACCGCAAGACCGCGGGGGGCGGCACCAAGGACGTCACCGTCCCCCTGGACGAGGGAGAGGGCGAGCCTCTTACCGACGACGCCTCGGCTGCCGGCTTCGCCTACAAGACCGCCACCTACTCGGCGCCCGGCGGGAAGGTCCTGGCCAAAAGCGTCAGCCGGCCCTGGCACCACGAGACGGCCAAGAAAGTCCGCACCTGGGGCACCGTCACGGCGAACTTCAGCGGCACGGCCAGCACGCGTGCCTGGACCTCGCTCGACGACGGCGCCGGCGCGAAGTGGCGCACGACCACCACCGCCTCCACCTTCGACACCGTCGCCGGCCGCGTCACCGAGGTCAGCGACCGCGGCGACGACTCCACTACGGATGACGACCGGTGCACCCGCACCGCCTACGCCACCAACACCGACCAGAACCTCCTCACCCTGCCCACGCGCGTCGAGACCGTCGCCACCGGATGCGGCAGCAGCCCCGACCGTGCGACGGACGTCATCTCCGATGTCCGCACGGCCTACGACGGGGGCGGCTACGGCGCCGCGCCCGCCAAGGGTGATGCCACCGCCGTCGCCACGCTGAAGAAGCACGACGGCACCACGGCCACCTACCTGGAGTCCGGCACCGCCTACGACGGCTACGGACGCCCGGAGAAGGTCACCGACCTGACAGCCAACATCACCGCCATCGGTGACAGCGCACCCACCCGCACCCCCCGCACCGACGGCCGCACCACCACCACCGCCTACACCCCCACCACCGGCTTCCCCACCAAAACCGTCACCACCACACCCCCCGCCGACGCCAAGGACACCACCACAGCCCAGACCACCACCGAACTCGACCCACTGCGCGGCCAGCCCGCCGCCACCGTCGACACCAACGGCAAGCGCACCACCCTCAAGTACGACGCGCTGGGCCGCTCTGCGAAGGTGTGGCTAGCGGACCGCCGCAGTACCTCACTACTGCCCAACTACCAGTTCGACTACTACGTCGACGAGGGCAAGCCGGCCACCGTGGCCACCCGCACCCTCACTCCCGAGGGCGGCACCCAGACCGTCTCGTACACCCTCTACGACGGCTACCTCCGCCCCCGCCAGACCCAGGAGCCGGGGCCCGACGCCGGCTGGCTGATCAGCGACACCTTCTACAACGAACGCGGTCTGGCAGCCAAGACGTTCGCCCCGTACTACGTCGCCAAGAAGCCGGAACGCGAGCTGTTCAAGCCCGCCGACGCCCTGAGCGTCGAGACCCAGACGTGGAAGACCTACGACGGCCTGGGCCGCGAGACCGAAAGCCGTGACGTCGCCGGCAACGGCGAAGGCGGCAAGGTCCTCGCCGTCACCAGCACGCTCTACCGCGGCGACCGCACCACCGTCATCCCGCCCACCGGCGCCACCGCCACCACCACGCTGACCGACGCCCGCGGGCAGACCACCCAGCTCCTGCGGCACCGCTCCCGCGCCGCCGACGCCCCGGCCCAGACCACCCGCTACGCCCACACCCCGGCAGGCAAGCTCGCAGGCGTCACCGACCCGGCAGGAAACACCTGGGCCTACCAGTACGACCAGCTCGGCAACCAGACCTGGTCCAAAGACCCCGACAAGGGCATCACGAAGGCCGCCTTCGACGACCGCGGCCAGCAGATCTCCACCGAGGACGCAGGCGGCGCCGTGCTGGCCACCGTCTACGACGGCCTCGGCCGCAAGACGGAACTGCACGACAAGACCGCGAGCGGCCCCCTGCGCGCCAAGTGGGTCTACGACACCGTCACCGGGGCCAAGGGGCAACTCGCCGAGTCCACCCGCTACGTCGACGGCAAGCCGTACACCAACAAGATCACCCAGTACGACCCCGTCTACCGGCCGCTGCGCACCGCCACGGTCATCCCCGAATCCGAAGGCGCACTGGCCGGCACCTACACCGCCAGTACCAGCCTGTATGCGAACGGTCTGCCCAGAGGGCGCAGCGTCTCCCAGGCAGGCAACATCCTCGGCAAGGGCTGGAACTACGCCTACGACGACCGCACGATGCGGGCGACATCGGTCTACGGCACCGGCATCCGCTCCGACGCCACCTACACGCTCACCGGCAAGCCCCTCACCTACAAGATCGTCGGCAGCGGCAAGCCCGCCCAGGTCACCCACACCTACGAGTGGGGCACCCAGCGCCTGGCCACCTCCCGCGTCGACCGCCAGGACGTCGCAGGCGTCGACCAGTCCGCCACCTACGGCTACGACCCGGCCGGCAACGTCACCTCCCTCTCCGACGTCTCCCGCACCGGAACCGACACCCAGTGCTTCACCTACGACCACCTGCGACGCCTGGCCGAAGCCTGGACCCAGGACGAGAAGGCCTGCGCCGCAGGTCCGGCCGGCAACCTGATCGCGGGCCCGGCCCCGTACTGGCAGTCCTACGGCTACGACGCCGCCGGCAACCGCACCACCCTCACCCAGCACGACCCCACCGGTGACAGCACCAAGGACACCAAGAGCACCTACCGCTACCCCAAGCCCGGCACGCCTCAGCCCCACACCCTCACCGCCGTCGACACCACCGGCCCGACCAGCACCAGCACTTCCACCTACGGATACGACCCCACCGGCAACACCACCACCCGCACCCTGTCCGGCGACCAGCAGACCCTCACCTGGGACGCCGACGGCCACCTCACCAAGGTCACCGAACCAGCCGGCGACAAGGGCACCAAAACCACCAGCTACGTCTACGACGCCGACGGCAACCGCCTGATCACCCGCACCGGCGACCGGACCACCCTCACCCTCGGCGACCACACCGAACTCACCCTCGACAAGGGCGCCGACAAACCCAAGGCCACCCGCTACATCCCCCTCGGCAGCGGCAACCAGGCCGTCCTGTCCGACGACGGCACCTACACCATCACCCTCGCCGACCCCCTCGGCACCGGCCAACTCGCCATCAAGACCGCTGACCAGTCCCTCACCCAACGCCGCAGCCTCCCCTTCGGCGGCCCCCGCGGCACCAAACCCACCAACTGGCCCGGCACCAAAGGCTACGTCGGCGGCACCGACGACACCGCGGACACAGGACTGACACACCTCGGCGCACGCGAGTACGACCCGGAGACCGGCCGCTTCCTCTCCGTCGACCCCGTGATGGACCTGGCCGACTCAGAATCCGCCAACGGATACACCTACGCCGGCAGCAACCCCGTCACCGACTCCGACCCCTCCGGACTATGCCGCCGCGACATCTGCGGAGACGGCTACCCCGTAGCCGGCGACCCCCAACACGCCGGCTACACCGGCCAACGGAAGGGCGAGCGTCCCTTCGGCGGGTCCAGCGGCTTGGGCGCCGCAGGCGCCCACTACACCAGCTCGGTTCACCAGAGCGCGGGGTGGCGAGCGGCTTCCCAGTACGCGTGCGGATGCGAGCGGCCCGAAAGAATGGCCCCCCAGGAAATTCCGCGAACCCCGTTGTTTTTCCCTGCCGGTAGCGTCTTCGGGAAGTTCGAACGTGGAGACTGGCGCGGCGGCCTCCATGACATTTGGTATGGCCCCCCATGCAAATCGGGTGATCTGTGCGAAAACATGGCATACGGCGTCATGCCTATTGTCCCGGGAGGCACGGGTGGGCTCTTAGGCCCGAAGCCGCGTTTTCCTGAGAGCGCTGCCGACGGTGAGCGCTTGCGCAGACAGCTCAGCCAAGAGTCGGGAAGGCTCCCCGGAGTTCGCTCTTATGAGGACATCTTTGACACTCCCTCCATCCTGAGAGGGGGCGTTAAACCGGATCAGGTTCGCCCATTCTTTGAAGGCAAGAAGGGGTGGCAGGAAGAAACATTGAGAAATGGAAAGAATGAAAATGGCGGCTGGGTAATCCGCGAATATACAGATCGCGGACACGAAACCGGGAGGATGCTTAGATGGAATCCTGGCGGCGGCCATCACGGCAAGGGGGCATACTGGAGAGCCGTAGGACCCGAAGGGGATCTGGGAGGAATCATTCGATGAGCGCAGAGGAAGGCATGGCGAGATTCCAACGATGGACATTGTCTGCATTGGAGCTGCTCAGCGCAACGCCGGATCGTCAATCGGCTTATGCTCGGGAGTCGAATGTGGACCTGGATGAAATCGTGCTGCAGTTCGACGACGTGTTGCATGTCGCTCGCGCTAGAGTAAGTGACGGCTCCCTCAACGAAGCACACTACCTCGCACTCCTTGAGGTCAACGAACGAGTGGACTCCGTTCTCGAGATGCCAGATCCCATCTGGACCAGCACCGCTCTTGAAAATTCAGCAGAGTGGAGAGAACTGCGAATTAGCGCAGGGGCAGCAAAGGCGAAGTTGGAAAAGGCTTGGAGGCTGACCACTGAGTAATATCCAGGAAAGTCCTATTCTTTCAAGGCGAGTACACCTACCCTGGCAACAGAGATGAGCTACAAGGTCCAAGAATGGCCGTGCAGCCGCAGGGAAATCCCCTCCCGGGATCATCGGTTGCGCGGCACTCAACTTCGCCAGTTACGTCACCTCGGACGTAGAGCCTCGGCTGGATGCTCAGGGTGAGATCGACCTGGAAAAAGATAACTCGATGACCCCCTCAGAACGAATCATCAATGAAATGGCTCAAGGACTCCTCTCCTTGGAGGAGGGCGTAAAGTGGTTCACCTCGCTAGAGGAGGCCGATAAAAAAGAAGTGCTGCGTGAAATCGGCTGCTACGCCATGCAGGCCCACATCACAACGCAGGACGGCCGGGAAGGCGTTGCCAAATCCGGCGTGAAGCCCACGATGACCCCTGCGGTGCTGATCGTCCGGGAACCAATCCTCGATCGGATGGCGACGATCATCAATCTTCCAGCCGCGGAGTATACGAAGGCTTTTCGCGTCCTCATTTCCACTTTCTCCGTGGCAGACACGCGCCGCAGAGAAACAGAGTGCCGGGGAGCCTGCACTCACGAATGGCATAATCTGGAGTAATTCAACGTGGGCCAACCCGAGGACCACTCAGCCAGCTTTTCTGATCTGGCAGGTGAAACGGGAAAGGCTGGTGCCCGCCGGCGCCGCCAGCCCTTCCCCACTGCCTGGTTGGTTGCCCGCAGTCTGCGGGCTACAGCCCGTCTCATCAGCCGACCCCCGTCCAGCACGTCTCTCTTCATTGCAGCCGAACGGCACACACAAAGTCCCGGGGGATTCTGCAGTGGTTCGGCCGATCATTTCCTTCCTCAAGGCACGCAGTGTGTTCTCCTGAGGGGCCTGTAGGACCTGGTCAACCGTTGATGCAAGTGCGCTTTGCAACGTCCGCGCCATACGTCAGGAGTCTGGACGGGGTGGCATAGAGACTGCCACCAGGGTGTTGTTCGACCCAAGCGAGGCCTCCGATGTCGAGTCGGGTCCAGGTGCGGGTCACGGCGACGTAGGCAAGACGGGCTTCGGCGTCATCGATCGGGCCAGGAATGGGACGGCCGGAATCGTCTTGCTCGCCGCTGTCCCGAGGTGGGGGAAAGTCGTCGGCGATCCGCACGCTGGGCCATTCGCGGCCTTTCGCTTTGTGCGCGGTCGAGACGGTCACGTGCGCCTGGTCTTCATCAGTGAGCTGGCTGACGGCAGCGAGGATGGCGTCCGTGCCGTGCTTTCTAACGAGATCTATCAGCGGCTGCAGGTCGCGGCCTGCTGGGTCGTAGGAGGCGTAGTCCTGCAAGTCGCCCCAGGAGGTGAACAGCACGAGTTCGGGGTGACTGGTTCGGCGGCCTTCCTTCAGGTCGCGGGCGGCCAAGGCCAGGGCGCGCAAGCTGTCACCTCCCCCGACGAGGGCTACGCGGCGTCCGGTAGCGCGGAGTTGGACGACTTCGGTGATGGCGCCGACGTTCGTGCGGCACAAGACGGCGTCCGGGCAGGAGACCAAGCCGAGTTCGGTGGGGATCGCTTCACTGCCTTGCAGGCGGATCGGTGCGCCGGCGATGGCGAGCCAGCGGTTGGCTTCGTGGGCGAGGAGCGGGCCGAAGCGGAAGGACTTCGACAGGGCCAGGTCGGTGCCGCCGAAGCCGGTCATGACGTCTTTGGCGCCGCGCCATTGATAGATGGCCGGTTCGCGGTTGTGGTGCGCGGGACGGGGGGGGTGGCGGTGGGCTGAGCCGCGGGTGTCACTTGCTGCGTCCGCGGTGGCGGATGGCGGTGGGCAGGCGGGGGTGCATGTGCGAGTGATGCATCAGTGGGTCGAAGACCTCCCACTCGGCGAGCGCGAGGTCGGCGGCTTGTGAGGTGGCTGCGTGGAGGGGGCAGCGTTGAGTGCGCCAGCGCAGTTGCTCTGTGTAGGGCAGTTGGCCCAGGTCGTAGACGGCCATCTCGAATACGGGAAAGGTGAGTTGGCCGTGGGAGTGCGTGGCCGACAGGAGTGTCCAGGTTCCCGTCGGTGCGTCCGGGGCGAGGACGGGGTGGGTGCAGCGGTGGCGTGGGTGGGTCTGTGCAACGCACGGGATGTCGTCGAGGGGGCGCTGTGCGAGGTAGCGGCAGTACAGAAGTTGCACCACGGGTCGGGCGGGCTGGCACGGCGTGGTGGGTGGGGCTGGTGCGGGTTCGGTGGGGTGTGGTGTGAAGGCGCCGGTGTCGAGCAGGCGTCGGGTGCGCAGTGCGAGGTGGCGGCGCAGTTCGGCGAGCTGTGCGGTGAGTGGCGCGGTGACGGGGTGTGCGGGCAGAGGGTGGTGTGGGGGACGCGGCACCAGGGTGTGCCGTCCTGCGGGGTGGGCGAGGCCGGAGCTGACGTGCCAGCGGCATCGGGCGGGAACGGCGGCTGCGGTCATCTCGTGCGGATGGAGGCTGATGGGGTGTTGGTTGGTGCGGGTGTACCAGTCGATGCGGTTGCCGCTGTCGCGGCAGCGTGCCGGCTGAGGCGCACACAGCAGACGGCTGGGGCTGACCGTAGCGACGCTCAGGGCACGTGGGCGGTGGTGCGGGCGGGTGGGGCTGCCGTCCCATCGGCGGGCTGGCAAGGCGGTGGAGCGCATGGCCGTGAAAGTGACAGTCGGCGCACCGGAATCGCGGTGCCCATGCCGTCCCCATCCCACGGATGGCTCACTTGCGGCGCGAATACATTCGATTCGCCTCTGTGCGTTCGCGGTCGAGGCCCGGATCGGGCGAACTGCCCGGGGCGGGGCAGGAAGGCTATTCGGCGGCGTCGGCTGGTGGCGTGTGGCCCTTGCAGAGGGCGCCGAAGAGGTGCTCGATGGAGACGTCGAGGGCGTGGGCGAGGGCGTGCCAGGTCTTGAGGCTGCCGATGGTGCGGCCCTGCTCGATCTCGATGAGGGTGCGTCTGGCCAGGCCACTGCGGCGGGCGAGTTCGTCGTAGGGCCATCCGCGCTCGCCCCGCAGCCGTCCCAGCTCCAGGCGCAGGGCGGTGAGGTTCGGGTCGGGCGGGAAGATCGTCACCTTCTTATCCGAAGGTGCAGACCCCTGCCCTGTCAGTGCAGACCTCTGCCCTATTTCCGCAGGTGACGGCCACGCGAAAGAGGGCAGAGGTCTGCACTAACGTTCCGCCCGCCCCTCTCCCACCACCGCGTCGATGACTCCGCCGTCGACGCGGACGAGAAAGAAAGGCCTACGGTCATGAGGCTGTGCGCGACCGAACCGACCGTGCGCCGCACCTGGACGGTCGAGCTGCGACCGCAGCACGGCGGCACGGCGGCACGGCGGCACGGCGGCACCTGATGGCCTGCTCTCAGTGCCCCACATCCGGCAGTCCCCTGCCTCTGGCAGCGGCGGCAGCAGCACGGCCGACAGTGGTGGCGCACCTGGCCGTCCACGCCCGCCGTGATGCTCTGCCGGCGCATCTGCGCACGTGCCAGTGCCACGCGCGCGGCTGCCCGTGGCATCCGCGCGCCACCGCGGCTGCTCAGGCCCCATCAGGCTGGTGCTCACCTGCGAACGCGGGGGACGCCTGTGGCGCCTGACCGACGCCTGCACCGCCTGCGCACACGCCACCGCGCACAGCGCCATCGTCCCGGAGTCGGCGCTGACGACATCCCCTCCCCTGCCTCGTCTGCCAAGGCGGCGCCGGAGAAGGAGAGAACCTCGGGAACCTGGGTCCGCAGTGCGGGTCCGGGAGATGCTCAGCCACCTCGCAGCTGCTCTCCCGCCACCCACTACCGCGTCCGCCCGCTTGCTGGGGCCGTGCAGTGCGCCCTGCGCGCCAACAGTCCGGGGAGACTCTGGATGCCCACGGGCCTGCTCAAGGGGCTGCGTATGGGGCTCGGATCAGCACCATGGCAGGAGCTGGAACAGGCCCGGTGGCTGTGCCGTCTGCCGACTGCACACGGCAAAAACCAGGAAGAACACAACCTCCGACTCGGAGCCTGGGTCAGCAACCAACGCTCCCGAGCAGCCACCCGCACCCCGGAGCGCGTGGAGCAACTCTCCGCCATCGCCATGCGATGGACGTGACGGACGGCAGAGGGTGTGTCCTGATCGGGTCACCGCTGTGCTCAGCTGCGGGCTCGCTCTGCTCGAGCCGGACACACCGGGCGGGGCGGCGTGGGGAGGCCCGGTGGCCGAGATTCTCACAGCACAGGAACGGCTGTCGCGGGAGGGCAGAACCGACCCGGCGATCCAGGCCTGCTGAGCAATCCTCGGGCCGGCGCCAACAAGCAGGCCGGCTCCCGCCGATAGGCCGGCGGCCTCGCCCTGCGCCCTCTTGGGCAGCGTGCCGTGTCACCCGGGCGTGTCCGCGCTTCGCACTTAAGGTGACGCGTGGAGGTGGAGTATGCGAGTGGGGTTGCATGCGCTCGGTATCGGTGACGGTGCCCGTCCCGAGGTGATCCGTGCGGTGGCCACAGCCGCGGAGACGCACGGCTTCGCGAGGCTCTGGTGCGGCGAGCACGTGGTGCTCGTGGACGCGCCCGCCTCGCGCTACCCCTACTCCGCGGACGGCCGGATCGCCGTGCCCGCGGACGCGGACTGGCTGGACCCGTTGCTTGCCCTAGCCTTCGCGGCGGCGGTCACCAGCCGGATCGAGCTCGCCTCCGGTGTGCTCCTGCTGCCTGAGCACAACCCGGTCCTGGTCGCCAAACAGGCCGCCACACTCGACGTGCTCTGCGCCGGGCGGTTCAGCCTCGGGGTCGGGGTCGGCTGGTCGGCCGAGGAATTCGCAGCGCTCGGAGTTCCCTTCGCCGACCGCGGGCGGCGCGCCGAAGAGTACCTCGCCGCGATGCGCGCCCTCTGGGCCGAGGACCCGGCGTCCTTCGCAGGGGAGTTCACCCGCTTCGACGCGATCCGGGTCAACCCGAAGCCGCTGCGCGGCGGGCGGCTCCCGGTCGTGGTCGGCGGCAACAGCAACGCCGCCTTGCGCCGCGCGGCCACGCTCGCCGACGGCTGGTACGGCTTCAACGTCCCGGCGGCCGACGTCCCGGCGCGCCTCGCAGTTCTCGCCGATGAGTGCGCCCGCCACGGTCGCGCTGTTGACGAGCTCACGGTCGCCGTCGCGCTGAGCGACGGCATCCCGGAGCACCTCCCCGCTCTCGGTGCGGCGGGCGTCACCGAACTCGTCGTCGTCGGCGCACCGCCGCCCGCTCCCGACGCGGCGACCACCTGGGTCGCGGAACTCGCCCGGACCTGGATTCGCCCGGCGGAATAGCCAGGGCCGGCCGGAGCGCCGGCCGCATGTCCGCAGCATCATCCGGTTCACCGTGAACGTCGTCCCGGTCCCCGGCGATGAGGACACCGCCGACACCTTGGAGACGATGCGGGACGAGCACCTGGTGCTGGCAGCGTCCTTCCACGGTGCGCACCGGTAGCCGCACCGCCGCGCGCACGTGGTGCGCACCGGTGGTGCGTACGGCCGGGAGTGGTGCGCACCCGGGCGGATTCGCTGCTTCGTCACCGGCGATGTCGTGCACTCAGCGGCCGGCTTCTCGCCGTGGTGCGGGCCGGGATGCTCGGGGCGGTGCGCCTGCTGGTTGTTCTCGCGTACCGGGTGCGGTGCGCCGCTGTCCTTCGGTCGGCGTAGCGGTTCATGGTCGCGTGGGTCCGGTCGACCGCCTTAGTGAAGGCGGCCGTGAGTTGCGCAGCCGCTTGTTGGTGAGATCGAGGGCCTCCACATCCACGTCGGTGCGTGACTGCTTGAGGGCCCGCAGCGCCGTCAGGTCGATCGCCGGTCGGGGCGGTGTCCCCGGCTCCGGGCAGCCGGGGTCGGGGCCGGGCTGGGGTCAGGGTCGGGGGTCGGCGCTGGGGCCGGGGCCGGGGTCGAGGTCGGGGTCTTGGCGCGCGAGCATCTGCTCGGGCAGCGCGGCCTGTTGGTGCGCGGCGGCGTCGGACCCCCGGTTTCGCACGGCGGTCGTGGTGCGCAGCTTCTCGCGCACCACCGCGCTGGCAAGGACGGCACGGTCGTGGCGCAGCGGGACGCGGGGTACCTCCCGCTCCCCCGGTTGCCGGTCCGGGGGCGGTGCGCGCGGCCGGCGGGTGCCGGGCGGGTGCGAGGCCGGCAGGCCCATCGGGCGGTGTAGAGGCGGTAGGCCGGTATCCGGCCGTGTGGCGTCTTCGGTTCGCTGATGTCCAGGCAGTGCGCGGCGAGCGCGGCGTCCACGATCTGCTGGTCAGGCCGGGCTCGCGGGTGCGATCGCGCAGGACGAGGGCGAGGTGGCGGCGGGCTTCGGCGAGCAGGTGCCGGCGGTGGACCGGCCACCGCCGTTCACACGAACATCATCGCGGTGACGTCGACGGCGCCAGCGCGATGTCCACGACCTTGGCGACCTGGGCCCGGATCGCTCGGGCTGCGGCGCGGGCGTACTCGAGGAGCGAGTCGATGACATCGACGGCCACCCCGGGGGTGAGGATCGCGCTCGCCCTCCACCAGGCGCGCAGTTGCGCGAGCGGATGGGCCTGCTGCTTGGGCGGGCGGGGCTTGCGGGCAGCGACCCGGTTCAGCTCGGCGTGGGCCCGCTCGGAGACCTCGGGCAGGAAGCGGGCTTGCCGTCCGAAGCGGGCTTGCCGTCGTCGTCCGTGGCGGTGACGTACTCGTGCTCCAGCTCCGTGAGGCAGGCGGCGATCCGCTCACCGCGCCGCGCGGTCCAGCCGATCAGCTCGTACGGCACACCGGCGACCTCCCTCACCGGTCGGCGACCGGCCGTGACGGTCCGCGGCTCGGAGGTCAGCCCCACAGCCTCACACGCCTCAGCCATCACGATTTCGTTGTCCAGCGTCGATGCGGCCACAACGTTCTCGTACAGGGTCTCTGTGAGCACCGAGGCCAAGTGCCGTCCGGGCGCAGGGCTTTGACCGACAGCAGGAGGTGATCGTGCAGCAGCGGCATCCCGGAGCGGGCCTCGTAGTGGCGGAAGTGGGCGGCGACCAGACCGTGCGCGGGGCGGGTACCGGGGCGGGTGCGGGGCGGGTGCCGAGCGGGTGCGGGCGCTTCCAGCGTGTCGGCCTCGGCTCCTTCATCCCCGGCCTGCGCAGAGCGCGCGAGTTCGCGGATTCCAGGGTGGCCATGTGCGTCAACCCGCGCGCCGAGGTCATGGGAAGACTCTCGGCGAGCGGTTTGCGGCGCTGCTTCGTCGCGAACGACGCGGCCGCGTCCGGCGGGTCAAGAGGGGTGGGTGGCGCGGGCATCGGCGGTGCGCCAAGTGCTCGGTGACTGTCCCGTGCCACGCTGGAAGAAGGTGGTGAAGTTCGCGGCGTCCAGGAAGCCCAGGCGCTGCGCGCACCTGCTCACCGGCAGGTCGGTGTGGGCGAGGAGCCGCTTGGCCTCCAGCAGGATTCGCTGGTCCAGGAATTCCTTGGCGCCCACGCCAGTGGCGGCGCGGGCAGCCCGGGTCAGCGTTCGCCGGTCGTAGCCCATCACCCGGGCGTAGTCGGCGACTTGGTGCCACTCGGTGAAGTGCTCCTCGACCGCAGCCCGGTAGCGGTGGAAGACATCCCGATCACGCCCTCCGGCGGTGGGGGTGGGGGTGGGGGTCTCGGCCGGCGGCACGCGCAGGAGCAGCGCTGCCAGCTGGTGGGAGAGCAGCGCGGGAGAGTCCGGCCGCGGTTCCCGCACTGCGTGCTCGCGTCGCAGGTGGTCGGCTGCCAGCCGGGCGAGCGGTTGCGCCTATGGGGGCAGGTGCCAGGAGACGGGCAGCAGCGCACACTCGACCCCACGGCGCCGCCGAGCAGGCGGGCGCCGATACGCGCCACGATCGCGCCTCGTACACCGGACGCAGCGCCTCACGGCGGACGAGACGATCCACTGCGGAGAGGCAGATCAGGACGCCAGGCGGGCTCCAGGCCGACGTCACCCGAGGAAGGGAATCGACAGGGATTGCGCTACGTCCACGGCCTGGGCCTCAGCGCCATCGTGCTGCTCCCCATGGTTTTCTTCATAGCCGTCTTCGCCATGGCCAACTGACCACGCCCGTCCCAACGCGCCTGCTGCAGGCCGGGCCGTCGGTCACTTCCCACCGAAGGGCGGAGTGTCCTGCGGCGCCCACCCAAGAATCTCTTTGCTGACTGAGCGTGGCCAGGACGAGGCTGCCTGGAGTTCACGCACCGTGTCTGGGTCGATGCCGACCTGCGTTCCTCACCCCCACCAAAGGGAAGGAGTACCGGCACCACGCCCAGGGCGCCACCTGGTGCCGCGGACAGTCGGTCACTGCTCCGAGGAACGTTGCGTCGCAGGTCATCGAGTCGTCGTCGGTGGAGCGCGGCAGCGGCGAAGCGGCGAAGAGACGATGACGGGCGCGGGCAGCCGGATCTCCTGATGCACGAGGCACATCGACCGCCATACCGGGGTTCTGACGCGTCAGGCCGGTGGCGACGGCCACGCCGCCCCGTGCCCGCGGTCGGTGGAGTCATGAGCCTTGGAAGGAGCCCGGTCCGCAACGACCGGCCAGGTGGGTGGGGCAGTGCCCGCGTCGCTCCGGGCGGACGGATAGCCTGGGCCCGTCAGCAAAGAACACACAAGGGCGGACACATGACAGACATCATGGAAACAGCGGCGCGGAAGGTCTTCGAGCGCTACGACATCGACGGGGACGGCCTGGTCACCGCCGACGAATACCGCAAGGCCGTGGCGGAGTTGGAGGGCTCACAGATCACCCAAGCGCAGGCCCAGGAACTGATCGACTCCCTCGACACCAACGGCGACCGCCAGATGTCCTTCGAGGAGTTCTGGGCAGCCATGAACGGCTGACACCACCACATCCGGCACGTGAACCCGCCACAGGCGGTGCAGCCCATTCCCGCTCAGAGCAACATCCGCCCACCGCGCCCCCGTCGCTGCGGAAGCCGGCCAGGGCGCGGCGCCCGGACCTCCTCACATGCCATCCGCTCACCGAGGCCGGTGCGGTCGACGTACAGGGCAACGGCAGCGAGGGCCAGCCGGCGCACAACTCGTGCCTCAGCGTCCCACTGCCACCGAACGGCTGCAGCATCACGCACTCGTGTGCGTGACCAGGACAGCACCCCGATCCCGTGGCCTTCATCGACAAGGCCGTCCAGGAGCGCCGCACCGTCGCTGCCGGCGCAGGCACTGAACCGCGTGCTCAGCGGCAACCGGGCAGCACCATCGGCGCGTACACCGTGGCCTCGCTGCTGTGAGGGCCCGCCCGCCAGACACGGGCGGGCCGCGCCGGACACGGGCGGGCCGGTGCGCCACTGCTACTCCTGGAGCTTCTCCCGGATCGCCCTCAAGGCGGCCACCACATGCTCCTCGGTGTTCGCCTTGTCGAGGCCGAGCCCACTGAGCACGCCCTCGCCGTTCTCCTGCTCCAGCAGCGCCAGCAACAGGTGCTCCGTGCCGACGTAGTTGTGGCCCAGCCGCAGCGCCTCGCGGAAGGTGAGCTCGAGGACCTTCTTCGCGCGGGGGTCGAAGGGCACGAGGTCGGGCACGGCCTCACCGGAGGGCTCCGGCAGCGCCCCGGCCACAGCCTCTGCGACCGTCGCCAGCTCTACGCCCTGGGCGACGAGCACCTGTGCGGCCAGCCCTTCCGGGTCATCGAGCAGCCCGAGCACGAGATGCCCCGTACCGATCTGCGTGTGACCCCCTTCACGGGCCTTGTTCTGGGACGCGACGACGACACTCCTGGCCCGGGGGGTGAACCTGCCGAAATCCTGGTTCATGTCAGACGCCGGCTCGTCCTTCGTCACGAACCGCTTCTGGGCAGCCTGCCGCGTCACACCCATGGACCTGCCGATCTCGCTCCACGAAGCACCAGAACGGCGAGCCTGATCGACGAAGTGGCCGATGAGGTGATCGGCCACTTCACCGAGATGGTCAGCGGCGACGACAGCGCTCTGGAGCTGTTCGAGGGCGCCGCCGTGCACCTTCTTGATCGCCTCGATGAGGTCATCGAGACGGACGGGATTGTTCATCTGAGTCGGTTCCACCATGAGGCAACCCTAGGTTGACAGCCGAGCGAGTGTCAACCCGTGGTTGACACTCGGTGAGGGATTCAGCCGGCCGTAGACGGCCAGGGTGCCCACCACGGGCCGACGGTGATCAACCTTCAGCGGCTCCACACCGGTACGCAGCGCCCCCAGACCAACGGAAGGACACGCCTCCCGCACGGCCCGCCCGTCCAGGCCGGCGTCACCGAGGACGAGTTACTCGGACAACACGGCCATCCGGCGCCCGGCGGCGTCGCACACGGCGCCGCCGGGACGGGGCGTGTGCAGAACCTGCCCTGCGGCGGCCACGGCGCCGGCGTGAACGTCACCGCCGCGCACCCTGCAGCCCGCGCCGACCGTGCCCAGGAACTTGACCTCAGCACGGTCAGCAGTCAGCGGAGCTTCGCGGAGACCCAGCCGGCGACGCAGGCGCAAACAGCATCCTTCGCAGTGACAGCCGTGGGACAGGCACTGCCGCAGATGCGCGCCCGTGGCGGGCGGGGACACTGCTGCTGACTACCGGTGACTACCGGCACGCCCTCCACGGCCGCCGCACCGCTCCAGGCCAATGCGGGTCTGGCCATGGCCTGCTTGCACAACCGGGCACACGCCCTGCACGCCGAGTTACGCCCCGAGGGATCCACACGGCAACGGTGACGAACGCCTCCCGTACCGTCCCCGGCAACAAGGTGACCGACCCTGATGCCATTGGCACTCGCCACTACGACCTGCACCAGCAGCGAGACCCTGCGGAAGGAGTCATCGGCGATCCGGAAACCTTCCGCGCCCCCATCACCGAGCGACCGGTCGATGAGCACGGCCCGGCGACTTCGCCGGACGCAGGCCGGACTGTGTGTTTGCCGAACCGTTCACCGCACGCCGCCCGGCGCCGTGGACGCCGGGCGCGCGGATGACGGTCAGCAGCCGGTGTTGTGCACACCCGGCGTCTCGAAGTCGCCCTGGCCCTCTACCGCCAGGACACCGTAGATGGTGCTGCAGCCCAGGTTCTGGTTCTTGAACTTGTACGTCTTCGTGTCACCCTTCTTGACCGTGAACGCGTTGCTGAAGTGCTTCGCGTTGCCCTTCCGGTAACCGAACTTCACGGTCACCGCGGAGCCGCCGGTCTTCCCGTACACGAGATTCACGGTGTGGCCGCCGTCGATGATGCCCACACAGAACGAGCCGTTGGACAGCGAGGTGCAGGAAGGCCCCGCGTTGCGGGCCGCACCGGCCGGCCCATCGGCCGAAGCCGGAGCCGCCAAGCCCGCGACGGAGAGGAGGGAGGTGGCGAATATGACGCCGGCCCGAGTGCGCTTGCGCATGGAAAACATCCTTTTCCTGCAGGTAGCCGAGTTGATCATCGGCCAGACTACCCAGACGAAATCAAGCCAACAAGGCGGATGTGCCCTGAAAAATCGGACTTCCACGTTCCGGGTGAGCCATGAGATGCAGCAGCGGTCCCACCGGCTTCCGTCCGCCCGGTCCTGGCCCTCAAGGTGCTTCGCACCCCGGGCTCAGGTGCAGCGTCGTTGGGTGAGTCCGCATATCGCCCGCCCCACGGCGACGCGTACGAGCATCCGGACCATGACGGACCCAGACCCTCACATGACTGGACGGTCCAGCAGCCGAGTTCGACGAAGACGATGCCGGTGAACTCCACCAGGCGCCCATCGGCGCGGCGGTCACGGTCTTTGAAGCAGATCTCCTGCAAGCCTTCGGCAGCGATGTACTGCACCCGCTGCTCAGTGACGCCCTGCGCGTCAGGCGGGCAGCCTGGCGGCGTCGGGCCAGGGGCGCGGACGGTGCCAGGCCTGCACGAGCGTGTCCCGTTCGGCATCGCCGAGGTCGTCGAGCCCGTGCTCGGCCAGGACGTCATCGAGCGTGAGCCGGTGCATATCGTCCAGGGGCCGCCCAGGCAGCTCTCCGCCCAAGACGCGCTCCAGCACCGGGCGGTAGCGGCGTCGGTGACAGTGGGCCAGTCAGCATCCAGTCCGGCCCGGCCGCCGATATCGGCCAGCTCGTCGGCCACGCTGGAGCGCCAGTCGGTCATCGTCCCGAAAACATCGAACACGGCGGCATCGACGTCCATACGACATCCCCGGCCCTCAACTCATCGTTTGTCTCGGTGACTTGGCTTTGCCCGTGACGACGAGTCCCCCACCCCACCGCTCCGAAGCCAAGACCAACCTGGCGGTGATCGATCTCATCAGCCGCAGGGTCACACGCGAAACCATCCCGAACCGGCGGTATGCCTGAACTCCGAGTGACTCAGTCGAGTGCGTAGGCCCGCTGACGCGGACCAGGAGGACCGAAGCTCAGCCCGTTCTCATCGAGGGCATTGAAGACGGTTGCCCGGTTCGCCTCGAAGACGAAGCTCACGTCAACGTTCCCTTGAGCCACATCCCGGCCGGTCCACTCGAGCAGTTCGACCCCCTTGAGGGACATGCCCCGCAGAGCACCCAGCTCGGGAAGAGGCTCAGGGCGCCATTGCAGGTCGAAGCCTGACCACCGGACCGGACGACCGATGTCGATCGTGTTCCACGTAAGGGAGAGATCGTCGAACTTGTGATGGTTGACCTCGACCTGCTCGCCATCGAAGTCGAACAGCACGGGACAGTCACAGAACCACTCGTCATCCTTCAAGTCCCAGAGCAACCAGACTCTTGTGAGAGTGCGGCCGGCAAGGCCACGCAGGCGGTGCCCGTGCTCCCGCACAACCTCTCCACGGCCGTGCAACCACACCGGCTGGTATCCGTCGATGCCGAAATCGAACATTGAGTCATCTTGTCAGGGCTGCCCCAGGTCAGCACGACGAAGTCCCAAGTGCCGGCCAACCGCCCACTTCTCAAACACCCCTGTCGGGACAAGGCCCTCTTTCACAGGTCGCCCGAAACAGCTGCGGGCGCTCCTGCCCTGGCAGATAGCTCTCCGCCGTGAACGAGGTCTTGCTGCGCCGGGAGAAGTTTCCCAGCGTGACCCCGGACTCGGTGCCGGCCCGCCCCCGGGCATCCGCCACTGGCACCGGCGCCGTGCCGATTCTCTGACGCAGGCGTCGGGGCGGGCAGGGACGGCCCAGATTCACGGTATGCCGACAGCGCAGCTGCGGGAGGCTCACAGATGGGTGGCGCCCTGAACGCTACTGCGGGCGTGTGGTCACAGGAGCCCGCCCGCTTTGGGGGTATTGGGCCGGTAGTGGTTGATGACGCCTGCGTATTGGTCGGGCCGGGCGGCTCGGTGGGATTCAGCGTGGTCGTACCGGGGCCGACGTCCGCGCAGCAGGAATGATGCGGTGCGGGAGGCCAGACGGCTGAGTGTGGTTTTCATCGGTCCTCCGTTCGTAGCGTTCGGTAGTTCGAGCGTACGCAACGCAGGGCGAGCGTGGAGTGATCCGAGTGAGATTTGAGGTGCACGGCGCAACGTGCCAACTGCCAGTGTTCGCACGGACCGTGGACGCCCTGCCCGCCCCCCCGCCGACCGCCACCGGCACCTTCCCGGCGTCTGCGCTGTAACGCCCCTTCCGCGGAACCGCACTGACGAGCCGCGAACGGCCCGGACACCACAAGAGCCAGTGCGCAGCGCGTCCACGTCGACTGTCGGGCGGCTCTTCCGCTCGGACGGTCCTCCGCCTTACGGCCTAGTTCCGCCGCCGGATGCGACTGAGCGCTGCACGCCATAGCCTCCCCACATGACGACAGTTGACTCTCATCCCTGCGGACCCCGCAGCCCGGAGCAGCGCAAGCACGAGGCGCTGGAACGGCTCGTGCGGGACAACGACGTCTGGGTCGCCACGGCCGACGCCACCGGCGAACCGTGCCTCGTTCCGCTTGCCTTCTGGTGGGATGGCGATGTGGTGTGGCTGTCCACCCGCGATACCAACCCGACCGGGCGCAATCTGTGTGCCTCAGGGCGAGCCCGGCTCTGCTTCGGCCATACCCGGGATGTGGTCCTTATCCACGGCACCGCGCGCATGGTGCCCCGCGAGGAGCTTCCGGCAGAGGTGGGCGACGCCTTCGCCGCCAAGGATGGCTGGGACCCTCGCGAGGACCACCCGTCGTACGTCTTTTTCCAGGTCACCCCGCAGGTGCTGCAAGCATGGGGAACAGTTCCCGAGATGGCCGCAAGGACTCTGATGCGCGACGGGAAGTGGCTGGTCTAAGCCGTGTCTCGCACTGGTCACGGCCACGCGTTGACGACCGCGACCAGCACGGCATCCTCATAGCGAACCGCACTCACGGTGTCCTTGCCAGGTGACTCACATCAGCCTGACCAGGCCAGCAAATGCCAGGCTCTTGTAGGTCACTGTCCGGGCAGGCGGATCGAGCTCGTCGGGGACCTGTCTCGCAAGGCGGCCCGCCGCGGCCCGACGGATTCGGGCACGTCGTCCCCCATGATCCCGCCGCCGCCCGGCACCTGTGTGCGAAACATGGGCTCCGATGCCGTGACCACACCTGTCACCGCATGAGCGTGCCATCTGCCGTCGCGTCTCACCAAGGCCCCTGGCCGCTCGCCGCTGACCGCGCCACATGTCGTCGAGGGCACCAGACCGCTTGAAGTGTCGCCCTTGCTCGGGCGTGCGAACGATCCCTCTCCATCTACGGCGCAAGGCTGGCGGACTTCAGGACCACGTTCTTGAGCTACGCGTGGTGCGGCGGCTGACTCCCGAACTTCGAGCTGCCGCGGAGGCCAGTTGCTGCGTTTGTGATCCTGCTGGTCGAAGAAAACGGCATGATGCGAGCATGACGTGGTCGACGGCGTTCACGGAGATGCTCGGCGTGCGGTACCCGATCGCGCTCGCGCCCATGGGTGGGTCGGCCGGTGGGGCGCTGGCCGCAGCTGTCTCCCGCGGTGGAGGGTTCGGGATCCTGGGCGGCGCGTACGGGGATCCGGAGTGGCTGGCACGTGAGGTGCCGATCGTCGCGAGTACTGAAGGACCGTGGGGTGTCGGATTCCTGACCTGGGGGATCGATCTCGCCGCGGTGGAGCTGGCGTTGAGCTACGGCCCCAGCGCCGTGATGCTGTCCTTCGGCGATCCGAGCCCATATACGGAGCATGTCCGCCGGGCAGGGGCTCTGTTGATCCTCCAAGTCACCGATCTGGAGGAGGCCAAGCAGGCCGTGGACCTGGGCGCCGATGTGATCGTGGCGCAGGGAACCGAGAGCGGTGGGCACGGAGCCGTGCGCGGGCGGTCCACTATGCCGTTCGTGCCCGCGGTGGTGGATCTCGTAGCTCCGGTGCCGGTGCTGGCAGCGGGCGGGATCGCCGATGGACGCGGAGTGGCGGCGGCTCTCGTGCTGGGCGCTGCCGGAGCGCTCATCGGCACCCGCTTCCAGGCCACCACCGAGGCCCAGGTCGGTCCCTCGATCACCAAGGCGATTCTCGAGGGGCGGGGGCAGGACACCGAGCGCAGCACGGTGCTGGACATCGCGCGCGGCTCCCGATGGCCGTCGAAGTACCCCGCTCGCACACTCGGCCACCCGTACCTCGACCGCTGGCGCGGCCGGGAGACCGAGCTCGCCGCCGACCCCCAGGCCCGTCAGGCGTACCAGGACGACGTGGCACGAGGCACCGTGCCGCCGCTGCCGGTCTGGGCGGGCGAGGCCGTCGACCTCATCGCCGACCTGCCCTCTGCGGAGGACCTGGTCTCCGCCATGGCCACCCAGGCCCAGGACGCCCTGACCCGAGCAGGACGCCACTGACCCCCGAACCGTCAGCGCCGTTCCGGCTCGCTCGCCACCCGACGCGGCCAAGCTACCGAGCCATGAGCGATCACTCGCAGCCACACCGCAACTGACCGACCGCGGAGATTTTCCCGTGGCGGGTGACTGTTCCCGAAGGCGAAACCCGCCCCGGCAGTTGCGGGACAGCCCTTAGCGATGCACTGGGGTCAGACACAGCGTGGTATCGCCAAGCCGGCTGCCTCGCTCGGTGTACTCGTCGAATTCCGGTGGGCATTTTCCTTGGCGGGTGGCGCTGAACATGACCTTGTAGTCGGCTTTGGTTTCACTGCAGGCGATGGTGAAGAGGAGAGGGCTGGGTCCGCGTGTGTGCCGCGGTTTTCCAGACAGTCGCCGGCGACCGCGTCGCGGGCGTCTCTCTCCGGGGGCTTACCGTCGTTGGTCACCATGCTCAATACCCAAAACCCTGCCAGGACCACGATCACGGCGCCGAGCGCGACAAGCGGCCGGAGCCACGGACGTCGCGCGGGCCCCGTCGGCGTGAACATCGGGACGCCGGACCGCTGGACCGGCGAAGGCGCGTACGCAAGCTGCTGACCGTGGAAGAACGGACCAGTGTCAGGCGGCCCGTAGGGGGCCGGGCCGCCGTGACCTGCAGGCGGCCCGTACGGGATCGGGCCGGGCCGCTGGCCATGGGGAGTCGGCCCTTGTGGTGGTGAGTACGTCAGCGCATTCGTGCCGGCGCCTGTGATGGCGAGCGGCCTGGCACCGGCGCCGAACTGCACGGCAGGGCGGCCGGCCGTCGCGCTGCAACCGCGGGACAGCACAGGTCAGCGCTCTGCAGATGCCTCAACTGCGCTGTGTCGTCCCACTCCCGGTCTCTCAGTGACGGCGTGGTCGATGGCCCACGCCTCTTCGGCGGCTGCGTCTGCGGTGCGCCGGTTGGGTTTCCGGTTGGGTTGGGTTTCCCGTTGGGTTTCCGGCCGGTCTCCCGGGCGACACCTCATCGAGCTCCTGAGGGCCGTAGGCGGTGCGGGTGCCGGAGAGGGTCATGCCGTTGGCTTCGGCGAGAGACTCCAGGCGGTAGGCGGTACGGGCAGTGCCCTGGAACTCGCGGCCACCGGCGAGCAGTCGACGGATCCCGGCGTCCCGCCGCGGCCGGCTCACGTGCGGGCGCAGTCGGGGCACAGGCCCCGGTAGGTCACCTCGACCTCGGAGACGGTGAAGCCGAAGCGTTCGGAGGCGGGCAGATCGGCCAGTGGGTCGCCGCCGGGGTGCACATCACGAATGGCATCGCAGCCCGAGCACACCAGGTGCTGGTGGGGGCGGTGGGCGTTCGGGTCATAGCGCTTGGCGCGGCCGTCGGTGGCCACCTCGACCACCTCGCCGAGCGAAACGAGTTCGCCGAGGGCGTTGTAGACGGTCGCACGAGAGATTTCCGGCAGCCGGGCGGTGGCGCGCGCGAGTACCTCGTCCGCGGTGAGGTGGACGTGCTCGCCGTCGAGTACCTCGGCGACCACCCGGCGCTGGGCGGTCATCCGCCAGCCACGTCCGCGAAGCCGGTCCAGCAGGTCACTCATGCCCACCAGCCTAACTGTGCATCGTCCGATGAATGAATCCGTACGGGTCTGGTTGTTGTATTGACTTGGATTTAGTCCATCGTAGGATCGGTTCCGGCGACAGCCAAGGGACAGGACAACAGCAGGGAAAAACCCGTGACGGTTCAGGAGACGGGTCCGCTCACCACCGAATCCGGTGCCCTGGTCGCGGACAACCGGAACAGCGAGCAGGCGGGCCCCGGCGGCCCGGTGCCGGCCCAGGACCAGGGCCTGCTGGAGGAGCTTGCCCGCTTCCACCGCGGGCGCATCGTCCACGCGCGCGGCGTCGGTGCCTGGGCGGTCATCACCTCGACGTCAAGGGGTCGCCTCCGGGGTGCGCGATCGTGTACGCCATATCTCCCCTCAAGCCACATATGCCGTGCATGAGGCCCTCCGCTCCCGCGGTCGCGGCGGGAGTCGTTCCGCTTCGGCCCGGTCAGCAGCCCGGCCCCGTCCGGGAGACGCGTTCGCGACGATCGCCGCCATCGTGTGCCGCTCGTGCGGTGTCGTCGCTGACGTCCACTGCACGGTCGGCACGGTCGGCGTGGCACTCTGCCCGACCACCATGTCCTACCGCCACGGCTTTCGGTCGACGAGGCCGAGGTCGTCCACTGGGGCCTGTGCCCCGATTGCTCCACCGGCCGCAGTTCCTGAGCACCGAGTTCCGCACAGTTCGGAAGGATTGCCATGACTGACAACCACGACGCGATCGTCACGGATGCGAAGAGTGAGGAGGCAAGCGGCGGCTGCCCCGTCGCCCATGGGCGCGCCCTCCACCCGACCCAGGGGGGCGACAACCGTCAGTGGTGGCCGCAACGGCTCAACCTGAAGATCCTCGCGAAGAACCCCGCCGTGGCCAACCCGCTGGACGAGGACTTCGACTACGCCGACGCGTTCAAGAGCCTCGACCTTCCGGCAGTGAAACGGGACATCGCCGAGACGCTGACGACCTCACAGGACTGGTGGCCGGCCGACTTCGGTCACTACGGCCCGTTCCTCATCCGGATGGCGTGGCACAGCGCGGGCACGTACCGCATCAGCGACGGCCGCGGTGGCGCCGGTGCAGGCCAGCAGCGTTTTGCCCCGCTGAACAGCTGGCCGGACAACGCCAACCTCGACAAGGCCCGCCGTCTGCTGTGGCCGGTCAAGAAGAAGTACGGCCAGAGCCTTTCCTGGGCGGACCTGCTGGTCCTCTCGGGCAACGTCGCTCTGGAATCCATGGGCTTCGAGACCTTCGGTTTCGCCGGTGGCCGCGAGGACGTCTGGGAGCCGGAGGAGGACGTCTACTGGGGTCCCGAGAACATCTGGCTCGACGACCGGCGCTACACCGGCGACCGGGAGCTGGAGAACCCCCTCGGTGCGGTCCAGATGGGCCTCATCTACGTCAACCCGGAGGGTCCGAACGGCAGCCCGGACCCGATCGCGGCGGCCCGCGACATCCGTGAGACGTTCCGCCGCATGGCGATGAACGACGAGGAGACCGTCGCGCTGATCGCCGGCGGCCACACCTTCGGCAAGACCCACGGCGCGGGCCCGGCGGACAACGTCGGCCCCGACCCCGAGGCCGCCACCTTCGAGGAGCAGGGCCTGGGCTGGAAGAACGCCTACGGCACCGGCAAGGGCGCCGACGCCATCACCTCCGGCCTGGAGGTGACCTGGACCAGCACACCCACCCAGTGGAGCAACGGCTTCTTCGACCACCTCTTCGGCTATGAGTGGGAACTCACCGAGAGCCCGGCCGGCGCCCACCAGTGGAAGCCGAAGGACGGCGCGGGCGAGGGCACGGTGCCGCACGCCCACGACTCCTCGAAGAAGATCGCCCCGTCGATGCTCACCACCGACCTGGCGCTGCGCTTCGACCCGGTCTACGAGCCGATCTCCCGCCGCTTCCACGAGAACCCGCAGGAGTTCGCGGACGCCTTCGCCCGCGCCTGGTACAAGCTGACCCACCGCGACATGGGCCCGAAGTCGCTGTACCTGGGGCCGGAGGTCCCGCAGGAGACCCTGCTGTGGCAGGACCCGCTGCCGGGGGCCGAGGGCGAGGCCATCGACGCTGCCGATGTCGCGGCGCTCAAGGCCAAGCTGCTCGACTCCGGCCTGACCGTGTCCCAACTCGTGACCACCGCGTGGGCGTCGGCCTCGACCTTCCGTGGCAGTGACAAGCGCGGCGGCGCCAACGGCGCCCGTATCCGCCTTGAGCCTCAGCGCGGCTGGGAGGCCAACGATCCCGACCAGCTGGCCCTGGTGCTGCGTTCGCTGGAGGGTGTGCGGCAGGAATTCAACGCCGCCTCCGGTGCCAAGAAGGTCTCCCTGGCCGACCTCATCGTCCTCGGCGGCGTGGCGGCCGTGGAGAAGGCCGCCAAGGACGCGGGCGTCGAGGTTCAGGTGCCCTTCGCCCCCGGCCGGGTCGACGCGACCGAGGAGCACACCGACGTCGAGTCCTTCGAGGCGCTGGAGCCGGCCGCAGACGGGTTCCGCAACTACCTCGGCAAGGGCAACCGCCTGCCGGCCGAGTACCTGCTGCTCGACAAGGCGAACCTGCTCACCCTGAGCGCCCCCGAGATGACCGCCCTCGTCGGCGGTCTGCGCGTCCTGGGTGCGAACCACCAGCAGTCGTCGCTCGGCGTGTTCTCCACCACCCCGGGGTCCCTGACCAACGACTTCTTCGTCAACCTGCTGGACCTGGGCACGACGTGGAAGGCGACGTCCGAGGACGCGAACACCTTCGAGGGTCGCGACGCCGCCACGGGCGAGGTCAAGTGGACCGGCACCCGTGCCGACCTCGTCTTCGGCTCGAACTCCGAGCTGCGCGCGCTCGCGGAGGTCTACGCGAGCGATGACGCGAAGGAGAAGTTCGTGAACGACTTCGTCGCGGCATGGGACAAGGTGATGAACCTGGACCGGTTCGACCTCGTCTGATCATGGCGTCCCGGTCGGCCCGCGTCGGCCGACCTGGACGTCCTCGGTCCGAAGGGTCTCGACATCGTCCCCGCCGGCGCGCCGCCGGGAGGGGGCCTCACACCCGGCCGGCCTCCGGGCGCCGTGCGAGGAAAACGAACTCCCGGCCCGGGCGGTCAGGAGCGTCACGAACGTCGTCCACCACATACCCCCGCGAGACCAGGTCCGCCTCGACCTCCTGCCGCTCACGGAAACGCAGCGTCGAATCTGACGTCAGCACCTTTCCGTCCGCAGCGAAGACGTAGGTCCACCGGAACGTCACCAGCGCACAACTCACCTCGGTCACCTGCACCCAGCTCTCGACCGCGCCGACGCCCGGGATCTCCCTCACACCGTAGGACTCCTCCCGGTTCCACTCTTCCCAGGCACGCCGGGCCGGCTGCCGGGTCTCGAACAGCAGACGCCCGCCCGGCCGCAGTGCTTCGTAAGCGCCTCGCAGCGTTTCCTGCCACATCCGTGGATCGACGATCGCCTGAGCAACGTTCGCCGTCATGGTCGCCAGGTCAACCCGCAGCGGCGGGAGTGCTGTCGCATCACCACAGATCCAGCGCACCCGTTCACCGCCCGGCTTGCCCCGGGCCACATCAATGGATTCCCCGGCAGGATCGACCCCGACGGCCTCAATCCCGCGATCAGCCAGGAGAAGGGCGAACACTCCTGTCCCACAGCCGATGTCCAGCACCCGATGTGCCCCGAACTCCTCCACCATGCGGACGTACGCGTCGAGATCGCTGCGATCAGGGTCGAGCGCGTCATAGATCGCGGCGAGCCGTGGATGCTTGAAGCCCTCGTCAGCCATGCGGTCGAAGGTATGCGGAGCTGATTCCCCACCTCTACTCAGTTTCGCTGCCGACCAACGGGGAGTCGGCTGCCTGAGGTTCGAGCAGACCACCGCTCTCCACCGGCACGACGGGCGGCGAAGACCACTCGTGTCGAACCGGACGCGGCCGGCAAGCGCTGGCGAAGCCTCACTGGAAAGCTTCCCTACCAGGGGCTTTCGCCTCGTGATCTTGTTCGGTGGATCATGGCCGGCTGATGCGTCGCCCTGAACTGTGCGATACGGAGCGGGAGTTCGTCCGTCCGCTGCTGCCCCGTTCGGAGCGGGGTCGCAAGCGGTGGGACGACCGGACGGCCCTCGGCGGGACAGGGCGCAACCGCCCCACTCCGCAAAGAGACTCGTTCCCGGAGCCCAGGACCGAGGCCTGCCCGGTGCGTCCGTAAGGAGCTCAGCGAGTGGGGTCGTGGCCGGCCGTCCCTCGCTCCGGACCGGCGTGGTTGTCGCGGGAGAGGGGGGTGTGCCAGTCCGGCGAACGGCCGAGAGCCGTCAGGATCTTCTCCAGTGTGCCCGTGTCGTGGTCCGCGGCCAGCGCCGGCCGGAAGGCGCTGCCGGGGGCCAGCCGGAAGTCGCCGTCCGGGACGGCGCGGGCTATCGGCAGTGCGGCCTGCAGGAGTTCGGGGCCGGGTGCGTACGCGATGCCCAGAGTGCGGGCGACGTCCCAGCTGTGGACCAGGTAGTCGATGAGGTGGAAGCCGATCGCGCGGGCGGCGGGGAACGTCTGAGGGTGGGGGAATTCGGGGAGGGTGAACTCACGGTCGGGGCTCTCTACGGTCGCGAAGGCGGCGAGGGCGCGTTCGGCTGCGTCGCGGTATCGCGCGACGGGGTCCTCGCCGAGCGGTCCGACCGACCAGTGCGACAGGTCCCGCCCGTGCCCGAGCGCTGCCGCCGCGAACCCGTTGTGCTGGGCCGTCATATGGGCGAGCAGATCGGTCAGCGTCCACGCCGAGCAGGGGGTTGGCCTGAGGAGGTCGCCGGGGGTCATCCGGCGTATCAGGGTCACGCTGTCCCGGACCGCCCGGGCATTGAGGCGCCGGAGGCGCGCGAAGTCGGCGTGCGGCGTGGGCGCATCTTCGAGATTCGTATGCATACGTTTACGATCTGCGTGAGCACATGAATTGTCAACGGGTATTTTCTTGACCATGGCCGAGAACGCAGCCGACAGCGGCACCACATCCAGGGGGCGGCCGACCCGTCCCGATCTGGCGGCGATGATCGTGCCCCTGGGCCGTGCGCTCATGGCGGCCGAGCAGCCGATCCTCGACGCGCACGGTCTGACGATGTGGGCGTACTCGGTACTGCTGCACCTCGACGAGACACCGATCCGCACTCAAGCGGCGCTGGCCGAGGCCATCCGGGCGGACAAGACCCGCATCATCGCCGTCCTCGACGACCTGGAGGCACGGGAGCTGATCCGCCGTCAGCCGGATCCCAAGGACCGACGGGTACGTCTGCTGTCGCTCACCGCCGAGGGCCGACGGCTGCGGGACGCGGTGCAGGCCGCGATCCAGGAAGGCGAGGAGCGACTGCTCACCCAGCTGCCGGCCGCCGACCGCGCCGGTTTCCTCAAGGGACTGCAGGCATTGTCCGGGCTGCCGGAACTGCCGTCCGGGCGGGGCTCACCGCAATCCTCCTCCGGACCCGGCGCCGACCGAAGAGACAGGACTTAGCGCTCCTGACAAAAGTGGTGGGCTTGACCTGGTCAGCGGTCGGTGTCCTGCACGAGGACGCCGGGTGGCGGGACGCGGTCAGCCGCGCAATCGCACGCAATAATCCCGGCGACGTGGACGGTCATCCGGGATACTGGTCGCCCATGGATGAGGTCCAAGTCGTCGTCGCCCATTCCGAGCGCGCGACCTTGCGCGTCGGCGACGTGTTCATGAAGGTGGACGCCGATCAGGCGCGCATCGATGTCGAGGTCGAGGCGATGGCCCTGGCGCCGGTCCCGACCCCGCAGGTCCTGTGGCGCAAGCCGCCCGTGCTCGCGATCGCCGCGGTCCCGGGGACGGCGCTCGGCCGCCTCGGCGAGCCGTCGACCGCGTCCCCGGCGGCGTGGGCCGCAGCGGGTGCCGCCATCCGGACGTTGCACGACGCACCGTTGCCGCCCTGGTCCGGCCGGGGCGGCCGGAGCCTCGACGCGTTGGCGGCGGATCTCGACGGCGAGTGCGCGTGGCTCGTGACGAACGGCGTCCTGCCCGCCGACCTGGTCACCCGCAACCGCCAGGTCGCTGAGGCCGCGCTCCGGCCGTGGACTCCGGTGTTCACGCACGGCGACCTGCAGATCGCTCACGTGTTCATCGACGGCGACGAGATCACGGGCATCATCGACTGGTCCGAGGCGGGCCAGGGTGATGCCCTGTTCGACCTCGCCACCTTGACGCTCGGACACGAGGAGCACCTCGGCGACGTCGTCGCCGGCTATGGCACCGACGTCGACCTCGACGTGATCCGCGCGTGGTCGTCCTTGCGAAGCCTGCTGGGGGTTCGCTGGTTGGTCGAGCATGGCTTCGACCCGACCGCGCCGGGCTGTGAGGTCGACGTGCTGAGATCCCGGATGTGAGGCTGCGCGGGCCGACTGCCATGAGTGCGTTCTCACGCATCGAGCAGGCCGTCTCCTGGGGCGCGTTGTCCGCCCTCACTCCCGACAAAGTGCGGTACGAAGTCGTCGCCGGCAGATGACGGCGCAGCCGAGGGCGACGAACGCGTGGTGGATGTCGTCGCGCGTCGTCGCCCGTGCCCACCGCTCGCTCCAGGCGTTCCACTTCCTGTTGGGTGAAGCGCCGGGAGACGCCTCCGGTGTCCGTGATCGGCAATGGCGTGGACGCGCGGGCCGGGACGATCTAGCGTCGGGGCAGCGACGGCGCCGCACTTCCGCGCGCACCGCACCGGCACACGGGGAGACCATGTCCAACGGGAACGTGTCCATCGAGAGCACCGAAGCGCCCGTCACTTTCCTCACCGGCGGGTCGAGCGGGATCGGGGCGGAGACCGTGCGCCGCCTGCTGGGCCTCGGCCACCGGGTCGCGGCGACCGGGCGCAGCACGAAGAAGCTGGCCGTGCTGGCCGAGGCCGCGGCGGAGGCGGGCGCGGGCGAACGGCTGCTGACGTTCGAGGGCGATGCGGCGGACTGGGGGCAGGTGTCGTCGGCGGTCGAGGAGACCGTGCGGGTGTTCGGGCGGCTGGACTACGCGATCGCCAACGCCGGGTACTCGACCAACGGCAACGTCGAGACCGGCGACCCCGAGGAGTGGCAGGGCATGGTGCTCACCAACGTCCTGGGTCCCGCACTGCTGGTGCGGGCCGCGCTCCCGGCGCTGAAGGCATCGCAGGGCCGGATCGTGCTGATCGGGAGTGTCGCGGGGTTCAAGAACACGCCCGGCAACCTGTACTCGATGACGAAGTTCGCCGTGACCGGACTGGCGGAGAACGTCCGCATGCTGACGACCGGGTACGGGGTCGGCACGACGCTGATCGCGCCGGGCCGGGTGCGGACGCCGTTCTGGGACGACCGCCCCGGCGGCGCCGACGCGGCGGGCGCGATGATCTCCGCCGAGCAGCTGGTGGACACCGTCGTGTGGGCGATCTCCCAGCCACCCGGCGTGGACGTGAACACGCTGGTGGTCCGGCCGATCGGCCAGCCGAACTAGGGCGTGTCTGTTGGGTCACGGTTGAGCCGGAGGAAGGTTGCGGCGACGCCGATGCAGCGGCGGTCTTGGACCAGCCGAAGCCGGCGCTGCCGGCGAGTTCGGCGCCCCGTCCACCGGCACCCTCCATGAGCGCGGGCAACAGATTCAACCCCCGTGCCGGGCAAGGCCGCCGGCGGCACGGATACCGCCCGACAGCACCTCTGCCTCGGGCGCTTGCGCTGACCACACCGGAAAGTGAGACGCCCTGGATTGATGTGGCCGAGCTGTCGAGAATGGCAGGCATGGGAAAGACCTACGCACACATAGACGGCAGGCTCCGCACCTTCATCGAGGCACAGCCCGTCTTCTTCACCGCGACGGCGCCATTGTCCGGCGACGGCACTGTCAACCTCTCCCCCAAGGGCCTCACCGGGTCGTTCGTGGTACTCGACGAACAGACGCTGGCCTACCTCGACTTCGCCGGCAGCAATGCCGAGACCATCGCGCACCTGCGCGAGAACGGCCGTATCACCCTGATGTGGTGTGCCTTCCAGGGCCCGCCGAACATCGTCCGTGTACACGGCCACGGCGAGCCGGTCTTCCGCGACGACCCACGCTTCGAAGAACTGCTCACCTGCTTCCCCACCATCGACCCGGTCCCGCACGGACTGCGCGCCATCATCGTGGTGACGGCCGAACTCATCCGTGACACCTGCGGCTACGCGGTCCCCTTCATGGCGTATGAAGAGGACCGCGACTTGCACGGCAAGCGTTTCGCACGCGAGGACGACGAATCCCTTGCCCGCTACTTCGAGAAGAAGGAGCACATCGCCACGAGTATCGACGGTCTTCCCGGACTGCCGCTCCCCCTGCCGCCGCGCCCTCTCCGAGCCGCGGAGACCGGTGCCGTGCGCAGCCCGTCAAGGGGCGGTCGTTCGCCCGGTGTAGGGGTACGGGGGGACAGCTCGTCGGCTATGCCACTTTCAACATGAGCAACAGACAGCCCAGAAGTACGAGCGGAGCGCCCATGGCACGAAGGCAGCCCGGCCGCGCGTTGACCACCGGGACATACGGCGTCTCCATACGGCCGTTCCGCCACAGCATTTCGCGGTGCCGGTCAGCCGCCTCGCGCTGTACTCGCGCACACCTTCGCCGAATGAAACCCCCACAGTCGACGAGCACGACCACACCCACAGCTACGTACACAAGCGCCAGTCCGATCCCCATGCCCCAAGCCTATGTGGCGTTGGCCGGCACCGGTTGCCCGCACGCCCAACCAGGTGAGGACGACGACCGGAGGCGTGGATCCGGGGAACGTCCCGAGCCCGCGCCCGAGCCCCGCACTCGGGACCCTGGTCAGAGCCCCCTACTGACGGCATCGCGTATCACTGTGTCGTGAGTTGGCTGGGACGACGCCGGCGTTGTGCCCGTTGCAGCTGTCTTCAGGCGCTGGTGAGGTCGACCCATACCCATGGTGCGTGGTGCCACGAGCGCACTTGGCCGACGACCAGTTCGATGGCTGTTCCCACGGGCGGGAGGTCATGGGCCAGTCTCTGCACCGCTGGCTCGCCGCCGCGGCGGATGGTGTCCAGTGATGCGCCCACCGGCTCGTATGCGTTGAGTTTCGCGGTGATGCCCCATGGTTGGTGGCTGGTGATGGTTGCTCGGACGCGATCGCCTGGGCGAAGTTCGCCAAGGGGGCGCTTCGGCTCGTCTGACATGGCAGCATCATCTCGCCCTTCACGAGCAAGGGGCCGAACCGCACCGGACTTCAGTGAGGCCGCTCAGCGCTGTCGGGCAAGCTGTCGGCCCTGGAGCGCCAGGGCCGACGGAGTGTTCGGTCGGTGCAGGTGAGCCACACCGTCTCGTTGTCCGCCCCTGCGGCGGGCGGCGTCGTCTCCGCCCGGGTCTGGACTCGCGGCCCGAAGCCGTGGGGCCGAGGCGTGAATGGTCCGTTGTCAGTGGCCTCGTGCATCATCGTTGCCATGACACAGAGCACCGCTGACCCGCTCCATGCACTGGCCCGCCAACACCTTCCCGACAAGATCGCCGAACGGTGGATCGGCCTGCTGAGGCCGGGCATCCGACTGGAGAAGGCCACGGGTGCGGACCCGGTTGCCGGTCGGCTCGGCGGCCTGCCGGAGCTGCCGGAGACCGAGGAGTGGCCCGTATGGGAGGGCCACGGCCCGCTCGCCTTCGTCGCTTCACTCGACTGCGCCGTGCTCCCCTCCGCCGCCCTCGACATCGCCCTGCCGGCAGAGGGCACGCTGGCCTTCTTCTACTTCGACGGGCAGCTGGACGAGGGCTGCGCGGTGGTCGCGCCCGACGAGCCCGGGAGTTGGGCGGGCGCGCGCGTGCTGTACGTACCGGCAGGCGTCCCCGTCGCCGAGCGGGCGACGCCGGAGGAGCTTCAGCCGTACCCCGCGGTGACTCTGACGGCGCGCGTGGAGACAACGGCGCCGTACCTCACCCACCCATCGGTGTACCGGGAGTTCGGGCCGACGCCCAACGACCACCCGGTGGGGGGCGACGAGTTCCAGGAGGCCCTGTGGGACCACTTCGATGGCACGGAGCACCGTATCGGCGGCCACGCGCACCCGGTGCAGGACGAGGTGGAGTCCGAGGTCGCCCGCGGCGCCCTGGGCAGCCCGCCGTGGGATGACCCCCGCATCAAGGAGGAGGCGCTGCGCTGGGTGCTGCTCGCTCAGTTCGACAGTGACAACGACGCCGACATGATGTGGGGCGACTGCGGCGCCCTCTACTGGCTCATACGCCCCGAAGACCTGGCCCAACAGCGCTTCGACCGCGCGATGTTCACATGGCAGTGCTGTTGATCAGAATCCACCCGCCTTGGCCGTCCGGTGCACCAGCCACCGCCCGGCGGGCAGTTGCGTGACACGGCTGCGCACGACTGCGGCGCTGCCCCAGATCGGGGGTGGTCGTCCTGGCCCGGAGACCGCAGCGTCTCCTGGGCCCGGCCGGCTGCCGTGGTGAACACAGTCTGGAGCCGGAGGAGCTGACCGGACGTGGACTCCGGCGACTGCAGATCCGTACTCGGCAGCTGTGGGCCGGTCGGTCGCCGTACGGGGCGCGGGCATCTTCTCCAGAACGGAGGCCACGAACGCACAACTGGGGATGCCCCCGGGCACCCTCGACGAGGCCACCACGGCCTGCACCGCACTCCACCTGCCCGCAGAGAGCCACCCACTCCCCCGAACCGGAACGCCGGCCATGGGGCGTTCGCATGTTCTCCCAGTCCCGGCCTACCGCACCTCGCCCCGTACCCACGACGATGAAGCATGCCCAACCCTCACTGCTCGAACTGCTGCCCCGTCGAGAAGCCCAAACCCGAGGTGCCGGCTCCGTGGCCACTCAGCGCGCTGGTGTGGCTGACCATCATCTGCGGGACCGGGACGGGCCTGTACGCCCTCGTCATGTGGATGGCGTCCAGCCTGTTCTGAGCAGCGCCACACCCCGACCGGGACTCCCCCGGCGTGTGGCACTGACGTATCCCCGTACGCCCGCGGGCCTGCCGGCTGAAGAGCTATGGACGCCGCGCGTGAGCTGTTCGGAACGCAGCCGAAGGGCCATACCACTCTCCCGAGATTGGCCATGCTGCTGAAGCCGGCACCGGGACAGACTCTCCGCCGGTGGCATTGAGGAATGAGCACACGAGAGGCGATCGGCATGGAGCAGGAGTTCAGGGTGCGCTCCGAGCGCGCGCTTCAGCGCCGTCACGAGGAATGCGCGGCAGCCGTAAGGGCACCGAGGCGTGGTGGCCGGCCGAAGATTGCGCTCATGGACGCGGGGATCGGACTGCTGGCGGCAGCCGCCGAGTACGCCGCCTGCAGCCCGACGCCGATCTCGTCCTCTCCTCCGATCCCGACGGCATGCCCTGGGGACCGCGCACCCCACAGGACCTCACGAACCGCGCGCTCACCGTCGCAGAAGCGGCTGTCGCGCACCGTCCCGACGCGCTGATCGTCGCCTGCAACACCGCTTCCGTGCACGCCCTGCCCGCCCTGCGCGCCCGCCTGGAACCGGATCTGCCGGTCATCGGCACCGTCCCGGCGATCAAAGCGGCCGCGGCGGGCGGCGGACCGGTCGTCGTCTGGGCCACCCCCGCCACCACCGGCAGCCCCTATCAGCGCCGTCTCATCGAGGAGTTCGCGGCCGGCATGCGCGTCGTTGAGGTGCCGTGCCCGGGGCTCTCCGACGCCGTCGAGTGCGCGGACGAGGCGGCCACCGGACGTGCGGTCGCCGCCGCGGCGGAACGCACCCCGGGCGAGGCATCGGCCGTAGTCCTGGGCTGCACCCACTACGAACTCGTCGCCGAACGCATCCGCGCGACCGTGCAGCGCCCCGGTCAGCCACCGATCGCCCTGCACGGTACGGCCGACGCGGTCGCCGCCCAGGCCTTGCGTCGGCTCGGCAAGCGGCCCGCCCCCGAGATGCCTGCCGAGGGAACCCTGACCGTGATCCTCAGCGGGCGCGAGGCGGCGCTCCTGGCAGCGGCGCTGGCGTATGAAGAGGGCCGACTACTGCAAGCTGTCGGTCCCGCGTGCCGGGAGGCCCTACCCGAGCGGTGATGCCCCATATTTCCGGGCCGGCGATCCGGAACATGACACCGCGGCTGCGCCGGCTGCCGGGAGGTCTTCTCCGCCCGGCCCGCCGCCCGCCGCCCGCCGCCCGCCGTTCGTCGTGCTGCGGGCAGCGGGCAGCGGGCAGCGGGGCGTAGCCGGCGGTGCACTCGGCGTATGACGGCAGCAGTGCCGGCCGCTCGGCCTCGCCTGCATGAGCGCCCGGCGAGGTCAGCCAGTCGATCGTGTGCCTCCACCAGCGGTTCGTGACCCTTCGCTGTCATGCGTGCGGGCAGCGGAGAGGCCGATGACGAGCGCGATGGCCGGTGCGGCCCGGTCGGCCGGCTGCCCCCGATCCGAAGGGCACCGGTGACCTCGGCACGGTCGGCGATCGCCGCAGCACCGTTGGCGATCGTCACGGCGCGGTCGGCAATCGTCACGCCGCCGGCCTGGTCGAGTGCGCATCGGTCCGAGTGAGTGGGCCAGCTTGCCGGGGGCGGGCCGCCCGCAGCAGGGGGCGGATGCTCGTCCGGTACTGAGCGCGTCACGCGAGGGCCACGCCGGATCAACACCGCGGTCATGGCCGACCCCGCACGCTGACTGTCAAGACCCATCCACTCAAGAGGAGGCATCATGGCCACAATCATCCGGAAGCGCATTCCCCACGTGATCGGCGCGTCTCTCCTGGCCGTGGCACTCACCGGAACGGTGGGCGCGGTCACCGCGATGAGCAGTGACACAGCGCCCCAGACAGCGAAGGCTTCGGCGCCGAGCAGTAACGAACAAACCACGGGTGCCACCACAACCGGCGCCACGACCGGCGGCGGAGGCGGCGGCGGAACGACAGGTGCCACCACGACCGGCGCCACGACCGGCGGCGGAGGCGGCGGCGGAACCACGGGCGCCACCACGACCGGCGCGACCATCGGCGGAGGCGGCGGCGGAACCACGGGCGCCACCACAACCGGTGCCACCATCGGCGGCGGCGTCGGCGGAACGACAGGTGCCACCACGACCGGCGCGACCATCGGCGGAGGCGGCGGCGGTACCACGGGCGCCACCACAACCGGTGCCACCATCGGCGGCGGTGGCGGTGTGGCCTGCCAGTTCCGCATCGTCAAGGGCAAGATCGTCCTGGTCCCGGTGGGCTGCAGGCTGGGCGGCGGGACGACAGGTGCCACCTCGACCGGCGCGACCATCGGCGGCGGTGGCGGTGGGACCACGGGTGCCACCACGACCGGTGCCACGATCGGCGGCGGTGGCGGCGGGACGACAGGTGCCACCACGACCGGTGCCACGATCGGCGGCGGTGGCGGCGGCACCACGGGTGCCACGTCGACCGGCGCGACCATCGGTGGCGGTGGCGGCACCACAGGTGCCACCACGACCGGCGCGACCATCGGCGGCGGTGGCGGCGGTGGGACCACGGGTGCCACCACGACCGGCGCGACCATCGGCTGAGGCGGAGGTCCGGTACAGCAGCCGGCGCTGGGTGACCAGGCACCGCGGGGCGAGGGGCGGCCATCAGCCGCCGCACCGCCCGGGTGCCGGTGATGTCGAGCGCGCCGTGGGTGAGCGCGGTCACTTCTCCGTGGCCCGGTGCTGCCGGGCCACGGGGTCGTGGCTCAGCAGCTCCGAGGCATCGCTCACCAGCCAGGGCGCGCGCACCGCGCCGCTGTCAACAGAGGCTTCCACCAGGCTCGATGTTCGCGGTACCGGCGGACGGTCTCGTCGAAGCCGGTGGTGAAGTCGTTCCGCGGCCGGTGGCCCAGTTCGTCGCTTATCCGGCTCGCCGTCCTCGCGCTCGCCGGCCGCGTGGTGCGGCGCCACCTCACGTACGGAATGAACCCGCAGCAGCACCGGCCGGCGGCCCCGACTGCGCGGCATCAGGACGAACAGAGCGGCCCCCGGCGGCAGTTGCGTGCTCCGCTCGGTCCTGCCTCCGCTGCTCCGTCTCGCGCCGGTCAGGCATCATGAGCCACAGGTCCCGCAGCGCCGCCCGCTCTTCGTTCACGCCCTCCCCCCTGACGCTGTCGACTCCGGCTGACGAGTACCCCGCACGCCAAGGGCCCGGTGCACCTGGTTCCCCAGGAACACCGGGCCGTTGCGGAGTCCTTCCGTTGCCTGACGGGCCCCTGGTGCCCGGCCGGGCAGCCGTTGTCCGACGGGACCCTCGGTCCCCGGCCGGGCGGCCGGTCAGGCGGGCGACATCAGTCGACCGGCTCATGTGGAACGGGCTGGTCTGAGCGGACGCCCGGGGCCTTGGGAACGCCGGTCCGCCCGGTGCCGGCCTGATCGGTGTCAGGAACCGTCTCGTCAGGCTCCTCTTTTTTTTCGTCCTCCGACAGTTCGGGGTCCCACGGATCGGGGACCGGGCTGGAGGCATCGGCCTGGTGGCTCGGCAGGTCGTGGGGCACTGGCGTGCTGTCTTCGCTGGACGTGTCACGACGGGACATCAGTTGAGGTGCCTCCTCCATGGAATGTGGGTGTCCTGGCCCGGTACCCCGGCTCCACAGCGCCATGCTCGACGCAGGCTGAGAGACGGACCACGCCGCTCCCGACATGACGCCCCGCGTGGCTGAAGTCCGTGAGTGCACACCGTCATCGCGCACCGGGGCCCGCGGCGGCGAGAACGGGTACGACGTCCGCCGCTTCCCGTACGGGCGGAGCGTCGGCGGCCGCCGGGCAGTGGAGAAAAACTCGTGTGCGCACCGTCTGAGAAGCCGGCTATCGGGCACCCGTGAACCACGCGAAATCCGCGCGCGGGATCTGCTCCCGCGAAAGCCACCACTGAGGAGGCGTAGTCATGAGCACGGTGAAGGAGACGGTGGAAGTCGAGGTCCCGGTCCACACCGCCTACAACCAGTGGACGCAGTTCGAGGAGTTCCCGAAGTTCATGGAGGGCGTCGAGAGGATCACCCAGCTCGATGACCGGCACAACCACTGGACGACCAAGATCGGCGGGGTCCGGCGGGAGTTCGACACCGAGATCATCGACCAGCTGCCGGACGATCGGATCGCCTGGCGTACCACCAGCGGCGACACCCAACAGAAGGGCCTGGTCAGCTTCCAGCGCCTGGACACGACGCACACCCGGGTGGAGCTCATGATGGAATTCGAACCCAGCGGTGCGGCGGAGAAGACCGCTGACATGACGGGAACCATCGCCCGCCGCGTCAAGGGCGACATGCAGCGCTTCAAGGACTACATCGAGCACCGCGGAGCCGAAACCGGTGCCTGGCGTGGCCGCATCACGCCCGGCTGACCCCGACCCCGGCGCCCGGCCGGCCAACCCCGTTGGGCGGCTGCCTCGACCACCGGCAGCCGCCCAACGGCCCGGCGCACCAAGGCCGTCGGTGCTCTGCATGCCGGCGGTGCCGAACCACCCAAGGGCCCACCACCAGCCGTAGCCCGAGCGGCAGTTGACCCTGTGCCGTGGGCATCCCCCTTCAGCGCAGTGTCGTAGTTCCTTGCTTCATGGACTTCGGCTGCCGAGGTGACGCAACGCGGAATTTGCCGCTCCGGCACCGCACATGCCGTGCGCTCCAGGGCCCGGCGGGGTGGCGGCCGAGCACAGGAACACCCCGGCAAGGCCGGTGGAGTAAGGGTCGAAGGTGAGACGGGCACCAAGGACGAGCCGGGGGATCGTCTCGGCGCCGGTGAGGATGTCGCCGCCCACGAAGTTCGGGTTGGCGGCCTCGAAGTCGGCGGGCCGGGTGACACGCAGGGCCACGATGCGTTCGCGGGTGCCCGGCGCGAATCGCTCCAGCTGGTTCAGGATCGCCTCGGTGGCGTCGCCGTCGTAGCCGTGCGGGACGTGGGCGTAGGCCCAGACCGGATGCACGTTCCCGGCCGACCGCGAGGGGTCGGCAAGGTACTGCTGGCCGACGAGCACGAAGGGGCGCTCCGGCATCCGCCCGGACGCCACGGCCTTTTCGGCCCGCGCGACCTCGGCCAGCGGGCCGCCCAGGTGCACGGTGCCGGCCCGGCGTGCGTACGCGTTCGTCCACGGCACACCCCCTTCCACTGCCACATCGACCTTGAATGCGGCGGGGCCGTGGCGGAACCGCTGGTAGGCGGTCCGGACTCGCGAGGGCAGACGGTCGCCGTAGATGCGGGCGACCTGGCCAGGGGCGAGGTCAAGCAGCGTCACGTCGGCGGGCGGGAGCTGCGACGCATCGGTGACGCGGACGCCGGTGTGCACTTCGCCGCCGTGCTCGCGCAGCACCTTGGCCAAGCTGCGGGCGATGGACTGCGAGCCCCCCTCGGCGACGGCCCAGCCGGCGGCGTGGCCGGCGGTCAGGATTCCGAGGCCGATCGCCGAGCTGAACGGGTGGGACAGCGGGCGCAGGGCGTGCGCTGCGACACCGGCCCACAGGGCCTGGGCCTGCGGTGTGCGGAACAGGCGCGCCAGGAGCGTGGCGGGCGCAACGGTCGGCAGGCCGAACCGCGCGAGGAGCAGCGGGTGTGCGGGGACGCCCAGCAAGGGTCGCATCACATCACCGGCCAGCTCGCCCCAGTGGGACACCGACGGTCCGACGAGTGCACGGTAGCGGGCACCGTCGGCGGCGAGCATACGGGCGGTGTCCTCGACGGAGCGCAGCAGCACCCCGGCCGTCCCGTCGTCCAGCGGGTGCACGCAGTCCACCTCCGGAAGCCGCCAGCGCAGCCCGTGCCCTGCGAGGTCGAGGGATTGCAGGGCCGGGGAGGTGACCGCCATCGGATGGATGGCCGAGCAGTGGTCATGGAGCAGCCCGGGCAGGAGCGCCTCGTGGCTGCGGGTGCCACCGCCGACCTCGTCCGCGGCCTCGAGGAGGGTGACCCGCAGCCCGGCCTTGGCCAGGAGGGCCGCGGCGGCGAGCCCGTTGGGCCCGCCGCCGACGATGACCGCCGACGTCATGACGCCGTGCCCCGAGGCAGCACACCCGCGTCAGGGCCCTCCGTGTCCGGGTGCGGGAGGTCACCGGGTACGGGCCGCAGCGGGCCGAAGGACTCCACGTCGTACACGGGGTAGTTCGGGCCGTCGGTGGGCCAGGGCTGGCGCGTCAGCATGTCGTGCACCTTGACCTGGCCGCGTTCGAGCAGCCCGTGGACGGCGTCATGGACCTCATAGGCTTGAGTCTGCCGGTGGATCGGCTGACTCTCCAGGCAGATCACCCGGACTTCCCCGGGGGCGAAGCCACACCTGGCCTGCACGGCGCCGAGGAGCTGGTCGTTGTGGAGGTGGCCCTCGCCGAAGTTCCAGCCGATCGCGAAGCCGGCGATGAGCTCGCCGTCCACGACCACCGCGTCGTCCTGGCCCTCGGTGACTCGGTCGATGAGTCCGTTGTGTGCACGGCCATGGGAGTGCATCGACCGCCAGCTCTGCACCTTCTGGCCCATGAGCATGGCGGTGTCCGCGTCGTAGAGGCTTTCCAGCTGACGGGTGGGAAGCCGGCACGCCGTGGTGAGTCCGGCCTCCAGACGCTGCAGGGCATGGCCCCTGAACACCCACGCGCTGGTCGCCCAGTTGCCCGCGTAGTAACGCATGGCCGGCAGGAACGACACCAGGTCCGGCCGTACGTTGCCGAGCAAGGGCAACAGGAGCAGGCTCGGCAGGATCACGGCGAGCAGCCAGGGCGATTGCAGGTCCTGGACCGCGACCTCGCCATGGGCGCCGAAGAGGGAGAACAGCGAGAAGATGAAGAAGATGTTCCACTCCAGCGGCACACCCATCGGCACGGTCGAGAAGATGTGGATGTGGAAGACGGCCATGTAGATCAGGGCCGCCCAGGTCCAGAACCCGCCGTCGCCGAGGAAGACGAGGTAGAGCGGGACGGCGTACTCCGTGGCGGTGCCGGCATGAGCCAGGAGAAACGGCAGGCGGGCGGGCCGCAGGTCTCGCGGGTGATCGCGGTACATGAACCGCTTCAGGCGGCCGGAGCGGACCAGCGGTGCGTTGCTCATCATCGTCGCCACCACGAACGGGAAGTGGTGGTTGAGCTTGGAGGTCGCAGCCCCCCACCACAGCGCCAGCATGACGAGCTTGAAGCCGATGACCATGTCGGAGTACGGGAAGAAGAAGATCAGCAGCGAGAGCCAGTACTGCTCCCCGCGAGCGGCCAGGAAGATGGTCTTGTCCCGGAGGCCCAGTATCGCCAGCGAGACGATGAGGGGGATCGCCGCGAGCGGATCGAGCAGCCCGACGTCACCGAAACCCGGGACGGCGCTGCCGTCGCCCGGCCGGCCGAGCAGCCATACTCCGGAGGCGAGAACGGCCGCGTAGAGCAGTACGTCGGCACCGGTACGGCGGTGACCCCGCGTCAGCGGCACCCGGTCCGGCCACGGCGGCAGCCGGATGGTCCCCGGCCGCAGCCAGTACAGGGCGGCGCCGATCGGCGGATTGAAGCGGGACGTCAGCGGACCGGACCCGCAGCCCAGGCCGAGCACCTCGTACAGAAGCGTGAAGACGATGAGCTTCTGGTAGACGATCGGCTCGGACCACCACGAGGCAGGATCGGTCACCGAGCCGATGCCCGGGGTCAGCGAGATCACGCACGCCGCTCCGCCGACGTACAGCAGGCACTTGACCAGGTAGAAGAGGTACACCACGTACGGACTGCCGAAGCCGTGCTCGACCCAGTGCCGGGTGAGTACCTGCAGGCGCTCGCTACGCGGCAGCGTCCGGAACGCTGCCGCGTCGACGGGCGGCAGCTGAGGGTTCATGAATCCCATGCGGAACACACCTTTGTGTCTCGAAAAGGAGCCGCGGCGCGGCTCAGCGGACGGGCCCGAGCGCCTGGCGGCGCAGCAGGGGCTTGTCGATCTTTCCGACGGGGTTCTTGACGACGTCGGGGACGACGACGACATCGACCGGGATCTTGTAGGCGGCGAGCCGGGCGCCGAGGAACCCGGTGACCTCGGCCGGGGAGAGCTCCGCGCCGTCGCGGACGGAGACGAAGGCGACCGGCACCTCCCCCATCACCTCGTCGGGGCGCCCCACGACGGCGGCTTCGAGAACGGCGGGGTGGTCGTGCAGGACGGTCTCGATCTCTTTGGGGTAGATGTTCTCCCCGCCCCGGATGATCATGTCTTTCACCCGGTCGACGAGGACCAGGTAGCCATCCTCGTCGAGTCGGCCGACGTCGCCGGTGTACAGCCGGCCCTCCCGGACGGCCCGGGCGGTTTCCTCAGGCCGGTTGCGGTAACCGCGCATCACCGTCGGGCCGGAGATGACGACCTCGCCGACGCCGCCGTCAGTGATCAGCTGCCCGTCCTCCCCCATGATGGCCACCGTCTGGTGCGGCAGTGGCAGCCCGACCGTGCCGGGTTTGCGGACGCCGTCGAGCGGATTGGACGTCGACGCGCAGGTCGCCTCCGACAGGCCGTAGCCCTCGATGAGTTGCACACCGAAGCGCTGCTCCACCACGCGGATGAGCTGCGGGGGCATCGGCGCCGCCCCGCAGACCACGAAGCGGAGCGAGGAGGTGTCCGGCTGCACCTGGAGCGGGAGGTTCGCCAGCATCGCGTATATCGCCGGGACGCCGGAGAAGAAGGTGGGGCGGGCTTTCTCCAGTGTCGGGAAGAATCCCTTGGCGCTGAAGCGCCGCACGATGGTGGCCCGGCCGCCGGCGCGCAGCGGCGACAGGATGCTGACCACGATGCCGTTGACGTGGAACAGCGGCAGGATGAGGAGGCTGTGGTCCTGCTCGCTCAGCTTCATCGATTCGGTCATCGCCGCGGTCATCGCGTCGAGGTTGCGGTGCAGCAGCTCAACGCCCTTGGGACGTCCGGTGGTACCGCTCGTGTAGATGACCAGGGCAAGGTCCTCGCCGCCGGCCTCCAGGTCCACTTGCGGCTCCGGCAGCTGGGCCGCGGGCGCCGGTCCTGCCAGCTCCTCGAGGGCGAGTGCGACGACGGAGCTGGGCAGGGCGGTGGACGGCTCCTCGACGATGACGACTTTCGCGCCGGCATCGTCCAGTTGGTAATGCGTCTCCACCGCGGTCAACGCCGGGTTGACCGGGGTGAGTGCGGCACCCAGGCGCCAGGCGGCGAACAGCGCCACCACAAGTTCAACTCTGTTGGGGAGCTTGACCGCAACGACGTCCCCACGGCGGACGCCCCGGCCGGCGAAGTGCCGGGCGTAGGCATCGACCAGGTCGTCGAAGGCGGCGTTCGACAGGGGGCCGTACACGTCGTCGGCTATGGCCGGTGCGTCAGGGGCTTGTTCGCGGCGCACAGCGGGCAGGCGGCTCAGGTTCATGCGGGCTTGCACCTCAACGGTGGTCGATGGACGAGATGCAGGCGAAGCTAGGGCCCGGCGTGTGACCACGGCCACGGCCGCGCGCCACAAGATGTCGGCGGCCTTTCGTGCTCCGCGCACAGACCCGATGCGGCACCGGCGCCGTAGCATGCGGGCATGTCGACGGAGCAGGTGCTGGTCGCGCAGGTGGCGGATCGCGTGTGGGAAGCACGTGAAGGCCTGATCGCGGACCTCGTGCGGATGACGCGCGCTCAAATCAGTGCGCTCGATCACGATGCCGCCTCACGCTCCCTGCTGGAGGCGAGCATCACCGAGAACATCGTGGCCGCGGTGCACTTCCTCAAGCAGGACATCGACGTGGAGTACCTCGACGCCCCGACCGCGGCCCTGGCCTACGCCCGGATGCTGGCCCAGCGCGACATCCCCCTGTCGGCGCTCATCCGGGCCTACCGCATCGGATACTCCCAGTTCCTCGACCGGGGCTTCGCGGTCCTCGCCGACCTGCCTGCCGAGGACCGGGTCCCGCTGGTCGTCACGCTCGTGCGCCGCGCGGCGCAGTACATCGACCAGATCTGCGAGCAGGTGGGCCGCACCTACGAGATCGAGCGGGACCGGTGGGTGGCCAGCCAAAGCGGCGTCCGTCAGCAGTGGGTCAACGAACTGCTCGGCGGCGGCCCCGGCGACCGGGCCGGCCCCGAGCGGGGGCTGCACAAAACCCAGGAGGCGGTGGAAGTGGCCAGCACGCAGTGGCCCGGCGGCGAGTT
>NZ_JBSHAW010000010.1:0-191212 GCF_053611685.1 Streptomyces sp. NPDC054786 | reverse complement strand
GGCCTGGTGTGTGGACGTAAAGCGCAGCAGTCCACACACCAGGCCCCGGAGGCCCGTCACCGCACCCACAGCCCCGCGCAGCGGACCCCGCCCGCCGCAGGCGCAACGGCGAGAATGAACCACGGCGGGACAGCCGAAAACGTGGGCCGGGGCGCTAGCCCGCGTAGCGCCGCAGGAACAGCGCCTCCGCCAGCGAGAGCCGCTCCAGTTCCTGGGGCGAGACGCTTTCGTTGACCGCGTGGATCTGGGCCTCCGGCTCGCTCAGTCCGATCAGCAGAATCTCCGCCTCCGGGTAGAGCACGGCCAGCGTGTTGCACAGCGGGATCGAGCCGCCCATACCGGAGGTCTGCATCTCCTCGCCGTCGTACGCCTCGCGCAGCGCCGCCGCCATCGAGGCATACGCCGGGCTGGCGGTGTCCGCGCGGAACGGCTGCCCCTGCCCGATCTGCTCGACCGCGACCCGCGCACCCCACGGAGCGGCGCTCTCCAGATGCGCGGCCAGCAGCTTCGTCGCCTCGACCGCGTCGGTGCCCGGCGGCACCCGCAGGCTCACCAGCGCCCGCGCGCCCGCCTGCACGGACGGGGTGGCGCCGACCACCGGCGGGCAGTCGATGCCGAGCACCGTGACGGCCGGACGCGCCCAGATCCGGTCCGCGATCGAACCGCTGCCCACCAGCCCGACACCGTCGAGAACCTTGGCGTCCTTGCGGAAGTCCTCCTCCGGATACTGCAGGCCCTCCCAGGAGGCGTCCGCGGCAAGGCCGTTCACCGTGGTCGAACCGTCCTCGGCGCGCAGCGAGTCCAGGACCCGGATCAGCGCCGCCAGGGCGTCGGGTGCCGCGCCGCCGAACTGACCGGAGTGCAGATTGCCCTCCAGGGTGTCGACCCGGACGCGTACGAGCGTCATCCCGCGCAGCGTCGCGGTCACCGTCGGCAGCCCGACCCGGAAGTTGCCGGTGTCACCGATGACGATGGCGTCCGCGGCCAGCAGGTCGGGGTGTGCCTCGGCGTAGCGCTCCAGACCGCCGGTGCCCTGCTCCTCCGAACCCTCCACGATCACCTTGACGTTGACCGGCACCCCGCCGTGCTCCTTCAGGGCACGCAGCGCCGTCAGATGCATGATCAGGCCGCCCTTGCAGTCGGCCGCGCCGCGCCCGTACCAGCGGCCGTCGCGCTCGGTCAGCTCGAACGGCGGGGAGACCCAGGCGCCCTCGTCCAGCGGCGGCTGCACGTCGTAGTGCGCATACAGCAGCACCGTCGGGGAGCCGGCCGGGCCGGGCAGGAAGCCGTACACGGACTGGGTGCCGTCCGGGGTGTCCAGCAGCGCCACGTCCTGGAATCCGTCCGCCCGCAGCGCCTCGACGACCCAGCCGGCGGCCGCCTCGCACTCGCTCTTGGGGAACTGGGCCGGATCCGCCACCGACTTGAAGGCCACCAGCTCGGCCAGCTCGGTCCTGGCGCGGGGCTGCAGTGCGGCGACGGTGCGTGCGAGCGGGCTGTCAGACATGGAACGCTCCTTGTGGGCGCGACGTTGTGCGTACGGGCCGTCCGGCCTCGTGAGCCGGACGGGCCGGACGTACGGGCATCAGTGCGTCCGATCTTCCCACAGGCCCCTTGCGCAACAGCGGCCCGTAGGATGCGGGCGGTACGCGCAGCCAGGCATCGGATGGGAGCAGAAGCACAGGTGAGCAGCGAGCACGCAGCCGAGGACAACCAGCAGGTGTGGGACGTCGTGGTGGTGGGCGCGGGGCCTGCGGGCGCCTCGGCCGCGCATGCCGCGGCCTGTACAGGACGCCGGGTGCTGCTCCTGGAGAAAGCGGAACTCCCGCGCTACAAGACCTGTGGCGGCGGCATCATCGGCCCCTCGCGGGATTCGCTGCCGCCCGGCTTCGACCTGCCGCTGCGGGACCGGGTGCATGCGGTGACGTTCTCGCTGAACGGCCGGCTGACCCGCACCCGCCGCTCCAAGAGCATGCTGTTCGGGCTGATCAACCGCCCCGACTTCGATGCGCGGCTGGTGGAGTCGGCCAAGGACGCGGGCGCGACGGTCCGTACGGACGTCACGGTCTCGCGGGTGGAGCAGCACGGCGCCGAGGTGCCGGACCGGCGGACCGTCGCGGTGGTGCTGGGCGACGGCGAGGTGGTGCTGGCGCGCTCCGTGGTCGGCGCGGACGGCAGCGCGGGCCGGATAGGAGCCCATGTCGGGGTCAAGCTCGACCAGGTCGATCTCGGCCTGGAGGCGGAGATTCCGGTACCGGCGCCGGTCGCGGAGGACTGGGCGGGCCGGGTGCTCATCGACTGGGGCCCGATCCCCGGCAGCTACGGCTGGGTCTTCCCCAAGGGCGACACCCTCACCGTCGGTGTCATCTCCGCGCGCGGCGAGGGCGCGGCGACCAAGCGCTATCTGGAGGACTTCATCGGCCGGCTGGGCCTGGCCGGTTTCGAGCCGAGCATCTCGTCCGGGCATCTGACGCGCTGCCGTGCCGAGGACTCCCCGCTGTCCCGCGGCCGGGTGCTGGTGTGCGGCGACGCGGCCGGGCTGCTGGAGCCGTGGACGCGGGAGGGGATCTCGTTCGCGCTGCGGTCAGGGCGGCTCGCGGGGGAGTGGGCGGTGCGCGTCTCCGAGGCCCATGACGCGGTGGACGCCCGCCGCCAGGCCCTCAATTACGCCTTCGCCATCAAGGCGGGCCTCGGCGTGGAGATGGGGGTGGGGCGCCAGATGCTGAAGGTCTTCACGCGCCGCCCCGGCCTGCTGCACGCCGCGGTCACCGGCTTCCGCCCGGCCTGGCAGGCCTTTGCGAAGATCACCCGCGGGACGACCACGCTGGCCGAGATCGTCCGCACCCACTCGATGGCGCGACGGGCGCTGGAGGCGATGGACCGGGGGTGAGGCCGGGGCTCGGCAGTCCCCGGGCGGCGGCGCGGCGTGTGCCACCGGCGCCACGTCGCGGCCCGCGGGCCGGGCGCGCGCCGGCCCCCCCGGCCCGTACTCCCCCGGGAGTACGGCGGATCACCACACCGGGCTGACGCCGCCGGGCCCCGCCGCGGTCTAGCGTGACGCCATGGAGAACGCACGGCCGCCGTGGGCGCGGCGCTGCCTCGGCCCGGGGTGGGAGCGGTGGCTGTCGGCCTCGCCGGACGAACCGCGGGGCTGGTTCGGCACCCGGCTGCCCTGGCTCTCGACCCTCGCCGTGACGGTGATCGTGATGGTCGGGTCGGGCTTCGCCGGGCACGGCCAGCCGGACCGCGTCCCGCTGGACTCCGTCGCCCGTGCGCTGCTGTTCGCCGGCACGGCCCTGCTGCTCTTCCGGCACCGCTTCCCGCGCGCCGTCGCCCTCGGAGCCGCCCTCGCCACCGTGGTCTACCTCGCGGCCGGCTACCCGTTCGGGCCGGTCTTCCTCACCGTCGCCCTCGGCGCCTTCGGGGCGATCGTCGCCGGGTACCGCAAGGCCGCCTGGTGCGCGCTGGGCGGTGTGTGGCTCTCCCATGTCCTGGTCGCCCACTGGCTCTACCGCTGGCTGCCGCCCGCGCACGACGGACCCGCCCCATGGGAGCAGGAGTTCTTCATCACCGCCTGGGTGGTGGCCGTGGTGGCCCTCTCCGAGCTGGTACGGGTGCGCCGCGAGCAGCTTGCGAAGGCGCGGGCCGAGCGGGCCGCGGCGGAACGCCGGCGGGCGGACGAGGAGCGGCTGCGGATCGCCCGTGAGCTGCACGACGTCCTCGCCCACAGCATCTCCGTCATCAACGTCCAGGCGGGCGTGGGCCTGGCGCTGCTCGACAGCGACCCGGAGCAGGCGCGCTCCGCGCTGACCACCATCAAGGACGCGAGCAAGGAGGCGCTCGGCGAGGTCCGTCAGGTCCTCGACACCCTGCGCACCCCGGGCGACGCCCCGCGCTCCCCGGCTCCCGGCCTGGACCGGCTGCCCGAACTCACCGAGCAGGCCGCGAGCGCCGGCCTCGCCGTGGCGGTCAGCACCGAGGGCGCCCCCGCCACCCTGCCGCCCGGCACCGACCTCGCCGCCTTCCGCATCGTCCAGGAGGCACTCACCAACATCGTCCGGCATTCCGGCTCGCGCACCGCCCGGGTGCTGCTCGCCCATACGCCCGGGGCGCTGGAGATCCGGGTCGACGACGACGGCCCGGCGACCTCCGAAGCGGACGGGCCGACGGGCGGCGGCAACGGTCTGGTCGGGATGCGGGAACGGGCCGCCGCACTGGGCGGCAGCGTGGAGGCGGGCCCGCGCCCGGACGGCGGCTTCCGGGTCCGGGCCCGTATCCCGCTGCCGGGGACGGGTGACCGGGGCCGGGCCCCGGATACGGATACGGTGACTCCGGCCGCCACCGAGGAGGAGTCGTGATCCGGGTACTGCTCGCCGACGACCAGCTGCTGGTCCGGGCCGGGTTCAAGGTGCTGCTGGACGCTCAGCCCGATATCGAGGTGGTCGCCGAGGCAGCGGACGGGCAGCAGGCGCTGGCCGCGGTCCGCGCACACCGCCCGGACATCGTCCTGATGGACATCCGGATGCCGGTGGTGGACGGCCTGGCCGCCACCCGCCACGTCACCGAGGACCCGCAGCTGCCGGACGTGAAGGTCGTCATGCTGACCACCTTCGAGCTGGACGAGTACGTCTTCGAGGCGATCCGTTCCGGGGCCTCCGGTTTCCTGGTCAAGGACACCGAACCGGCGGAGCTGGTGCGGGCCGTGCGTGCGGTCGTGGCCGGCGACGCGCTGCTCTCGCCCGGTGTCACCCGCCGCCTCATCGCCGAGTTCGCGGCCCGGTCCAAGGAGCCGGCCGCGGCGGATGCCCTGTCCGAACTGACCGAGCGGGAGCGCGAGGTGATGGCGCTGGTCGGTATCGGGCTCTCCAACGAGGAGATCGCCCGGCGGCTGGTCGTCAGCCCGCTCACTGCCAAGACGCACGTCAGCCGCACCATGGTCAAACTCGGCGCCCGCGACCGCGCCCAGCTGGTCGTGCTGGCCTACGAGTCGGGATTGGTGCGGCCCGGCTGGCTGGGCTGAATCCAGATGACGAAGGCGCCACTGACCAGGGCAAACATAATCTCGATGGTGATCGCGTCGCGTTCGGCTGGGGTACGGGTGGGTGACATCCCGTCAGTCTCCCAGGCGGGTACCTCCTCCGGGCCGCGCCGAACGGGAACGTCCCCGGGCCCTCTGCCGGTCGGTCCTTTCCGGTAGCCGGACAGGCCTCGTCCAGGGCTCCACCCGCCGCCGCGCCCGCGGGCCATTCCCCCGCTCAGACGCCGGCGCGCTCCCGCCACAGCCCGGCCAGCGTCTCGTCACCGGTGATCGTCATCGCGTCCCACGGCAGACGGTTCCACAGCGCGAGATACAGCTCCTCGGCCGGCCCCTCGATCGTGCAGTCCGCGGGCTTCCCGGTGTCCGGTCCCTCGCCGCCGGCCTCCGGGGAGGCGCGCACCGTGTGCGGCGGGGCGTCGGAGAGGTGCACGGTCCAGTCGGCGCCGCGGGCGTTCGTCGCGCGCAGCCGCAGCGTCCGGGGGACGTCCGTCCGGACCTTGCTGCGGTCACGGCCGTGAAAGCCGGTCAGGAGCTCGTCGATCCCGTCGGCCGCGAAGGCGGACGGGAGGGGGGTAAGGGAGGCACCGAGCGCCTGCTGGGCGTCCACGCGGTGCACCGACGTCTCGTGCGCCTGCCGGCGGGCCCAGAACGCCAGCGGGGACGGGGCGGGCAGGAACGTCCAGGCCGACAGGTCCTGCGGGGCGGAGTGCAGCGCCAGGACGAGGTGGTGATGGCCTTCGCGCAGCCAGGACACGAGTTCGTCGTCGGCCAGGTCGGGGGCCTCGGGGGGACGATGGGGCTGCTGCACGCCCTGGGTCACGAACTCCGTCGCCCAGCGGTGGATCCGGCCGGTGTGGGTGACCAGATCCCGCATCCGCCACTCGGGACAGGCCGGAATCCGGGCATCCGGTCCCGCCTCCTCGGCGGCGTCGGCGAGCAGGCTTCCGTCCAGTCGCAGCGATTCGACGAACTCAGTGATCTCCATGGTCAGAAGTGTGCCAGCAGGTGCTGACAGCGGACCCTCGCGGGTCGGGGCGGCTGCCGCACGGATGCGGGTGCGCGGGCACCCGGCCGCGTGGCGCGACGGTGGTCTCACGGCCGCCCGGTGTGGTGCGCCCCGCGGGTGGCGTACGCGATGCCGGCGGCGACCGCGGCCAGCACAGCCACCGTCGTCAGGGCCGTCGGCAGGCCGACCGCCTCGGCGAGGAAGCCGATGGCGGGCGGTCCGAGCAGCATCCCGCCGTAGCCGACCGTGGAGGCCACGGCGACCCCGTCCGGGCCGCCGCTCTCGCCGGCCCGGGCGATGGCGATCGGGAAGATGTTGGCGAGGCCCAGGCCCGCGACGGCGAAGCCGGCGCAGGCCGCCCCGGCCGAGGGGGCGAGCGAGCCGAGCAGCATGCCGGCGGCCGCCGTCGTCCCGCCCGCGATCAGCGCCCGCGCCGCGCCGAAGCGCTGCACGACCGCGGTCCCGGACAGCCGCCCGACGGTCATCGCCAGCGCGAACACCGCATATCCGGCGGCAGCCGTACCGGGACCGGCGGCCAGGTCCTGGGAGAGGTGCAGCGCGCCCCAGTCGGCCATGGCCCCCTCGCCGTACGCGGTGCACAGCGCGATCAGCCCGAAGACCAGCACCAGGCGGCGGCCGGGGCCCGCGCTCCGCGGCCGGTTTTCCGCCGTCGCCGCCGGCCGTCGCTCGGGGACGGCCGGGGCCCGGTGCGTGTGCAGCGCGCGCCCCGCAACGGCCGTCACCAGCAGCCCGATCACGGCCAGCAGCAGCAGATGGACGGTGGGGGACAGGCTGCCCGCGATCAGCCCGCCGAGCCCCGCACCGAGCATGCCGCCGAGGCTGAAGGCGGCATGGAAACCGGGCATCACGGGGCGTCGCAGGGCGCTGATGAGGTCGACCGCGGCGCTGTTCATCGCGACGTTGAGCGAGCCGTACGCGGCGCCGAAGACCAGCAGGACCAGTCCCAGCGCGGTCGCCGAGTGGGTGAGCGGCGGCAGCACGATGCTCAGCGCGAGGGCGGCCCCGGAGGCGGTCGTCACGGCGTGGCTGCCGAATCGGCGGCACAGCCTGCCGGTGATCATCATGAAGGCGACCGCGCCGGCCGACACCCCGAGCAGAGCGAGCCCCAGCGTGCCCGCGCCGGCGCCGGTCTGTGCCTTGATCGCGGGGATGCGGACGACCCATCCGGCGAAAAGGAAGCCGTCCATGGCGAAGAAGGCCGTGAGGGCAATACGGAGTCGGGTGAGGTGCGGATCGGCGGGGAGGGGGCTCCGGTTCGTGGTCAGGGCCGCCCGCATTTTGTTTAGTGTCGGCACAAAGCCAGAATAGGGGGGTGACCCAGACTCGGACAACCAGGCTGGAGCGGGGCCGTGGCGCCCTCGGACCCGCACTGGAGCTCGTACACACCGGACGTGCGCCCACCCGCGCCGTCCTGACCTCCGAACTCGGCGTGACCCGCGCGACCGCGGGGGCGGTGGCCGCCGAGCTCGAAGCGCTCGGCCTGATCACCGTCGACTCCCGGCCGACCGCCTCGGCCGGCTCCCAGGGGCGACCCTCCCACCGGCTGTTCGTCGACGAGCGCGGACCGGTCGTGCTCGCCGCGCAGATCCATGCCGACGGATTCCGGGTCGCGCTGGTGGGCCTGGGCGGCCGCATCGTGGCGACCTCGACCGGCTGCGGCACCATCCCCGCCGACCCGGCGCATGTCCTGACCGACGCGGTCGCGGCCGGCTCGGACCTGTTGCGCGAGACCGGACGGCGCTGCCTCGGCGCCGGCCTCGCGGTGCCCTCCGCGGTCGCCGAACCGGACGGCGAGGCCCTCAACCCGCTCCACCTCGCCTGGCCTTCCGGCGCCCCCGTACGCGCACTCTTCCTGCGCTCGCTGGCCGACGCCGGCATCCCGGGAGTCACCGAGGAGATCGGCTTCACCGGCAACGATGTGAACCTCATGGCGCTCGCCGAACACCGGCACGGTGCCGGCCGGGGCGCCCGCGATCTGCTCTGTGTGGCGTCCGGCCACCGGGGTGTCGGCGGCGCGCTGGTGCTCGACGGCCGCCTGCACAGCGGCAGTTCGGGCCTGGCGCTGGAGGTGGGCCATCTGACGGTCAACCCCGAGGGGGCGCCCTGTCACTGCGGCAGCCGTGGCTGCCTGGACGTCGAGGCGGACCCGCTCGCCTTCCTCGGCGCCGCGGGCCGCGAACCCGGCCCGGAGGTGTCCCTGCTCCAGCAGGCCGCCGATCTGCTGCGGGACGAGTACGCCGATCCGGGCGTCCGTGCCGCCGCCGATCTCCTCATCGACCGCCTCGGGCTCGGCCTTGCCGGACTCGTCAACATCCTCAACCCCGACCGCATCGTCCTCGGCGGACTGCACCGCGCGCTGCTGGAGGCGGACCCGGAGCGGCTGCGCGCGGTGGTGGCCGACCGCAGCCTGTGGGGCCGCAGCGGCGGGGTGCCGATCCTGCCCTGCAGCCTCGACCACAACAGCCTGGTCGGCGCGGCGGAGTTGGCCTGGCAGCCGGTGCTGGACGATCCGCTGGTCGTCCTCGACCGGTAACGGGCGGGCGGGTGGCGCGGGGCCAGGGGCTCCGCGCCCGCGTCACGGTCGCGGCCACCGCCGGGCCGGGGAGCGGGCCGGCGGCGCTCCGGCTGCTCAAGGCGCCGTGTCCTGCCGTCCGGCCGGAGTCCTAGGGTGTGGCCATGATTCCCGAAGCGGTCGCGCGCAGTCCTTACGTCAGCCTGGTCACGTACCGCAAGAGCGGGACCCCTGTGGCCACCCCCGTGTGGGCGGTGGCCGAGGGGGACGAACTCCTGGTGTGGACGCGGGACGACAGCTGGAAGGTGAAGCGGCTGCGCAACGACGCGCGGGTGACCGTCACCCCGTGCGATGTCCGCGGCCGGATCGCCGAGGGCGCACAGACCGTCGAGGGCACCGGCCGGCTCCTGGAAGGCGTCTCCGGGCTCGGCAGGGTGCGTCAGGCGATGGCGCGCAAATACGGGCTGCGGTTCCGGGTGATGGATGTGGTCGGTGCGCTGGTGCGCGGCGGCAAGCGGCCGCACGTGGGGATCTCCGTCACGCTGTAGGCGCTCGCCCCGGTCCGTGACGTCCGTGCGGGGCCCGCGCCCAGTCCGCGGCGAAGGCGCGCGCCGGATTCGCCGTCAGAAACTGTGTGACCAGGTCCGTTCCCAGGGCGACTTCGAGACGCTCGCGGTGACGGCGCAGCAGATGAGGCATGCCGGGGCCGCCGTTGACCGATCGAGCGCCGGCCGTCGTGGTGTCGCCGCCCAGCAGGATCCGGTCGCCGTGGCCCGCCTCGGCGAGCGCGGTCAGCGCCTCGGGCAGCCGCCAGTCGGTCGTGTGATGGGCCCGTGAGGGGCCGTCGAAGGCGAGGTACGCCCCGGCCTCGGCGGCCGTCCGGTGGACGACGAGGTCCGGTGAGCGATTGAGGTGGCCGAGGATCACCCGGTCCGGCGGGACCGCCAACTCGCCGCAGAGCAGGTCGAGTACGTCCAGCGCGCCGGTGCCCAGCTCCAGATGGACCCCGATGGCGGCGCCGGTCGCCCGCTGGGCCTCGGCGGCCGCGGCCATGGTGTGCCGGGCGTGGGTGTCCAGACCGTGGAAGCCGCCGGCGACCTTGATCATCCCGGCGCGGGGGCCGCTGCCGTCGATCCCTTCGGTCAGCTCGGCGAGGAACAGCGCGGCCAGATCGTCGTGGATCCGCTCCAGCATCTCCGGGGCGTAGTGCGCCGCCTGGTGCAGCCCGGTGGCGGCGACGATCCGTACCCCCGACTCCCTTGCCAGCCGTGGGAGTTCGACGGCGCCCCGGCCCATGCCGTACGGCGTCCACTGGATCACCGCCGCGCCGCCGGCCGCGCGAAAGGCGCTCAGCTCGGCGGCCGCGGCCTCGGGGTCGTCCAGCTCCTGGCCCGGGAGTTGGGGGCTGCGCAGGAAGAGATGGTCGTGTGCGTCGCAGATGCCGAGGCCGGACGGGGGGATGTCGCCGAGGACCGTACGGATGGCGGGGGCGCCCGGGTCGCCCGTGGAAGCAGGGCTCACCACTGCCGCCCGGCGCCCAGCAGGCCGGTGCCCGGGGCGGACAGATGCAGCACCTGGTGGCGGGCGCCCGCGGACTCCGGGGCGGCGTGCTCCCAGAGGGTGAAGTGGACCAGCTCCCAGTGCCGTGGATCGAGGGCCAGCGCCGTGGCGTGCACACCGTCCGTCGTGGCCAGTTCCTCATGTCCGGCCACCGCATGGGCGACGACGGTGGCCGCGTCGGCGTCCTCGGCGAGCGTTTCGGTCCGCCGGGTGAAGGCGCGGGGGAGGGTGCCGGCGGCCGGGCCGGAGCGGTGGAACAGCCCCTGCCAGTGCTGGACGACCGGCCGGCCGAAGTCGCGTACCACGCCGCGGAATCCGTCACCGAGGAGGAAGCGGTTCATGGCCTCCGGATCGGCCCAGAGGTAGAACGGTGCGTACTGGTTGACCGGTGAGCCGTCGACCCCGCGCTCCCGGATTCCGTACGCCTTGAGGCCGAGCCCGGCGAAGTCGTCCAGGAGCGGGCCCTTGGACTTCACGCGGCGCCGGATGATCTGCATGTCGTAGTCGGCGGGCAGGGTGATCGCGTACTGCATGGCGTGCATGGCGGGCTCCGTACGGTGTGGGGGAGGGGGGCTCAGCCGGTGGTGCCCGTGCCGGGCGTGACCTGTGCGGCGAGCAGCGCGAGCACGCCCCGTACGGCCGCGTCGAAGGGGGCGGTGTCATCGGCCGCGCGGGCCAGTACGTAACCGCCCTGGACGACGGCCGCGACGGTCGCCGCGGTGGCCGACGGGTCCAGTGCGGCGGCCAGTTCGCCACGGCGCCGCCCCTCGGCGAGGACCTCGGCGATCCGGCCCTGGAGCCAGCCGAACATCTCGTCCAGCGGCTGCCGCAGCTCGGGGCTGTGCACCACCTCGCGGTCCTGCGTCATCCGGCCGACCGGGCAGCCGCGCAGCACCTGCCGCTCGCGCAGCAGATAGCCCGCGACCCGGTCGTAGGCCGTGCCGGGGGCGCTCAGACACTCCTCGGCGGACGCCTTCATGCGCGCGGCGGTGCGCTGGATCGCCGCCAGCGCGAGCGCGGACTTGCCCGCGAAATGGTGGTACATGCTGCCCTGGCCGACGCCCGCGCGCTCCAGGATCGCCTTGGGGCTGGTGCCGACGTACCCGCGCTCCCACAGGAGCTCCTGGGTGCTCCGCACGAGGCGTTCCTGAGCGTTGGGTGTGCCGTGAGCGCCGGGCGGTACCTGCGTGCCGAGCGGTTCCTGAGTGCTCATGGCCGCACTGTACATACCAGTAGTTACAGAGATCAAGAGGTGACCGGAACGGGGCGGGTCCGAGCGCCCGGAGCAGGCGTGGACGTCCCGCGTACTTCCTGCGTCGTACGGACGGAGCCGCCGGCCGTACGACGACCCGCGGCGCCCTGAGGACGAGGCTCGAAGGAGACCGGAACCCCCGGTCCTCCCCGGGACCGGAACCCTCCGGCCCACTCGTCCCACCGAGGAGCTGATCATGATGTTCGAGCTCGCCGAGACCTGGACCGGCGGCGGCCCCGGCCCCTGGATCCTGTTCGTTCCCGCCCTCTGGGCGCTGGTCATCGTCGGCGTGGTGACGCTGCTGCGCCGCACCGGCCGGCGCCACGGCGGCCCCGGCCGGCGGTTCGGCGGCCCGCAGTACTCCGCCCGTGCCGACGCACCCTCGCCCCTCGCCGTACTCGGCCGGCGCTTCGCCGCGGGCGAGATCGACGAGGAGGAGTACTGGCGCCGGCTCTCCGTCCTGGAGGAGCACTTCGGCGCCGGCCCCAAGGGAGGCGCGGCATGACCGCCGCGGACCCCACCGCAGCCGTGCCCGCCGCGCGCGTCGTCGAGGCCGTCAAGGTCTACGGATCCGGCGATGCGCGGGTGCGGGCCCTGGACGGGGTGAGCGTCGACTTCCCGTCCGGCCGGTTCACCGCGATCATGGGCCCGTCCGGGCTCCGGCAAATCCACCCTGATGCACATCGCGGCCGGCCTGGACGGCCTCACGTCCGGGTCGGCGTTCGTGGGCGGCACGGCTGGATGTCCTGCGGGCCGTCGCGACCGAGTAGCGTGACGCGGAGGACAACCGAACGGGGCGAGGGGCGATACCGGAGAACCACCGAGCGGTGCCTGCCGGGGCCAACCGCCCCGCGCCGCACCGGAATTCGGCGGACAGGAGATCGGCGCCACCGGGGGTCCGCCTCCCGGGTGGAGCGAGGGATTCCGCGGCGTACCCGAGAGGCGAGGGGCGAGGAGGCGCGAGGGGCGGCAACCGCGGCTTGGCCGTCGCGGAAGCCCGTATCCGGCCCCGGATCGCGGCCCTGAAAGGCCTGATCGACACCGACGTGCGACGTGCGACGACCGTCGTAGACGAAGCGCCGGCCGCGGACCGGCCCGTCAGCCGACCTTCGTGCCGCGTATCGGAGGGCGCGGACCGGTCGCCGTACCGGTGTCCTCCAGCGGCAGGGGCTCCAGATAGCCACGGACCGTAAGGGCCTCTTCGGGGGCGGTGGTCAGGGCCGGAAGAGTGAACCACACGACCTTGCCGCTGCCGTCCGGACGCACCCCCCAGCTCTCGCTGAGCGCCGCGATCAACGCCAGGCCGCGGCCACAGGTCTCCCAGCTGTCCGCGACCCGGATCCGCGGCAGCCGGGGATCCTCGTCATGCACCGAGACCGTCAACTGATCCAGCAGTACGCACAGTTCCAAGGTGCACTGTTTGCTGGGGCGGGCGTGCCGGTGGACATTGGCGAGGAGTTCGGTCACCCCGAGCGCCGCCGGGTCTATCAAGGCGTCGAGACGCCAGTACCGCAGCTGCGCGGAGACGATTCTGCGCACATGTCCGATGCGAGCCGGAACGGCTTGGAGCTTCACCGTGCAGTGCCTGCTGGGCTGCCTGATCACGACCGCGACTCCCTGATGAGGCCGGGCGCCCCTCTCACCGGGCAGGGGCGAAGATCGGATCCAGCGATGCCGACTACACCAAAGCGTCACCGCTGGTGAACCCTCAGTGATACGAGTCCAGGGTCATGCAGCCGGTGCGCTCCCGCAACCGCACCTCCACGTCCGGAGGGGGCCCTCAGGGGCGGGGCGGACGCGCCGCCTCCAGGGCCTTGAAGAACAGTTCCGGGGTGCCCAGGGTCAGCGAATAGCGGTGGCCGTTGAGCGTGGCGAGCGCCCGGTCCCGCGCCGCGAACAGCGGTTTGTGGGCCTGTACCGCCTGCAGCGGGGCGCTGTCGATCTCCGTGCCGTAGCTGGTCAGCAGCACGAGTCTGCCGTCTCTGATGACGACCTGTCCGGCGCGGGTCAAGGACCGCAGCCACCGCTCGATCCGTACGCCGGTCGCGTTGAACTCGGCCTCCGCCATGCCGGCACCTCCTCGGTGAGACGGGCAGCTGCCCTCCACCGCCCCTTGGGGGGAGTCTGCCGGTGCGGCGCCCGGTGCACCAGTGCCCCCCCCGGCGCGCACGGCGCGTAACGGGTCCTGTCCCACGACGTCCTTGGGGTATCCCAAAGTGATGTTTATGCAGGTGAGAAGCGTGTGGCGGGTCGCTATAGTCGTCATCTGCCCGCGGGTGTGCGCGGGCTTCCGAACCCCTGAGGAGCGCGCCGGTGAGCATCGCACAGCAGCCGCAGAGCCGGCCCGACCATGAGGCCGCGGCCGAGGCCCGCATGCCGACCGTGGATATCGACCGCACGGATCCGGCCTACCGAAGCTGGCTCAAAGAGGCCGTCCGCAAGGTCCAGGCGGATGCCAACCGCACCGCCGACACCCACCTTCTGCGCTTCCCGCTGCCCGAGAAGTGGGGCATCGACCTCTACCTCAAGGACGAGTCGACGCACCCCACCGGAAGCCTCAAGCACCGGCTGGCCCGCTCGCTGTTCCTCTATGGGCTGTGCAACGGCTGGATCCGCCCCGGGAAGCCCGTCATCGAGTCCTCCAGCGGCTCCACGGCCGTGTCCGAGGCGTACTTCGCCTCGCTCATCGGAGTGCCGTTCATCGCGGTGATGCCGGCCACCACCAGCCGCGAGAAGACCCGGCTGATCGAGTTCCATGGCGGCAGCTGCCATCTGGTGCAGGACCCGCGGACCGTCTACGAGGTCTCCGCCCGGCTCGCCGCCGAATCCGGCGGTCACTACATCGACCAGTTCACCTACGCGGAACGGGCCACGGACTGGCGCGGCAACAACAACATCGCCGAGTCGATCTACCAGCAGCTGCGGCTCGAACGCTACCCCGAGCCCGCCTGGATCGTGGCGACCGCGGGCACCGGCGGCACCTCCGCGACCATCGCCCGCTATGTCCACTACATGCAGTACGACACCCGCGTCTGTGTCCCCGACCCGGAGAACTCCTGTTTCTTCGACGGCTGGCTCACCGGCGACGCGAAGACCGACTGCGCCACCGCCTCCCGCATCGAGGGCATCGGCCGGCCCCGTATGGAGCCGAGCTTCGTACCCGGCGCGATAGACCGGATGATGAAGGTGCCGGACGCGGCCAGTGTCGCCGCCGTACGCGCCCTGGAGGCCGCGATCGGCCGCAAGGCGGGCGGCTCGACCGGGACGGGGCTGTGGAGCGCCCTGAAGATCGTCGCGGAGATGGTCGCCGAGGGCCGTCGGGGATCCGTCGTCACCCTGCTGTGCGACCCCGGCGACCGTTACCTCGACAAGTACTACTCCGACGACTGGCTGACCTCCCAGGGGCTGGACATCACGCCCTACGCACGCACCCTCGACGCGTTCCTGGCCACCGGCTCCTGGCCGGCCTGAGCCGTCGGACCGGCCCGCGGGGCCCGGCGCCGTCTCAGGCCCGGGCGAGCCTGCGGTCCAGGGCCCGCGCCGACTCCCGGAAGGCGCGGCCCAGACCGGGCCTGGCCAGCGTCAGCAGAAAGCGGAACGGCGCCGGACCGTCCGCCGCGAACGTCCACCGCAGCCGGGTGCCGCTGCCCGCCGGCGCCAGCCGCCAGTCCTCCAACAGGGCCCGCAGACCTGGGGCGTTGGTGGCGTCGACCCGGTAGGCGTAGCGGACGTCGGGCTCGGCCGCCAGGACCGTCTCCGCGAAGCGGGTGCCGCCGGTCAGCCGCACCTCCCGGCCCTTGCCGCCGTGCGTCGGCGCCGACCGCGCGACGCCCGTGAACCAGCACGACCAGCCCGCCACATCGTCCGCGAGCGCCGCATACACCGCCTCCGGCGGCGCGGCGATCTCCGCGGCGAACACCAGCCGCAGCGGGGCGGACTCGACGAAGTCGAGCTCGACGGGGCGGAGTCGGCGTGCCATGGGACGAGCACCCCCTACGGGACGGTCGGCGGGCCTGCGCCGGCTCACCATAGCTGGCGGACCGTCAGATGTCTGCGTCGGCCGGTCGTTCGCCCGCCACCACCAGCTCCGGCGGCAGCTCGGCGAACTCCGCGCGCGCCTCGGCGGACAGCCCGGCATCCGTCACCAGCACCTCCACCTGATCCAGCGTCGCGAACGAACTCAGGCCGACCGTGCCCCACTTGGTGTGGTCGGCGACCACCACCACCCGGCGCGCGGACCGCACGAAATGCCGGTTGGTCTCGGCCTCCGCCAGATTCGGTGTCGACAGCCCTGCCTCCACCGATATGCCGTGCACCCCGAGGAAGAGCACATCGAAGTGCAGCGACCGGATCGCGGCATCCGCCACCGGGCCCACCAGGGTGTCCGACGGCGTACGCACCCCGCCCGTCAGCACCACCGTCGCGGCGCCCGCGCGGGGCCCCGCGCCACCGCTGGCCGCCGCCCGCTGCGCGCCGTAGAACACATCGGCCACCCGCACCGAATTCGTCACCACCGTCAGATCCGGCACATCCAGCAACTGCTGCGCCAGCGCGAACGCGGTCGTGCCGCCCGCCAGCGCGATCGCGCTGCCCGGTGCCGCCATCTCGGCCGCCGCCTTGGCGATGTCCTCCTTGGCGCTCAGCTCCAGCGCCGACTTCGCCTCGAAACCGGGCTCGTGCGCGCTCGGCTCGCTGACCGGCACCGCGCCGCCGTGCACCTTCTCCACCATGCCCTGACGGGCCAGCGCGTCGAGATCGCGACGGACCGTCATGTCGGACACGTTCAGCTTGCGGGTGAGTTCGTTGACCCGCACCCCTCCGCGCCGCCTGATCTCGTCGAGAATCAGGGCCCGCCGCTGCTCCGCGAGGAGGTTCTGGTTGTCGCTCACCCCGGCCCGTCCCTTCCGCCCCGGCTCGCTGTGTCGGGTCGTACGCGCTGGCTGCCGCCTGCGATCACTGGTGCCCTCATCCTCGCACGAGGTGCTGACAGTGATGCTGGTGACGGGGGAAGCGTCTGCTGGTGGTGGCGCGGAAGCGTCTGCTGGTGGTGGCGCGACTGCTCCCCCGCCCCCTCCCCCTCTCCCCCTTCGGGGGAGGGGGCGGGGGTGGGTTCGGGGGTGGGGGGACGCGGTGGGACGCGAAGCGCCCCAGACGCCGGACGCAAAACGCCCCCGCGCACCGACCCCAAGCCGCCTCACCCTCCCCCCCCGCAGAACCACGCGCAACTACAGACCCCGGAGTGGGTGCTGGATGCGCCTCCCAGGGGAAGAGACAATCCTGGAGCGTCACACCGCACGGCGTCGCACGGACTACCGGACACGACTGCCGGACACGACTCCAGAGCACAACCACAGGCACAACCACAGGCACACACAGGCACAACCACAGGCACGACCACAGAGCATCACTACGGGGGACAACAGTGGAGACCGCGGACCCGACACCGCACGCGCGCTCAACGGACCGTGAGAGCACCGCAGATGGGCCACCGGCCACCGCACCGCAACTCTCCCTGGAGCTGCTGGTGCACGGCGTCGGCGGCACCACCGCACAGGAAATGCTCGGCGACCCACGCGTCCAGCTCATCACCGGCGACGACACCGCCGCCTGCTACCGCCGCGCGGACGACGCGGACGCCGAGCAGCGGCCCGACGACTACCGCGGCGAACCGGTCCGCGAGGCGTACTGCTGGTCCAACCTCACCTCGGGCAACGGAGCCCGCGCCCTGTGGCTGGTCCTGGTGCCCTTCATGGTCGCCAACCTCGCCCACTGGATGCGCCCGGCCGCCCCGTCCGAGCACCCGGCCCAGCGGATCTACGACCTTCTCGTACGCATCCTCGCCCTCACCCTCACCGTCCTGCTCGCCGCCGCGGCCTGCGAGGTCGCCCTCGACCTCACGGCCTGGCAGTGCGCCGGCACCACCGCCTGCGCCGCCGGCAAATCCTGGATGGGCTTCCTCAGCCCCGACAACTCCGGCTGGTGGAGCGCCCCGGGCCGCCGACTCGCGCTCGCTTCCATGGTGCCGCTGCTCGTCGTCGGCTTCCTGTGGTGGCTCTCGCGCCGCACCTGGAGCGCCTACGAATCCGCCTCACCGCCGCCGCGGCTGCCCGGCACCTCCCGCGGCACCCCGGTCGCCGAACGCACCGCGCTCAGCCGCGACGGCTTCTGGTACGGCCGCCGGCTGGTCGCCCGGCTGCGCGCCGCCCACACCACGGCCGGCGTGCTGACCATCGCCGCCGTACTCCTCGCGGCCGGCGCCCAGGCCGACGGGAGCGTCGGCGGCCACACCGCCCTCGCGGTCATCGGCCGGGCCCTGACCGCCTTGGTCATCCTGCTCGCCGCCGCCACCGTGGTGGTCGTCTGGCGCACCGCCCGCAGCGAGGCCGCACCGGACGACGAGTCCGACCATCTGGTCGTCCGGGCGCTGCCGTTCGCCTCCCTCGGTGTGCTGGCGCTGATCGTCGTGCACACCGGCTGGGCGCGCCCCGGCTCGCACAGCCACGGCGCGCTGCCCGGTGCCGCCGCCTTCGGCGGAATCGCCGTCTTCCAGGGCCTGTTGGTCCTCGCGCTGGCGCTGACCGCCTGGGTCCTGCAGCGCGCCGCCCGCGACGACGCCCGCACCGCCCTGCGCGGCATGGGCGGGCCCGCCGTGGCCCTGCTGGCCTGCGCGGTCGGCGGGGTGCTGTCCGGGGGAGTGGCCCAGCGCTTCGCGGACTGGCTGGACGGCGGCGCGACCCCCGGCCAGGCACACGCTCCCATCCCCGGGCCGCCGGTCCTGCTGTCCTGGCAGGCCTCGGTCCTCCCCGTCCTGCTGGTCGTCGTCGCGATCGTCGTCGTGGTCGCCGCCGTCCGCGTGGTGGTCGTCCGCGGCCGGGTGGCCAAGGACGTCCCCGGGCTCTACGACCCGCGCGAGCACCCCGACGAGCGCCGTACCAAGCGGATCGCCGGCACCATCGCCGGCGCCGGACTCACCGACTCCGCACCGGTCCTGGTCGCGGCCACCGCCGCCGTCACCCTCGTCCTCGGCGCCGGCGCGGTGGCCGGCGCCTGGCTCAGCGACCGGGCGCCGGGCCGCGCCACCGAAGGCGCGCCGCCGGTCGTGCACGCCGCCGCCGCGACCGCGGAATCCCTGGGCTCCTGGCTGATGAGCGCCGGCGTCATACTGCTGATCACCATGGGCCGGCGCGCCTACCGCGACCACTCCGCCCGCCGCACCATCGGCATCCTCTGGGACGTCGGTACGTTCTGGCCGCGCGCCGCCCACCCCTTCGCACCGCCCTGCTACGCCGAGCGCGCCGTCCCCGACCTCACCTGGCGGATGGCCACCTGGACCGAGCGGTTCGACGGCCGGCTGGTGCTCTCCGGGCATTCCCAGGGCAGTGTGCTGGCCGCCGCCGCCGTCTGGCAGCTGGACCTGGTCACCCGCAGCCGGGTCGCGCTGCTGACGTACGGCAGTCCCCTGGAGCGCCTCTACGGACGCTGGTTCCCCGCCTTCTTCGGGCCGCCCGCGCTGACCGGACTGCACCGCGAGATGGACGACTGGCGCAATCTGTGGCGCTTCACCGACCCGATCGGCGGCCCGATCCGGCTCACATGTGACGACGGCCGCCGGATCGACGAGGGACCGTTGCGCGACCCGCTCGCCTTCGGCCGGACCCTGCAGAATCCGCTGCCCGCCCAGATTCTGGGCCATGGCGACTACCAGGCCGACCCGGTCTTCGGCCGGGTGCGCGCCGAGCTGATCGCCCGGCTCGGCCCTGACCTGCCGGGACAGCGGCCCGCCGATGACCGGTCGAGCCGCGGTGCCGCTGCTGGGGACTGCCCGGACGACCGTCCCGCTCAGGGGAGTTCGGGCAGATCGTCCGCGTAGAGCAGGGTCAGGTCGTCGGTGCTCGGGGCGGCCAGCTGTGCCACCCGCCCCGCGTGCCGCTCGACCATCGCCTCGAAGGTCTGCCGTGCGGTACGGCCGTTGCCGAACGACGGCCCCTTGGGCAACGCCGTGAAGTACTTCAGCAGCGCCTCGCCGGCCCCCTCGGCGAGGTGGTACTCATGCTCCTCGCCCTGCTGCTCGACGATCCGCAGCAACTCCTCGGGCGCATAGTCGCCAAAGGTGATGGTGCGTGAGAAACGTGACGCCACACCGGGGTTGACCGCCAGAAAGCGCTCCATCTCGGAGGTGTAGCCCGCCGCGATCACCACCACCGCTTCCCGGTGGTCCTCCATCAGCTTCACCAGCGTGTCGATGGCCTCCCGCCCGAAGTCCCGCCCGGAGTCCTCGGGGGAGAGGGCATAGGCCTCGTCGATGAACAGCACCCCGCCGCGCGCCCGGTCGAACGCCTCCTGGGTGCGGATCGCCGTCGACCCGATGTGCTCGCCGACCAGGTCCACCCGGGACACCTCGACCAGATGCCCGCGCTCCAGCACCGCCAGGGATGCCAGGATCTCGCCGTACAGCCGGGCCACGGTCGTCTTGCCGGTGCCGGGGGAGCCGGTGAACACCAGATGGCGGCGCACCGACGCGGCCTTCAGCCCCGCCGCCTGCCGCCGGCGCCCCACCTCGATCATGTTGATCAGGCTGCGCACCTCACGCTTGACGCTCTCCAGCCCCACGAGGGTGTCCAGTTCGCCCAGCACCTCGTCGGAGGGCCGGCTGCTGACGGCCGGTTCCACGGCCGCCGGGACGGTCTGTGGAACGACCTGTGCCGGGACGTTGCCCAGCAGGCCCGCCGTCTGCGTGGCCTGCTGCACCGCGGGGGCCGCCGCCGCTCCGGCGGCCGGCGTCTGCACGGCGCGGCTCTCGTCGCTGGTGCAGTCCTGGACGGCCGGACCGTCGCCCTGCCCGGCGCCGCCCTCGGCGAACTCGTAGCCGCCGCGCGCACACCGCTCCGTGCGGCACCGCGTCAGCGACGTACGGCATCCGTCGATCACATGGAAGCCGAACCCCGAACTCCCGGTGACCCGGCAGCCCTGGAAGGTGCCGCGGCCCTCCGCGGAGACGTAGAAACCGGCCTCGGCCGGTGAACTGACCGTGCAGCCCTCGATGGTGGGGTCCGCGCCCTTGGTGACGATCACCCCGGTCTGCGCACCGTCGATGGTGCAGTTGGCGAGCGTGCCGCCGCTGCCGTGGTCGCGGAACCACGCCCCGGTCGCCGCTTCCCGGATCCGGCAGTCGTCGAGCTGGACGGTCGCCCCGTCGCTGACCGACACCGCGGTGTTGCGGACCTGCGCGATGTCGCAGTCCACGACGTCGGCGCGGGAGCCCCGGTCCAGTACGAACAGGGCGTCCGGTACGTCGTGCACCCGCGTCGAGTCCAGCAGGGCGGTGGCGCCGTCGCTGACCCATACCGCCGGATAGTCGCCCGTACTGTCATGGATCTCGCACTGGTTGGCGTCCACGCGGGTGCCCGGGTCCCATACGGACAGTCCGTTGCGTCCGAAGTGCCGCACCGTGCTGCGGGTCAGCGTCAGCACCGAACGCGACCGCAGATCGACCGCGTTCTCCGGGATGTCGTGGATGTCGCAGTCGGCGAGCGTGAGCACCGCATCGGTGTCCAGGGTGACGCCGTCGGCGGAGGTGCGGTGCACCGTGCAGTCCGTGAGATGGCCGGTGGCCCGCGCGGCCACCTGGATTCCCGCGCCCTTGATCTCGTACAGCTCGCAGCCCACCGCCTCGACCGCGCTGCCCTCGCCGTTGACCGACAGGCCGGCGCCCGAGGCATGGTGGATCCGGCAGTTCTCCAGCCGCGGATGGGCCCCGCCGCGCACCGCCACTCCGGTCTGCCCGGCGGCCACCACCTCGCACTCCTCGAAGACGCCGCCCGCGCCGTCCAGGACGCTGATGCCCACCCCGCCCGCATTGTCGACCGTGCAGCGGCGCACCGTGGGGCGGGCGCTGCCGCGGACCTCGATGCCGGACGCGGACCGGGTCACCACCCGCAGGCCGGTCAGCTCCGGGGCGCCGTCCTCCACCAGCAGCGCGGGCGAGGCCGAGTCCGTCGCCTCCAGATGCAGATCGTGGACGCTGGCCGAGGCGCGTACCGTCAGCGCCACTCCGTCGGCCGGGGCGATCCGCACCGAACCGCGCGCCCCGTCCGGGCCGCGCAGCGTCACCGCGCGCACCAGCACCAGATTCTCGCGGTAGGTACCGGCCGGGACGGTCAGCACGTCCCCGTCCCCGGCGGCCTCCAGGGCGGCGGCGAGCGAGCTGTACTCCCCTGTGCGGCGCCGCCAACGCGACGTTCCGGAGTGCGTCACCTGGACCGAGCCCTGTGCCATGGCGCTGTCGTGCCCCCACTTCGTGCGGCTGTTGTCGGCCCGGCATCATCCGTCCGCGGATGTCCGCTTTCTGGTCTGCGGGGCCCCAGCCGAGAGGCTGGCGCCACCACCGTAGCGCGCCGGGCGGGCGGCAGTTGACACGGTCAGCCGCCTGGAAAGGCAGCCCCTCAACTCCCCGCGCCGGCCCGGCCCCAGTCCTGGCCCGCGCGCTCCCACTCCTCGTCCCAGCGGCGGAAGCGACGCACCATGAGCTGCCAGACGACCAGCCGCCGGGCGCCCTCGATCATCATGCCGACCCCGGCCGCGGTGCCCAGACCGGCCAGCACCGCATGCGTACCCGCCGTGCTGACGTCCATCGGCCGTGGCACCACCCGGCCCCGGTCGTCCGTCCAGATCCGGAACCGTTCACCGGTCTCCACCGGACGCGGCGCGGCGAGCTGTCCGATGTGCGCGCTGCCGTCCGGGGCCGTCCAGCGGGCGATGACCCGGCGGTGCGCATCGCGCTGCGACGAGGTCTCGGGATCGGGGTCGAGCGGGGCCCGGGAGACCAGCCGGTCGACCGTCACCCACTCCAGATGCCGCTGCTGGTGCTGTATCCGTACGGTCGCCAGCAGCGCGCCGTGTGTGGCCCGTCCGGCGAGCCGGCCCACGGAGGTCGCCCCGAGGGCGACCAGGACGGCGGCGGCGAGCGCCACCCAGGCCTCGATCCGATCGGTCCGGCGCCACAGCGGATTGCGCCGCCAGCGCCATACGCCTCTCATCGCTCGCATCGTGCCCCCTCTCCGAGTCCGTGGATACCTCATCAGGGGTGCTCCGTGCGAGAGTTCCGCGAAGAGAGAACAACTTCACCCGGTACAAAGAGCGACAACCGGACGTATGGCACGTGTCCTGGGCCCGTGGTCCGGCGTACGGCGGGACCGGCGCCGCGGTCAGCGCAGCCGTACCGTCACAGTCACCACGGCGCCCGTCATGCCGGTCTCCGGGGCTCCCTCGGCGACCGCGAAACGGTCCGCCACCAGCCGTGCCAGCCACAGCCCGCGCCCCTTCGGCGCACCGTCCAGGCCCGGCAGCAGCTCGGGGATCACCTCCTCGCTGAACCCGGGCCCCGCATCGCTGATCCGGCACTCCAGCTCGTCGCCCACCCGCCGCAGCACCAGCCGCCCCGAACCGCCCGCATGCTCCACGGCGTTCCCGGCGATCTCGTCCACCGCCAGGACGAACTCGCCGCGCCGCGGCTCGCACAGCCCCTCCCGGGCCGCGCACTCCTCGACCAGCAGCCGCAGCTGCGGCAGCAGCCGGGCGGTGAAGCGCCGCTGCAACAGCCGGCGGCCGGACTCCTCCGCAGGAACCTCGGCCGGATCGGGGCTCACCACGCCCGCACCACCTCCGTCAGGGCCAGCCGCGGCAGCGTCGCCGCACCCAGCCGTCGCAGCAGCCGGCGCTGCCCGCGGTCGCAGCGCACCTCGACCAGATCGTGGCCCGCGGCGCAGCGGGCCAGGGTGAGCAGACCGACGGCGCAGCCGACCGACAGGAAGTGCAGCCGGGTCAGATCCACCGTGAGCCACCGGGCCGGTGCCGTCTGCGCCAGCGCGACCTCCAGCGCTCTGCCGAACGCGGTCTGATTCGCGGCGTCCGCCTCGCCGATGAAGTGCAGTGTGCCGTCCGGGGCGCGCAGTGAGCGCAGGCTGCCCAGGCGTTCCAGGAGGGCGCACGGATGCGCCCGTTCCATGGCGGTGAGCAGCGGGCGGTCGAACCGGCGGCGGTCGTAGGCGCAGACCTCCGTGTACGGCCGGCCGGCGAAGAGCGCCTGCGCGCCGGTCTCGCGGCACGCCATCACACCGAGGTCCGCGCCGAGCGCACGCACCCAGCCCATGTCGATGAACGCCCGCAGGCCCGTGTACCCCTCGGCCGTCGCCCGGTCCGTCTCCGCGTACAGCCGGCCCATCTGGCGCGCGGCCGTGAACTCCGTGTCCGGCCGGATCACCTCATGCATGCTGCTCACCACCAACTGGCCCCGCTCGCGCGCCGACACCGTACTGCCGCTGGGGAAGTCGATCCTGGCCAGTACCTCGTCCTCGGGCACCCCGGGGCAGGGCAGCACCAACACCCTCTCGGCGCGGGACAGCCCGAGCCGTACGAACGCGGTGACGACCTCCCAGCGCACCTCGTCATCGCCGTAGCTGACAAAGGCGTGGTCCCCGGGCCGCAGATGCTGGACGGGAAGGAGACGGTCGCACCCGGTGTCGTTCACAGACATCGACACCAGCTCTCCGTCTTCCGTCGGCCGCTCCCGTCGGCGGAGTCGGGCGCTCACCGCCGACCGTGGTCACCGGGCCGCGGCGGCCCGCAGCCGCCGTGAACGCCCACGGCGCGACGTTGGCGAACGGCCGCGCCGGCCCGTCAGCCGAGTATCTCGAACGGGTCCCCGATACGGATCGTGCCGGCCCCGCGGGGGATCAGATTCTGGCCGAAGACCAGCCGGTCACCGAAGCGGCGATGCCGGGCGAGGGTGCGCAGCGGCTCCTTGCCGCGCTCGGCGGTGCGCTGGTCGGTGGTGGTGACCACACAGCGTGCGCTGGGCTTGGCCACGTCGAAGACCACGTCCCCGATACGGACCCGCTGCCAGTCGTCCTCCGCCCAGGGCGCGGTGCCGTCCACCACCACATTGGGCCGGAAACGGTTCATGGGCAGCGGCCCCTCGTCGGCGTGGTCGCCCTGCGCGATGAGGGAGTTGAGTGCGTCCAGCGACGAGGTGGTGGTCAGCAGCAGCGGGAAACCGTCGGCGAAACTGACCGTGTCACCGGGCTCGCAGTACTGCGGGTCGACGGGGCGGCGCTTCTCCGGGGCGTCGAGATACACCAGCCGGCACTCGACTCCCAGATACCCGCCGAACCACTCGGCCGCCGCCGGGTCCGCGGGCACCGCCTCGACCTCGTCCTTCCAGACCTCGACCGGGACCGTCTCCCCGGAGGCGGGCACCTCGACGGTCAGCGGGCTCCTCCCGGGCGCGGTGAGCCTGAGGCCGCCGCCAGGCAGCCCCTCGGCATGCGCCAATGCCAGTGTCCGCTGCTGTCGTTGGGTGATCTGCCTGCGCTCGGCGTCCACCAGCAGCCAGCGTCGGTCCCCGGCGAGCCCCCACGGCTCCACTACCGCCTCGCCGGGACCGGACCCCGCAATGGATTTGACCGGGTAGAGATGGATCGACTGGAGCGCAGGCTTCGGCATGCCGTCCATCCTGCCAGCAGCCTCGGACAGTTGACCGACGCCCAGGTCAGTACCCGCGCGGGTACTGCCGGCCGTACGGGTCGTCGTACGGCGAGGCCGGCCGGGGCGCGACCGGAGCGGCCGGCCGCATCGCCTCATACCCCGTGCCCATCGGCGGGCGCTGGGGCTGCTGCTGGGACGGATAGCCGCGGGTGCCCGCCTGCTGCGGGATGTACGGCGCCGGAGCCTGCTGCAGCGGGGCGACCGGCTGCGCGGCCGCTCCCGGGTAGCCCTGCGCAGGCGACGGGTAGGAAGGCGCGGCCGGAAGTGCCGGCAGTGCCGAGGGGCGCGCCGGCAAATAGGACGAGCTCGTGTCGTAAGGGGAGGGGTTCACCCGGATCGGGGCGATCTGCGGCGTACCACGTTCGGCGACGAGGCTGTCGTAGATCGGGGTGTCGGGGAAGGAAGGCGAAGCGTAGTAGCCGCCGTAGGTAGAGCGGGGGGAGGTCATGCCTCATAAGTTAAGCCCACGATGTGCCGATTGGGGAGCCTGGAAAGAGGGTTGTTTTGCGTGTTCGGAGCGGTGGTGGATCGCCAATGGGAGCGAACTTGTGGAAATCGGTCGCGATCGCCCGTAGGAATCCTGTAAAGACCCGGCTTCTCGCAGGTGAACAAGGGGCGTTCGGGCGGGCGAGGGCCCAGTAGGTTGGGAGTGCCACCAGTGACGGGGCACGGCGGACGAAAGGAAGGCGCAGCGATGTCGATGCTCAAGGGCAGCAATGTTCCGGTTCCGGCCCCGGAGGTCCGGGTGGAACTGGGCTGGCAGGCGGCCCCGGGGATACCGGACGTGGACGCCTCCGCCCTGCTTCTGGTGTCCGGAAAGGTCCGGGACGACGGAGACTTCGTCTTCTACAACCAGGCCGCACACGCCTCCGGCGCGGTACGCCATGACGGCAAGCGCCCGGCCGGCGCCGCGATGACCGACACCCTCACCGTCGCCCTGGCCTCCGTCGAACCCGCCGTCGACAAGGTGGTGCTGGCCGCCTCCGCCGACGGCGGCACCTTCGGGAGCGTCCCCGGGCTGCACATCCGGGTGCTGGACGCGGCGAGCGGCGCCGAGCTCGCCCGCTTCGACAGCAAGGACGCCGGCACCGAGACCGCCTTCGTGCTCGGCGAGCTCTACCGCCGCCAGGGCGCCTGGAAGTTCCGTGCGGTGGGGCAGGGTTACGACACCGGGCTCGCCGGACTGGCCACCGACTTCGGCATCAGCGTCGAGGAACCGGCGCCGCCGCAGCCCGCGCCGCCGGCCCCCGCCCCCGCCATGCCCGCTTCGCCGCCCCCGGCGCCCGCGCCGCCCATGGCCCCACCGCCCATGGCCCCCGCGCCGCCGTTGCCGACGGGGCAGCCGGCGGCGTCCGTTCCGCCTCCGCCGGGGCAGCCCGCGCCCGCCCCGGCGCCGCCTCCCGTTCGTCTGACAAAAGTCACCCTCACGAAGGACGCCCCAGCCGTCTCCTTGACGAAGCAGGGCGGCACCTCCGGGGCGATGCGGGTGAACCTCAACTGGACCGGCGGCTCGGCGGGCAAGCGGCTCGGCAAGACACTCGGCCGCAAGGCGATGCAGGCCGTGGGCGCCCGCGGCGCGCTGCTGCCCCCCTCCGGCGAGCTCGACCTCGACCTGTGCGCGCTGTACGAACTCACCGACGGCGCCGCCGGTGTGATCCACCCGCTCGGCAACAACTTCGGCGCCCTGCACGCCCCGCCGTTCATCCAGCTCGACGGCGACGACCGCACGGGCGCCGCCGAGACCGGCGAGAACATGACCATCAACCTCGACCACCAGGCACGCATCAAGCGCATCCTGATCTTCGTGACGGTCTACGCCGGCGCCCGCAGTTTCGAGGGCCTGAGCGCGACGGTCACCCTCCAGCCCCAGCACGGCGCCCCCGTCGACTTCTCGCTCGACGCCTGCACGGTGCCCTCCAACGTCTGCGCGCTCGCCCTGATCACCAACACCGGCAGCGAACTCGTCGTCCAGCGCGAGGCCCGCTACCTCGTTCCCGAGCCCGGCGTCAGCCCGCAGCGCACCGTCGACCACGCCTACGGCTGGGGTCTGGACTGGTCACCGGCCCGCAAGTGACGGCGGCACCGGGGGCGCCGCTCAGGGCGCCGGGTACGTCCGTCCCTTCCACGCCGCACCGCGCCCCCGGTAGTGCGCCACCGCCGAGTCCACGGTCATCAGCAGATACAGCAGCGCGGTGAAGGGCAGCAGCGGTGCCCACCACACCGGCTGCCCGTAGTAGCGCAGCATCGGCAGATATGTCCCGCACATCACCGCCCAGGCCGCACCGCCGAGCGCGGCGAGCGTCGTATCGCCGCCGGCCAGTCCGGCCACCAGCGCGACGGGCGGCGCGAGATACACCAGCGCAAGACCGAGGACCGTGCCGAGCAGCAGCAGTGGCTGGTGCCGCAGTTGGGCGTATGCGCTGCGCGAGACCATCCGCCACAGGTCGGCCGGCCGCGGATACGGCCGCACGCTGTCCACCCGGTCCGCAAGCCCCAGCCAGATCTTGCCGCCGGAGCGCTGCACCGCACGGGCCAGCGTCACATCGTCGATCACCGCATTCCGGATCGTCTCCGGAATGCCCGCCCGCTCAGCCGCCTCCCGCCGCAGCAGCACACAGCCGCCGGCCGCCGCCGCGGTGCGCGCCCCGGGACGGTTGACCCGGCGGAAGGGATACAGCTGCCCGAAGAAGTACACGAAGGCCGGCACGATCAGCCGCTCCCAGAAGGTCACCACCCGCAGCCGCGCCATCTGCGACACGAGATCCAGCCCCGCCGACCGCGCCGCCGCCACCAACTCCCGCAGGCTGTCCGGATCATGCGCGATATCCGCATCCGTCAGCAGCAGATACTCGGGTGCGACGCGCTCCCGCGCCAGCGCGATCCCGTGGCGTACGGCCCACAGCTTCCCCGTCCACCCGGGCTCGGGCTCGCCGGGCGAGGACACCGTCAGCGGCAGCCCCCCGCGCGCGGCCGCCAGCTCCCGGGCCCGTGCGCCGGTCCCGTCCGTACTGCCGTCGTCGACCAGGAACACCTCCGCCCGGCCCGGGTACTTCTGCCCGAGCAGCGACGGCAGACTGTCCGGCAGCACCGCGGCCTCGTCCCGCGCCGGGACCACCACCGCGACCGACGGCCAGCGCTCCGGATCCCGGCGGTCCGGCAGCCGTACGTCCGTCCGCCAGAAGAAGCCCTGCCCCAGCAGCAGCCACACCCAGGCCAGCAGCGACCCGGTACCGATCCACTCCATCGCGCTCACGGCCGCAGTCTGCCGCACCGCCACCGGCATGCACCGGCGATCGACACGGTGTCCCGGAACGGGACGGAACGGATCGAGAGGGTGCGGGACGGAATGAAGGGGCGGGACGGCACGCGAGGGCAACGGGCCGGGGGACCGTCCGCCGCCGGCCCGTGGCCCCGGCGGGCCGCCCGGCTGCCGCGCCCGGTATGACAAGCCGGCCGCGCGACTGAGTAAAGTGTCCGGGTGAAGATCGCGCTGATGGACTCCGGGACCGGGCTGCTCGCGGCGGCCGCCGCCATGCGGCGACTGCGGCCGGACGCCGATCTGGTCCTCTCCTCCGATCCCGACGGGATGCCCTGGGGCCCCCGCACCCCCGACGATGTCACCGCACATGCGCTGGCAGTCGCCCGCTCCGCGGCCGCACACCGCCCCGACGCCCTGATCGTCGCCTGCAACACGGCGTCCGTGCATGCGCTGCCGGCGCTCCGCGCCGAACTGGAGCCCCATGTCCCGGTCATCGGCACCGTCCCGGCCATCAAGCCCGCCGCGGCCGGCGGCGGCCCCGTTGCCATCTGGGCCACCCCCGCCACCACCGGCAGCCCCTACCAGCGGGATCTGATCGAGCGGTTCGGACAAGGCGTGGAGGTCACCGGCGTGCCCTGCCCGGGGCTCGCCGACGCGGTCCAGGCCGCCGACGAGGCGGCGATCGACGACGCCATCGCGGCCGCCGCGCATCGCACCCCACGGGACGTGCGCAGCGTGGTCCTGGGCTGCACCCACTACGAGCTGGTCGCCGAACGGATCCGCGCCGCCCTCCAGCAGCCCGGTGCCCCCGCCCTCGTCCTGCACGGCTCCGCCGAGGCGGTCGCCGCCCAGGCGCTGCGCCGCATCGGTGCCGAGCCGGCGCCGGCGGCCGCACCGACCGGCGCACTCAGCGTGATCCTCAGCGGCCGTCCCGCCGGACTGCCGGCCGTGGCGCTCGTCTACGCCGAGGGCCGGCTGCTCGCCGAGAGCCCGACGGACCTCGCCCCGGGGGCCTCCGCCGAGGGCGCTCCGGCGGCCGACGGGGTCGCCTCCGCCGCCCGCCGCTGACGTCAAGCATGGTGTCGGCGGCACCGCAATCCGGGCCGTGAGGGCCCGCCCGACGCGCTGCCATAGCGTGCAAAGACGCGTACGCTGCGTCTCATGAGGGACCACCCCCACGAGGGGGCAGCAGCCCCCGACGACCCTGGCAAGAGCGATGGCGCCGACAGTGGAGCGCGCCCCAGCGGCGGCTCCCATGCAGAGATTCCCGAGGTCTGGCACGGCAGTGCCACCAACCGCATCCAGTGGCTGCTGGCGGCGGTCGGTGCGGGCTGTCTGGCGCTGGGCATCGAGCTCGCCGTCGACAGCAACTGGACCGCGGGCCTCGCGCCCCTGGTGATGTCGGTGGTCGGCTGTGTCGCGGTCGGCCTGCTGGTGCTCTTCGGCACGCTCGCCTACGTCCATGTCGCGGTACGCGTCGACAAGGACTGCCTGGAGGTGCGGTGCGGCCATATAGGGGTGCCACGCCGCCGGATCCCCCTCGACACCGTCGTGGGCGCCGACTTCACCCCGCAGGTCACCCCACGCCACTGGGGCGGCTGGGGCTACCGCTGGCGCCCCGAGCAGGGCACGGCCGTGGTCGTACGCCGCGGTGAGGGCGTCGTGGTGCGGCTCGGCGACGGACGCGACTTCACCATCACCGTCGATGACGCCGAGGGCGCCGTCCGCGCGATCCGGGGCCGGCTGCGGCCGCGCAAGGGAACCCCGGCAGGCGCCTGAACGCCGGGCGGGGCCGCGCACGCGGCACGTCCCACGGCCGGGGTTCCGCCGGGGGTGTCCCGTAGGGTCGGAGCATGGCAACCCCCGATTTCATCCGTGACCTCCGGAGCTCCATCGGCCGGCAGCTGCTCTGGCTGCCCGGGGTGAGTGCGGTCGTCTTCGACGACCAGGGCCGGGTCCTGCTGGGCAAGCGGGCCGACACCGGTGGCTGGTCGGTGATCGGTGGTATCCCCGAGCCCGGTGAACAGCCCGCCGAGACCGCGATGCGCGAGGTCTACGAAGAGACCGCGGTGCGGGTCGTCGCCGAGCGCGTCGTTCTCATCGAGACCATGCCGCCCACCCACTACCCCAATGGCGATATCTGCCAGTTCATGGACGTGACGCTGCGCTGCCGGGCGGTCGGCGGCGAGGCGAAGGTCAACGACGACGAGTCTCTGGACGTGGACTGGTTCGCCGTGGACGCCCTGCCGGAGCTCGAGGAGTACGCGCTGACCCGCATCAAGCGGGCGCTGGAGGCCGGGCCGACGTGGTTCCACGAGATGGGGGAGGAGCCGGACGCGCAGCAGTAGCCCTGAGGGGTCGTCTCCGGGGCGGCCCGGGGTGCTCCGGGGTTTCTCCGGCGGCCGGAAGAGCTACAGCTCCTCCGTCGACGGTTCGTCCATCGGGTCGGAGGGCTCGCCGGGAAGCGGGGGCAGCTGGGACCCGTGGGGTTCGCCGGGCTCCTCGGACGGGCCCGGGTCGGAGGGGTGATCGGCCGGCTCCTCGGTGTGCATCTCCCGCTTGTCCTTGCGGCAGGTCGTGATCTAGGTGCCGGTGGGGCCGCTCTCGTACTGGCAGAACCAGCCCCGCACGGCCAGGGTGCCCCGGTCGTCCCGGGCCTCACGCGGCGCCCGCACGAAGAACTCGGACATCACCCGGCGGGCCTCGTCGCAGCCCACCGTGCCACCGGCCCCGGGATCCGCGAAGAGGGTGACGTCCCCCGCCTTGCCCAGCGCGTCGGGGAGCTCGCCGCAGTCCATCGGCTGCCCGGGAACGGTGGGGGACGCGGAATCGGGGCCGTCGCCCGGAGTCCGGTCCGGGCCCGGACCGATGCCCGGCGCGGACGACGCCGCGGCCGTCGGGTCCCCGCCGTCGTCCCCGCAGCCCGCCGCGGCCAGGGCGAGCAGCACCGTCGGCACGGCGATGAGCCTCCGCATGTCGGTCTCCTTGTGGCGGCGGTGCGCAGACGGCACGCTGCGTCGTACGACGCTAGGGGCGCTCCGGGGGCCCGGCGATCCGGGACGACCGATCGGGTGAAGCCGGCGGGCCGCCAGGAGCGGCGGCGCACCGGCCGCCACGACGGGGCGGGCGGGTGCGGGCACCACATCTGACGTGTGCCGCCACCACCTCCGGCCGGTGAAGTATGGCGCCGGGGCACATCGGAGCCGGACCCGGCCGCTGCCTAAGGTGCCGACATGACCGTGATCGGCACCCCAGGCCCGGTATCCCTCGACCTCGACGGCCGCACCGCGCTCGTCACCGGCGCGGCCAGTGGCATCGGACGCGCCTGCGCCCTGCGGCTGGCGGCGGCCGGCGCCACGGTGCGCGCGGTCGACCGGGACACCGCCGGTCTGAACGGCCTCGTGGCGGCCCACCCGGACGGCGCCCGCGGCGGCATCGAACCCCGGCCGCTGGACCTCACCGATCTGGACGCCGCCGAACGGGCCGCGGCCGGCGCCGATCTGCTCGTCAACAACGCGGGCCTCCAGCTCGTCCGCCCCATCGAGGAGTTCCCGCCCGAGGTCTTCCACCAGGTGCTGACCGTCATGCTGGAGGCGCCCTTCCGGCTGCTGCGCGGCGCACTGCCCCATATGTACGCGCAGGGCTGGGGCCGCGTCATCAACATCTCGTCCGTGCACGGCCTGCGGGCCTCCCCCTTCAAATCCGCGTATGTCGCGGCCAAGCACGGCCTGGAAGGGCTGTCGAAGACCGCCGCCCTGGAGGGCGCCCCGCACGGCGTCACCAGCAACTGCATCAATCCCGGATATGTCCGCACCCCCCTCGTCGAACGGCAGCTCGCCGACCAGGCCGCCGCACACGGCATCCCCGAGGACCGTGTACTGGCCGACCTCCTGCTCGCCGACTCCGCCCTCAAGCGGCTGCTCGAACCGGAGGAGGTCGCCGAGGCCGTGGCCTACCTCTGCACTCCGCAGGCGTCCTTCATGACGGGCACCTCACTGGTGCTGGACGGGGGCTGGACCGCGCATTGAGCGGCCCGCGGTCCGGTACCCGCCCCCGGAGGCTGGCGCACCGCGGCGACCCGAAGGTATCCCTGTGACCATGCCCACCGATCAGCCGACGCCCGAGCCGGACCCCGAGTCCGTGGACGCGTCCCCGCCGCCCGGCCCCGTGGACGTCCGTCCGCCGGAGCCCGTCCCGTACGACCGGGAGCACGACCCGGCCGACGCGCTCGCCCATGACCCGGCCGAGACCCCCTTCCTCGGGCTGCTGGCCACCGGCGCCGCCGCCGAGGAGTACGAGCGGCCGGTGCTGCGCGCCCGCGCCGAGGGCGCGTCCGCAGGCCGGCTCGCCGCACTGGAGCGGGCCAAGCTCCTCGCCCTGCGGGTACGCGCCGAGCTGGAGGGCCGCCGGCGGCGCGAGGAGGAGCTGTCGGCGCTCTATGCCACCGCCCACGACCTGGCCGGGCTGCGCGACCTCGACGCGGTGCTGCGTGCGATCGTGCGCCGGGCCCGTTCCCTCCTGGGCACCGAGGTCGCCTACCTCACCCTCAACGACCCCGCCGCCGGTGACACCTATATGCGGGTCACCGACGGCTCGGTCTCCGCGCGGTTCCAGCAGCTGCGGCTCGGCATGGGCGAAGGCCTGGGCGGGCTGGTCGCACAGACCGCCCGCCCGTACGTCACCGACAGCTACTTCCACGACGAGCGCTTCCGGCACACCCGCACCATCGACTCGGGCGTCCACGACGAGGGCCTGGAGGCGATCCTCGGGGTGCCGCTGATGCTCGGCAGCGGCGTGATCGGCGTACTCTTCGCCGCCGACCGCCGCGAGCGGGTCTTCGAGCACGGCCAGATCGCACTGCTCGCCGCCCATGCGGCGCATGCCGCCGTCGCGATCGACACCGCCAACCTCCTCTCCGAGACCCGTAAGACACTCACCGAACTGGAGGCCGCGAACGAGATCATCCGCGACCGCAGCTCGGTCATCGAGCGCGCCTCGGACATCCACGACCGGCTGACCGAACTGGTGCTGCGCGGCGGCGGGGTCCAGGACGTGGCGGACGCGGTGGCGGAAGTCCTGGACGGCGAGGTCGAGTTCACCGATCCCGGCCGGGCGCCGGCCGAGGCACTGGCCCGCTCCCGCGCCGACGGCCACGCCGTACGGGAGGGCACCGAATGGGTCGCGGCGGTCGGGGCGGGCGGTGAGGTGCTGGGCGCCCTCGTACTGCGCGGTCACCCTGCCCTCGACCCGGTCGACCAGCGCACCCTGGAGCGGGCCGCCATGGTCACCTCCCTGCTCCTGCTCGCCCGGCGGACCGCCGGCGAGGCCGAACAGCGGGTGCGCGGCGAACTGTTGGACGACCTTCTGGACGCCGCCGACCGCGACCCCCGCCTGCTCGGCGAACGCGCGGCCCGCGTCGGCGCGGACCTCGACGCACCGCATATCGTCCTGGCGGCCCGGACCGACGGTGCACCACCGGCGCACGGGGCTCCGCCGTCCGACGGCGACGCCGCGTCCCACCCCGACGCCCACCCGCACGGCGTCGACCGCCGCCGCATATGGTCGGCGGCCTCCCACCTCGCCGCCACCCGCCATGGACTGGCCGCCGTACGGGACGGCGGCGCCGTTCTGCTGCTGCCGCTCGGCCCCGACGACGACCCGGCGCACACCGCCCGCGAGATCGCCGACCGGCTCGGTGCCGCGCTGCACCAGCCCGTCACGGTCGGCGCCTCGGCCCTGGTCCCGGCCCCTGCGGCCCGCCCCGCGGCGGTCGCGGACGCCTACGCGGAGGCGCGGCGCTGCCGGGAGGCACTGCGGGTGCTGGGCCGGGCGGGCCAGGGGGCGGCCGCCGCCGACTTCGGCTTCCTCGGTCTGCTGCTCGCCGACACCCGCGACGTGGACGGCTTCGTCGACCGCACGCTCGGCGCGGTCGCCGATTACGACGCCCGCCGCGGTACGGAGTTGCTGCGCACCCTCGGCGCCTACTTCGCCTGCGGAATGAGCCCGGCCCGTACCAAGGACGCGCTGCACGTCCATGTGAACACCGTCGCCCAGCGCCTGGAGCGGGTGAGCCGGCTGCTGGGACCCGACTGGCAGACCCCGGCCCGTGCTCTGGAAATCCAGCTGGCGCTGCGGCTGCACCAGCTGTCCTCCGCCGTGGCGCGCGATACCGGTGCGTAGCCGGGTCCCGTGATCCGCGCCGGGCCCCGGACCGGCCGGTACCGATAGCCGCCTCCGGGTGCGCGATGCCGCGACCTGCGGCAGCGTGGTGCCGAAGCTTTCCCCCTTCCCACGGGACAAAGGAGTTCGTCATGGGTGACAAAGGCGGCATGGACAAGATGAAGGGCAAGGCCAAGCAGAAGGCCGGCAAGGCCATGGGCGACGAGCGGATGAAGAGCGAAGGCCGCACGGACGAGACCAAGGGCAAGGCCAAGGGCGCGATCGGCAACGCCAAGGAGAACATCCAGGGGATGAAGGACTCCCTGAAGGGCAAGAGCCACTCCTGACGCCCGGCGGGGGCGTGGCGGACCTGCTGCCCCGTCTCCCGGAGCGTCCCCGGGCCCGCCACGCCCCCGCCGAACATCAGGTTCCCGGACCCTCGGGGCCTGCCTTTCGATCACGGCCGGCCCGGCCGTGATCCGAAAGGCACGCTCTAGGACGGTACGGCGGAGGACGCCCCGCCCTCCGCCGCTCCCGGGTCCGACGCACGGAGCGCGCCCGCCGTCGCCGTCCCGTCCACCGTGGCGAGATCCCGGCTACGGGTCTCGCGTGCCACGCCCACCGCGACCAGCGTCAGCAGCGCGGCGGCGATGACGTACAGGGCGATCGGCGTCGGGCTGTCGAAGTCGGCGAGCAGCGCGGTCGCGATCAGCGGGGCGGGCGCGCCGGCCGCGACCGAGGAGAACTGGGCACCGATCGAGGCGCCCGAGTACCGCATCCGGGTCGCGAACATCTCCGCGAAGAAGGCCGCTTGCGGCGCATACATCGCACCGTGGAAGACCAGCCCGACGCTCACCGCGAGCAGCAGCAGCCCGAACTGGCGGGAGTCCACCAGCGCGAAGAACGGGAACGCCCAGGCGGCGACGCCGACCGCGCCCAGGAGATAGACCGGCCGGCGCCCGATCCGGTCCGAGAGCGCGCCCCAGGCGGGGATGACCGCGAAGTGCAGCGCCGAGGCGATCAGCACGGCGTTGAGGGCGGTCTGCTGGGACAGTCCGGTGTGCGAGGTCGCATAGACCAGCACGAACGCCGTGATCACGTAGTACGAGATGTTCTCGGCCATCCGCGCCCCCATCGCGATCAGCACATCCCGCCAGTGGTACTTGAGCACCGCCACCAACGGCGGCTTCTCCACGGCGGCGCCCTCCGCCCGCCGTACCTCGGCGCTCGCCACCGCGGCCTTGAACACGGGCGATTCATCCACCGAGAGCCGGACCCACAGCCCCACGACGACCAGTACGCCCGAGAGCAGGAACGGCACCCGCCACCCCCAGGACGCGAACGCCGCGTCCGACAACAGCGCTGTCATCACCGACAGCACCCCGGTGGCCAGCAACTGCCCGGCGGGTGCGCCGGTTTGCGGCCAGGACGCCCAGAATCCACGCCGCCGTGCGTCACCGTGCTCCGACACCAGCAGCACCGCGCCGCCCCATTCACCGCCCAGCGCAAACCCCTGGACCAGCCGCAGCACGGTCAGCAGCACCGGCGCCGCGGTACCGACCGTCGCATGCGTGGGCAGCAACCCGATCGCGAAGGTCGCGCCGCCCATCATCAACAGGCTCAGCACCAGCAGCTTCTTACGTCCCAGCCGGTCCCCGTAATGCCCGAAGACCAACGCCCCGACGGGCCGCGCCGCAAAGCCCACCGCGTAGGTCAGAAACGACAACAGGGTCCCGACGAGCGGATCGGAGCCGGGGAAGAACAGCTTGTTGAACACCAGCGCGGCGGCAGATCCGTAGAGAAAGAAGTCGTACCACTCGACGGTGGTGCCGATGAGGCTGGCGGCGACGATGCGCTTGAGGCTGGTGGGCGCGGGCGGGGAGGTTGCGGGGGCGGCCATGGTCACCACTTCCGGGCGGGTACGGGGACGTTGAGGTGTCGCCACACCGTAGAAACGCCCAGGTCAGGCGCACATGTGGCGGGACACCACACTTTGGGCTCCGACCGTGCGCGCGGGCACCATGACGTGATGCAGAGGGGGTGCCGGGGGCGAAGTAAGCCTCAGGCCTCGGCCGGTGCCGATGCCGCTTTTGGTCAGTTTTGCGGTGCGGTGCTGACTCCCGTGCTGACTGAAGTCCCATGCCATCACCCCTGATCGCCCCACCCGTGCTGACCAGCGATGGGCGCCGGCCCACGCCGAACTCGAACTGCTGCGAGCGGGAAGGCCTCCATCACGATCGAGGAGACACGGCACTAGGCGTCCCGGTATCGGTCCCGGACCTCGGGGCATTGCTGGAAGCCGGCTGACTTGTAGGTGGCGACGGCTCCCACATTGGAGCTCGGGGTGCAGACGATCGCGCTCGACGAGCCCAACTCCTGGAGTGCGGCCGCCGCGGCGACGGTGATCGCCTCGCCGTAGCCGTGACGGCGATGTTCCCGGTGCACGCCCATCGGTTCGAGCAACCCGGGCCTACCCGGACCGGCCGACCACACCGTCACCGCCGCCACCGCGTGGCCCTGGTCGTCGTACGCGACCAGACACCGGGCGTCGGCGTACGGCAATCCGGCCGCCATCGCGTGCCAGCGCTCGTCCGTGAACCTCGACCCGTCGAACGCTGCCCGATGTACGGCGGCAAACACGTGCGCCTGCTCCGGCCCGACCACCTCGATCCGCACGCCTGGGTACTTCACCGGCTCCGTGAGGTCGCGGCGCAGCGGCGTCCACGGCTCGTCGGCGTTCCAGCCGTCCTCGAACAGCAGATCTTGGACCAGCGCGCCTGTCGGCGCCTCGATGTTCACCTTCCCCTCGGGCAGCACGCCGCGCTCCGGCTCGGTCACGTCGTCAACCAACTGCTGCGCCAGTTCCTCCTCCCGCTGAGCGTCCGGCGCGACCGTCAGCCGCAGCAGCCCGGGACCGTCCAGCAGCCCGACGGCGAGTGTCTGTCCGTCCCGGCTCCACGTCCTGACCGCCGCGGCGGTTGCTTCCGCACCTGACCGCCAGAACCAGCCCAGGTCCCCCGGATGCAGTTGCATCGGCGCCCCGTCGTACTGCCACTTCCGCAGCACCCCCACGGCCTGGCTCAGCCCGTCGACTCCCGACTTGCCCAACACGATCGCCATACGCCCGATCACACACCACCGCACCGACAGTCCGCACCCGGTTTCCGACCGGCCGGCGTGGTGCGGGTTCGGTGACGCCGGACCGGATGGCGGGGCCGTGCCGGGCCCCGCCGCTGATGTCGTCGTGCTCCGTGACCCGTCGCGTACTCAGGTCGTTCGCGAGCCGCTGCAGGGACGATTCGTCCAGGCCAACCGGTCAGGCCTCGCCCATGTCGGGCAGGAGGCGGGTGAAGGAGACCGGGAGGCGTTCCGGGCCGCGCAGGATCGCGTTCTCCCGGTAGGGCGGGGGATCGGCGACCAGGCGCGGTGACTCCAGCCGGCGGGCGAGTGCCGTCAGGGCGATCTGCGCTTCGGCGCGGGCGAGGGTGGCGCCGATGCAGTAGTGGATGCCGCCGCCGAACCCGAGGTGGGCGTTGTCGGTGCGGTCGGGTACGAACCGGTCAGGGTCCGCGAAGCGCTGCGGGTCGCGGTTGCCGGCGGTCAGGAGCAGCCGGACGCGTGAGCCCTTGGGGATGGTGGTGCCGGCGATGTCGATGTCGGCCAGGGTGCTGCGTCCGGACATCTGAACCGGCGGATCGTAACGCAGCACCTCCTCCACGAGCGGAGTGGCGAGATCGGGGTCGGTGCGCAGCCGGGCGAGGGCATCGGGGTGGCGCAGCAGAGCGAGGGTGCCGTTGGCGATGAGATTGACGGTGGTCTCGTGGCCGGCGATGAGCAGCAGGCCGAGCGTGACGCGGAGGTCCACGGGATCCATGGGGCCGTCGCGATCCTGGCCGTGCATCAGGCCGGAGAGCAGGTCGTCGCCGGGGGCGCTGTCATGCCGAGCGATGAGCCCTTCGAGATACTGCTGCAACTCGGTCCGCGTCTGCTGGAGTTCGCGGATCTCGTCCTCGGTCTGGGTGTCGATGGGGTCCAGGCCCCGGGTGAGCCGACGGGCGAGACTGCCGAAGAGGGATTCGTCCTCGCGTGGCACGCCGAGCAGTTCACAGATGACGGTCACGGGCAGGGGATAGGCCAGGTCGCCGACGACGTCCAGCACTCCGGCCTGTTCGCTGGTGTGCGCGTCGAGCAGCCCGGTGACGAGTGCGTCGATGTGGTCGCGCATCTCCATGACGCGGGGTACGAACTGCTGGGTGACCAGGCGGCGCAGCTGGTCGTGGCGGGGCGGGTCCTCGACCAGCAGGCTCTTGCGGATCGGCCGCTGTTGTTGCGGGGGGAGCCGGTCGGCGCTGATGCGCGGGTCGCGCAGCAGCAGGCTGATCTCGCGGTGGCCGCTGGCCAGCCAGGTGCCGTCGTCCATGCGCACGACCGGCTGCCGGAGCAGCTGCTCGTAGTAGGGGTAGGGGTTGGCGCGGTGCTCGTGGCGGAGGGCCTGCGCGAACAGCGCTGAGGCCGTGGTCCGGTGGGTGGTTGAGCTCGTGGTCGAGGCCATGGTGGATTTACCTCACTCGTGTCCGGCCAGGACGGACGGGGCGGACGGCATGGACGGTATGGACGGCCGGCCCGGTGCGGGGGCGGCGGGCCGGGGGAACGCAGGGTCGAGCGGATGGGGGCGGTCTGGTCCGTCGGTCGCGTTGAGCACCGGGGGGAAGGGCGCGCCGGCCTCGATCAGGGCGGCGTATCCGTCCAGCACTTGGGGAGAGTCCACCGCGACGGCGGCGACCAGACGGCCGCGTCGACCGTAGGCGGCCACGAACCGCCGCTGGTCGGGCGAGCCCTGGGTGACGACGACCTGATCGGCCAGGGCGGGCAGCCCCAGGCACTTGAGGTTGACCCCGAACTGGTTGGACCAGAACGCCGGCAGGGGGCGATGGGTCCGAGGCGTACGCGACCCGTGGGCCATGTTGTGCGCGGCGGTCCGGGCCTGCGCGACGGCGTTGTCCCAGTGGTCCAGGCGCAGGAGCTGCCCGGGGTAGAGCGGGTGCGGCCAGCGGGCGACGTCACCGGCGGCGAAGACGTCCGCCACCGGTGTCCCGTCGTCGGCCAGGGCCCGGCAGGAGTCGTCGCACACCACCCCGCGGACATCGGCGGCCAGCCCGGAGCCGGTCAGCCACTCGGTGTTGGCGACGGCGCCGGCGGCGACCACGGCCACCTCGGCCTCCACCACGGTGCCGTCGGAGAGGGCCGCCCGCCGCAAGTTGCCGTGGGCGTCGCCTTCCAGCGTCCGGACCGTGGTGCCCAGCCGCAGGTCCACCCCGGCATCGCGGTACCAGCCGGTCACGGCGCCGCCGATCACGCCGCCCAGCGCACTCACCAACGGGGTGTCGCCGCGCTGCGTCACGGTCACGTCGAGGTTCAGGTCGCGGCAGACCGAGGCGACCTCGCCGCCGGTGAAGCCGGCGCCGATCACCAGCACCCGGTCCGGCCCGCCGGCCAGTGCCGTGCGCAGCCGGTCGGCGTCGTCGCGGGATCGCAGCACATGCACCCCGTGCAGGGCACCGCCCTGCTGCTGGGGCCAGGGCCGGGCCCGGGTGCCGGTGGCGATCAGCAGCCGGTGATACGGCACTTCCCGCCCGTCCGCCAGCGCCACCCGGCGTTTGGGCAGGTCAACGCCGGTCGCGCGGGTGCCGAGCAGCCATCGGGCGTCGATGTTGCGCGCCCGGGGCAGCACGGTGTGGTCGGTGGGCAGCCAGCCGGACAGGACCGCCTTCGACAGCGGCGGCCGGTCGTAGGGCGCATACGGTTCGTCGCCGATGAGCGTGAGCTCACCGTCGAACCCTTCGTCGCGCAGTGCCTCGGCGGCGCGCAGTCCGGCCAGGGAGGCTCCGACCACGACGATGCGCTCGGGGCCGTTCACCGGGCACGTTCCGGGGCCAGGGGCGCGGGCTCGGTTGCCCTGCCCAGAGCGATGGCCTGTACGGGACACGCAGCGGCGGCCCGCTCGACCTCGCGGCGGGTACGTGGATCGGGCGCGTAGTCGTATTCCAGCGCCTCCTCACCGTGGAACCGGAAGACGGTCGGTGCGGCGTAGACGCACTGTCCATAGCTCTGGCATCGGTTCAGATCCACGACGAGCCGGAGCTCGTCGGGTGGCGGATCGGTGGGCATTTCTTCGCTCTCCTCCCAGGTCGGCGGGGGTTCGGCGGCTCTTCGGGCGGTTGTCGGGCGTCGCCCTGCGACGATCCCGCTGGTTCGATCGCCTCCGCCATTCAGATAGCAACCACTATTCGAACTGTACACGTTATCGGCGCATTGACGTAGCAGTCACTATCCGAATAGCATCGGCCATATGAGTACCGACCGAGATGAACCCGCGCGGCAGCGGCTCACCCGTGCGGAGGCCAAGGCCCGCACCCGGCGACTGCTGCTGGACGCGGCGGCCCGGGTCTTCGCCCGCAAGGGCTTCGCCGGTGCCTCGGTGGAGGAGATCGCCGAGTCCGCGGGCTTCTCCATCGGCGCGCTGTACTCCAACTTCAGCGGCAAGGAGGCTCTCTTCCTGGAGCTGATGGCCGAACGCGGTATGGGCCGCGTGGCCGAGGCCGCCCAGACCCTCGACCGTCACGAGGCGGGCACCGGTGAGGCCGCCGCCGAGCTGGGACGTCTGTTGGTGCACGTCGCCGACAAGGACACCGATTTCGCGCCGCTCCAGGCCGAGTTCTGGCTCTACGCCGTACGCAACCCCCATGTCCTCGACACGATGGCCGCCGCCCTGCGCGAACCGCGCCAGGCGCTGGAAGGCCTGATCGACACCTGGCTCGCGGAGCAGGGCGCACCCGCCGAGGTCCCCGCCGACTCCGTGGCCACGGTCGTGACGGCGCTGTTCCAGGGGCTGGTGCGCTTGCGGCGCGTCGATCCCGACAGCGTTCCCGAAGAGCTCTTCGGCCAGGCCCTGCGATGGCTGTTCAGCGGCATCGGCGCGGACCCCGCACCGGACCGCCCCACCGACCACGACTGACCGACGCGGCGCCCCTGATCGCCCCGCGGCCGCCAGCGGCGGCGGGTGCCCCGCGCGCACCGCTGCCGCGGCAGGATCCCGGATCGCTTCGCTCGCAACTCCTCCCGCAAGGAGCCGCTTTCATGAACCCGCAACGCCAACCGGCTGCCCGGGGTGTCCGCAGGGGCTACGCCGTGGCCGGCGTGGTCCTCGCCGTCATGTGGCTGGGGGAGACCAACGAGCCGGCCTGGGCCCACGCCGTGCGTGCCACCGTGCTCCTGCTGCTCATCCCGCCCCTGCTCCTACGGACCAACCGCCGCCTCACCACCGCGTTTTACGAGTCCGCGCACCCCCGCGGGGCGCTCGCCCGACTGATCACCGCCCGGATCCTCATCGTCTCGGCAGCCGTCGTCGTCAGTGCCCTCCTCGGTCACCTGATGGACCCGGGCGCCGCCCATGACATCAGAGCGCTCGGTATCCGCGTGCTGTGCGTCCTTCTGACGATCCCGCTGCAGATCCGCGCCGCACACCGTGCACGCGCCGGGGGTGCGCACCCCTCGGCCCGTCCCACCTTGTCGGCACCCCGGGTGATCTGCGCCAAGCTGGGCCTCATCGCCGCCGCACTGCTGGCCCAGATGGTGATCGACCCTTATGTGGCCAACGCCCAGGTGCTCACCGCCGTTGCCGTCGCCGTCGCCGTGACCGTCCTGGGCCCCAGAGTCCACGCCAAGCTGCTGATCACCCCCACCCCCGGGACCACCGGGCAACGGAGTCCGGCGAGGGCGACCATCTGAACGCGCAAGACGTCGGACCAGCGGCGACACCACGGCACCACCGACGGCGATACCGGGCGCGGGCGCCCGGGCGACGGGAACCGGCCCCGCGCACCTCCCGCGCCACGACCCGGCGCCTCAGGGAAGCCGCTTCTTCAACAGGGCCTTGATGGCGTACACATCGCTGTCGTTGGACGGCCCGCCGCGGGTGTCCTTGTAGCTGGTGTTGGCGGAGAAGTAACGCGGTGGTGGTGCCGTCCCCAGTAGCACTGCGGCCTGGCGTGCTGGGAGGTGTTCCCGCTGGAGGTGTGGCGCAGCCGGACGCTGTAGCAGTGCGAGACGGCGCGGAAGTCCTGGAGGGCGGCCACCCCGTCGTTTCCGGTCTTCGAGGCCGCCGTGTTCGGTCACGAACCCTTGTGCTCGTTTCTGTTCTACACAACACTCGCAATGCACAGAAACACGCACTACTGAACATGTTCGCGTCGTGGGCGACGATCGGTCGAGCCGAGGAGTGCAGAGATGTCGCAATTCAGTCGACGTAGATTCCTGAGCGCAGCCATGGTGGGAGCCGCGTCCGTGGGCGTCACCGTGGGCAGCAGCCGGACAACCCTCGCCCAGGCCGAGGGCCTGAGGGGACTGACCACCCGTGGAGACCAATTCCTGCTGGACGGCGAGCCGTTCCGGATTCTCTCGGGTGCTTTCCACTACTTCCGGACGCATCCCAAGGACTGGCGCGACCGGTTGACCCGGATGCGGGCCATGGGCCTGAACACGGTGGAGACCTATGTCGCCTGGAACTTCCACCAACCGGACGAGGGGAAAGCCGACTTCACCGGGTGGCGCGACGTCGCCGCCTTCGTGCGGACCGCGGACGAGGTCGGGCTGAAGGTGATCGTGCGACCGGGACCGTACATCTGCGCGGAATGGGATTTCGGCGGCCTGCCCGCCTGGCTCCTCAAGGACAAGGACGCGCCGCTACGCCGTTCCGACCCCGCGTTCGAGCGAGTGGTGGACGCCTGGTTCGCCGAACTCCTGCCCCGGCTCGTCGATCTGCAGGCCACGCGCGGCGGGCCCATCATCGCCCTGCAGGTCGAGAACGAGTACGGCAGCTACGGCGACGACCATGCGTACCTGGCACATCTGCGGGACACCATGCGGGCACAGGGCGTGGACAGCCTGCTGTTCTGCTCCAACGGGGCCACCCAGGAAATGCTGAAGGCCGGCAGCCTTCCCGATCTCCTGTCCACCGTCAACTTCGCCGGGGACCCCACCGGACCCTTCGCCGAGCTGCGCACATTCCAGCCGGACAAGCCCCTGTTCTGCACGGAGTTCTGGGACGGCTGGTTCGACCACTGGGGAGAACCGCACCACACCACCGACCCGGCGCAGACCGCCGCCGACGTGGAGAAGATCCTCGAAGCGGGAGCGTCGGTCAACTTCTATATGGCGGTGGGCGGAACGAACTTCGGCTGGTCCGCGGGTGCCAATCTGAGCGGCAGCGCCTACCAGCCCACCGTCACCAGCTACGACTACGACTCCCCGATCAGCGAATCCGGCGAACTCACCGAGAAATTCCACAAGGTGCGCGAGGTGCTGGCCAAATACACCACCGTGTCGAGCACGCCCCTGCCGGCCACGCCGCGCCGCATGCCGGCACAGAGGATAGCCGTCAGCGAGTCGGTGCCGTTGATGGACGCGCTCGACGCACTGAGCACTCCGGTGCGGCATAGCGCTCCCGTCCATATGGAGGCGCTCGGGCAGCCGTACGGGCTGATCCACTACCGCACTCGCGTGCGGGGGCCGCAGGGGACCAAGGGCCTGACGGTCACGGGCCTGGGCGACCGTGCGCTGGTGTTCGGCGACGGCAAGCGCATCGGCACCTTCGACCGTAACCAGCCTGACCACACCGTCGAGTTCACCGTGGACGGCGCGTCCAGCACCCTCGACCTCCTGGTCGATCCCACCGGGCGGGTCAACTTCGGCCAGGGACTCAATGACCCCAAGGGGATCAGCGGCAAGGTTCTCCTCGACGACGAGGAACTGAGCGACTGGGAGATCCGCCGGCTGCCTCTCGACAACCTCTCGGCTCTGACGTTCGGCAGCGGAGACACGCCGACCGGCCCCGCGTTCCACCGGGCCCGGCTCCATGTCGACACCCCCGCGGACGGCTTCCTCGCCTTTCCTGGCTGGGACAAGGGCATGGTCTGGCTCAATGGATTCGCGCTCGGCCGGTACTGGTCCCTCGGGCCGCAGATCACCCTGTACGCGCCAAGCCATCTGTGGCGGAAGGGGCGTAACGAGCTCGTCGTGCTGGAGATGGAGCGGACGGGGGACGAGATCGAAGTACGGTCTGCGCCCGATGTGGGACAGGGAGCGCCGTGAAAGTGGATCTTTACCGGCGGTGAGCCAGCCTTGTCGGGCGTGGTGATCCGACGAACAGTCAGTGGGCCCGGCCGCCGGGCCGTCGGCGCGGGACCGCGGTATCCGGGTCAGCAGCCCGCGGCTTCCTTGCGGCGCAGTTCCGACCACGCCTGGGCGCCGAGGTCGGGGCGCAGCAGCACATCCGCGGCGGTGCAGGCCAGCGCCTCGGCGGAGGCCAGCATCGCCCTCCTGCCCGCGGGACCGCCCGCCGCTTCGGCGAACCGGGGGGTGTGGTCGGACTCGTCCGGGCCCAGGATGGCGACGAACGGGTGGTTCGCGGTGCGGTCTGGGCGCACGGTGGTGCGCGGCCACCGTGACCGCGGCGCCGGCGGCGTGGAGGGCCCGGGAGAGGGACCGTCGGAAATTTTTCAACACGCCACCAATCCGGGGGCGTTGCGGCTCCGAATAACGAGCGGCACCTCGCCGAGGTGTCGCTCTCGAACCCGGACGACGTGCGGCCCTCTTCCCCCGTGGAGGCCGCCGGAAAAGGATCGAACGTGATAGCCAAGCGCACCAGCCGCCTCGCCGTACTCGTCGCTCTGCCCGCCGCCCTGGCCCTCACCGCGGGCGCCTCGTCCCAGGCCGTCGCCGAGGGCACCGGAGCCTTCCAGATCAATCTGGCGCAGCTGAACAACTCCGGTTCCAAGGGCACGGCGATGCTCAGCCTCCAGGGCAACCGGCTGACGGTGAAGATCGAGTCCGAGGGGCTCGTACCCGGACAGCCCTCCGCCCAGCACCTCCACGGCTCCACCGATGGTCATGACTTCCACTGCCCGGATGCGAGCGACGACACGAACGGCGACGGCGTCCTCGACAACACCGAAGCCACGGTCGACTACGGCAACATCAACATCTCCCTCACCACCAAGGGACCGACGGACATGATGAGCGGCCTCGCCGTCGACCGCATGCCCGTGGCAAACGCGCAGGGCAAGCTCTCCTACCAGCGCACGCTCACCGTCTCCCAGGCCGTGGTCGACCACATCAAGGACCTGCACATCGTGCAGCACGGCATCGACCGCAACAACAACAAGAAGTACGACTTCGACGGTGCGGGCAAGAGCGAACTCGACCCCAAGCTCCCCCAGGAGGCCACCGCACCGACCAACTGCGGTGAGGTCAAAGGCGCCGCGGTGGGGTCCATACCCGTCGGCGGGGTCGAGACCGGAACCGGGCCCTCCGCGGAGAAAGGGGTTCCGGTGGCGGTGATGGGCGCCGGAGGTGTCGCCTTCGTGGCGGTGACCGGCGTACTGGCCGTCGTGCGACGGCGGAAGACCGTGTTCGCCGCCGGGGCCGGGAACAACGGGGGCGTGGCGTGAGGCGCCGGAGCGAGGACAACGTGAGCACCGTACGCCGCCGGGGCCACCGCGTCCTCGGCTGTGCGATCGGCGCCGCCATGGCGGCCGTGCTCGTCGCCGGGTGCGGCGGGCAGGAAACGGCGCCGCCCCGGTCGCTCCCCGCGACGCAGCCGCCGACCCAGGGCGGGGACTCGTCCCAAGACGAGCAGACGGGCGGCGGATCCGGGAGCCAGGCCGCGGCCGGTATGCCGAAGTCGGTTCCGGAGCGGATCTCCATCCCGTCGATCCGGGTCTCCTCCACGCTGGAGACGCTGGGACAGCACAAGAACGGGTCCATGGAGACGCCCCGCGACCCCGACAAGGCGGGCTGGTACCGGCCGGGCCCCACCCCCGGCTCCCAGGGACCGGCCGTGATCGCCGGCCATGTCTCCTGGAACGGCAAGCCGTCGGTGTTCGAGAAGCTGTCGACGATGAAGGCCGGTGACACCATCGAGGTCGCCCGGCAGGACGGGAAGACGGCGAAGTTCACCGTCGACCGCGTCGCCCAGTACCCGAAGAACAAGTTCCCCACGGTCGAGGTGTACAAGAACGTCGACCACGCCGGCCTCCGCCTGATCACCTGCGGCGGCCAGTACGACGAGGGCCAGCACTACTTCCCCGACAACGTGGTGGTGTTCGCCAGCCTCACGGGCAGTGCGTAAGCCGAACCCCTGAGAACCGGCCGGCGGCTCGGCGCCCCGCACGGGCGTCCGGGCCGCTCGTCGCACCCCGGGCCGGCGTCGTGGCGGCAGGGGAGCAGCACGAAGGACACGGCCGGGAGTCCGGTGACGACGGTGGGGTGATTCGCCGCGCCGGGCAGGGAACGGGCGGCACCTGACGGCGGCGGCGAGACGGCAAAGGCGGGCCGGCACCTCCTGGGGGCGCGCCCGTAGTCCCTGGTCCGGTGGCCCCCGGGCCCGCCGGACCGCCCGCTCCCGTCAACCGCCATACTGCGTGCGATCTTTCTGCTCACCCCGAAGGGAACCCCGCGACGTGTCCTCCACCCCCTCCCTCTCCCGCACGCGCACCCGCGTCGTCATCGTCGGGGCCGGGCCCGCCGGGCTCACCGTGGCGAATGTGCTGCGCGCGGCCGGCGTCGACTGTGTGCTGCTGGAAGCGGAGAGCAGGGAGTTCATCGAGCAGCGGCCGCGCGCCGGGTTCATGGAGGAGGGGGCCGTGCATGCGCTGGCCCGGCACGGGCTGGCCGACCGACTGCTCGAACGCGCCGACACCCAGGGGGAGTTCGAGTTCCGGTTCGACGGCGAGCGGCACACCGTACGGACGGCGGAGCTGTCGGGCCGACGCCACTACGTCTATCCGCAGCCGCTGTTGGTCACCGACCTCGTGGCGTCGTATGCGGACCGGGCGGGCGGCGAAGTGCGCTTCGGCGTACGCGACGTGCAGCTCCATGACATCGAAGGGAACCGGCCGGCGGTCTCGTACACCGACCCGGCGACCGGCGCCCGGCACCGCATCGAGTGCGACTTCGTCGCGGGCTGCGACGGTGCGCGCGGGGTGAGCCGGGAGGCCATACCCGCCGGCCGGGCGCTCCTCACCCGCCATGACCACGGCGTCGCCTGGCTCGCCCTCCTCGCCGAGGCGCCGCCGTCCGCCGACGGTGTGATCTTCGGCATCCACGAGCGCGGATTCGGTGCCCACATGGCCCGAAGCCCCCAGGTCACCCGCTACTACCTCCAGGTCCCGCCCGGCGAGGACGCCGAGAACTGGTCGCACACACGGGTGTGGGACGAGCTGCGCACCCGGCTCGCCGCCGCCGGCGCACCGCCGCTGACCGAAGGGCCGCTGATCGAGAAGGTGGTCCTGGACATGCACGATTACGTGGTGGAGCCGATGGCCTACGGCCGTGTCTACCTGGCCGGTGACTCGGCGCACCTGGTCGCGCCGATCGCCGCCAAGGGCATGAACCTCGCGATCCATGACGCGCTGCTGCTCGGCGAGGCACTGATCGCGCACTACCGGGGCGACGACAGCGGCCTCGAAGGGTATGGGCAGGCCTGTCTGCGGCGGGTCTGGCAGTACCTGGAGTTCTCGCAGTGGCTCTCCTACGTGCTGCACGGCGCCTCGTCCGGCGACCGGTTCCAGGCGGGCACCGCCTCCGCACGGCTGCGGCGGCTGCTGGGGTCCGAGTCGGCGGCGAAGGCATTCGCCGGTCTGTACCTCGGCGAGGAGGCCGATCTGTAGGGTCGTGACGGACGTATCCGGACCGCAGGCCTGTGGGGTGATTCACCACCCGTAGGAGGGTGGGCCCCGGTGGGCCCGGGTACGCGGCCTCGTGATCGCCGGGCGAGATACCGTTGTGAAGTGGTAGAAATTCGGCGAAAAGCATCGCTGAGACTCCGAGGAAGGGAGACGCCATGTCATCGAAGCGCCGTCGTAAGAAGAAGGCTCGTCGCAAGAACGGAGCCAACCACGGCAAGCGGCCCCAGTCCTGACTGAAGGACCGTGACCGGAGGACCCTCCCCGATGGGGTTTCTGTGGGCTCCTCGCCTCCGTTGCGGCGGACGCGAGGAGCCCACAGTGGTATGCGCACCATGGTGACGGCTCGGTCCCGGGCCTCGGCCCTGCGCCCGCCGGCTTGTCCCGCGGAGGCGTCGCCCCCGGATCGGGCCGAACGGGACGACGGCGCCCGGCTGTTGGCCGCGGGTGGCGAACGGCGCTGAGGAACGGCCGTACCGTTCACCGGTCTTGCCCACGATGTGGTGATCAGTCGGCCCTCGCCCCGGGCGGGCGACCGGTCGAACGCGGTGATGTCCAGCAGGACCCGTGCGGTTTCGGATGCCGGACGGCGCGGAGGCGGCCGGTCCGGTACGGCGAGCGGCGCCTGGATAAATTCTTGAGATTTCCGATGTGGTCTTCTTTGCGGCGATGGCGGTCATCGGCATCCTGGCCTCCCCGGGCACCCTTCGCCGGCTGGAGAATTACTCGGGGGAGGTTTCGAATATCGCCCTCCTGGTGATTTCCCTCGGATCCATGGCGATCGGGGTGCCGTTCACCCTGCAGTACGCCCGGGAACAAGTACCCCGCGAGTTCTGGAGCGATCCCAGATTTCTGCGGACCAATTACTACATCACGGGTGTCTGGGGTGCCGCTTTCGGGGTGGCGGCGATAGCGGGTGCCGGTGGCGACCTCGTGCTGCACCATTCCAATAATCTGTGGACGGGATGGATCATCCCCATCGCGGCCATCATCGTCGCGCTGCAGTTCACGCGGTGGTATCCGGAAGTCGTGCGTGCGCGTTCCCGGTACGGCTGGGCGTCGGGCTGATCGCGGTGGGAGTGCTGCTGGTCAAAACGTTGAACCGCCCCTCGGCGGCCGAGCCCGATGCGGGCGGCCGCGCATGACAACGGCACGAATGCCCCGGTCGACGACGGCCGGTACCGGGTGACCTAGACTCGATGGATGATCTTTATTGTCGTCAAGTTCCCCGTGAAGCCCGAGTACGCCGAAGAGTGGCCGCAGCACGTCGAATCCTTCACCAGCGCCACCCGCGCCGAGCCCGGAAACCTGTGGTTCGAATGGTCCCGCAGTATCGAGGACCCGAACACCTATGTCCTGGTCGAGGCATTCAAGGATGACGCTGCCGAAGCGCACGTCAATTCCGACCACTTCCGCGCCGGGATCGAGACGATGCGCCCGCTGCTGCGCCGCACCCCGGACATTGTCAGCACCGCCATCGAGGGTGCGGACGGCTGGAGCGCGATGGGCGAGATCACCATCGACTGAGGCTCGTCCGGATCACCTCGTTCAGGGCCTGTCCGGCGGACCGGAGCCGGGAACCGGAATACCGGCGAGGCGGGGCAGGCCTTGGACGGGGAATTCCCCGGGACCGCTACGGCTCCGTCACCAAGTGGCTGACAAACCAGTCCCGGGCGAGATCGGCGACCTGCTGCAGGGTGCCGCGTTCCTCGAAGAGATGGGTGGCACCGGGGACGATTTCCAGTCGGGTTTCCGTGCGCAGGGCCGCCTCGGCCTCCCGGTTGAGGTCGATGACCAGGGGATCGTTGCCGCCCACGATGAGCAGCGTCGGCGCCCGTACGCCGGGGAGCACCGCTCCGGCGAGATCGGGGCGGCCGCCGCGGGAGACCACGGCACCGATGTCCGCGTCCGGGGCGGCGGCGGCCCGTAGCGCGGCCGCGGCTCCGGTGCTGGCGCCGAAGTAGCCGATCGGGCCGGTGAAGCGGCCGCGCAGCCACCCGCTGGCGTCGGCGAGCCGCTCGGCGAGGGTTTCGATGTCGAAGACATTCGCCCGGTGGGCTTCCTCTGCCGGTGTGAGCAGGTCGAAGAGCAGGGTGCCCAGGCCCGCCTCGTTCAGCGCCGCGGCGACCAGGCGGTTGCGCGGGCTGTGCCGGCTGCTGCCCGAACCATGAGCGAACATCACCATCGCCCGGGCGCCCGCCGGCACCGCGAGGTCCCCGGTGAGCCGGACGCCGGCGGCGTCGATCGCCACCTCCTCCGCCACGTCCGTCTCCGCATCCGTTTCTCCGGTGGGCGGCCCGGGGTCGTCGGCGGCCTGTGCCAGCAGCGAGACGACCTCGTCGTCCGGGGTCTGGGAGAAGTCCCGGTACCACTCGCCGACGGCGGAAAAGGCGAACGGGGTGGAGAGGCAGACGAATTCATCGGTCGCACCGCGCAGCCGCTCGGCCGCGTCCGGTGGTGCCACGGGTACCGCGAGCACCACACGGTCCGCGCCCTGCGCGCGTACCACCTCGCACGCGGCGGCCGCGGTGGCGCCGGTGGCGATCCCGTCGTCCACGAGGATCGCCGTCCGGCCGGCGAGGTCGAGCCGTGGCCGCCCGGCGCGGAAGCGCTCCGCCTGCCGTGTGAGCTCCGCCGCCTCGGCATGCTCCACGGATGCCAGGTCCGCCGGTTCCAGCCGGCCGCGGCGGACGATGTCGTCGCTGATCACCCGTACGCCGCCTTCGCCGATGGCGCCGAAACCCAGCTCGCGCTGGTAGGGAACCCCCAGCTTGCGGACCACGATCACATCGAGCGGCGCCCGGAGCGCCCGGGCCACTTCAAAGGCCACCGGGACCCCGCCGCGCGGCAGGCCGAGCACGACGGGTTCTTCCCCCTGCAGGTGTCGCAGCGCTTCGGCGAGGCGGTGCCCCGCATCCGCGCGGTCAGTGAACAGCACGATGCACCCCCTAGCCAGGGGAGACGGTAGCTGCGTCCACACCTCACTTCGAAGTAACCCCATCCGTGCAGGCTTCGCAAGTCGGGCTGCGGCGGTGTCCGGCCGTCGGCCCGGCCGCGGCTGACGGTGGTTACCGTCGGCGTATGAAGGGAATCGCAGCGGTCCTGATCGATATCGACGGCGTGCTCACCGTGTCCTGGAAGGCGCTGCCCGGCGCGGTGGAGGCCATGGAACGGCTGCGCGCGGCGGGACTCCCGCTGGTGCTGGTCACCAACACCACCTCGCGGACCCGCGCAGGGGTCGCCGAGCGGCTGGCCGGGGAGGGTTTTCCGGTCGATGCCGACGACATTCTGACCGCGCCCGCCGTCACCGCCGCCTACCTGCGCGAACACCATCCGCACGCACGCTGCCGGCTGATCAACAGCGGTGACGTCGGCGAGGATCTGGCAGGTGTGGCGCTGGTGGGGGAGGAGGCGGACGACGAGGGCCGGGACGCGCCGGAGGTGATTGTTTTCGGCGGTGCGGGCGAGGCATTCAGCTACCCGGCTCTCAATACCGCCTTCCGGCAGCTGCAGCGCGGTGCCCGGCTGGTCGCCATGCACCGCAATCTGTACTGGCGTACGGCGGACGGGCTCGACCTGGACACCGGGGCGTATCTGCCGGGGCTGGAACGGGCCGCCGGCGTCGAGGCAACGGTCACCGGCAAGCCGGCGGAGGCGTTCTTCGCCACCGCCCTGGCACACCTCGGTGCCTCGGCCGCCGAAACGCTGATGGTGGGCGACGACATCGAGTCCGATGTGCTGGCGGCCCAGCGCTGCGGGATCACCGATGTGCTGGTCAAGACCGGCAAATATCTGCCGGAGACCCACCGGGCGGCCGACGGCACACCGGACCATGTGCTGGATTCCTTCGCCGAGCTGCCCGGTCTGCTCGGTCTGCCGTGACCGCGCGGGTATGGCGTGCCCGATGACGGTGCGAGGGCGGGGCGCCGGGCCGGTGGGCGGTGGGCCGGTGCGGCCCGGGGTCATCCCGTCGCGGTGTCCTCGGTGCGCCGGTAGTGGAGGAGGACGACACCATTGCCGAACGTCCGGGTCCCGGCGAGCCGGAGACCGGTCTTGGCGTCTGCCGCCCGGAAGAGGGGTTTGCCCCGGCCGATGAGGACCGGATGGACATAGAGGCGGTACTCGTCGATCAGATCGTGCGCCATGAAGGCGGCGGCGAGATCGGCGCCGCCGAGCGCCAGATCTCCGCCCGGCTGGGCCTTGAGCGCCATGATCTCCGCGGGGACGACCTCCCGTATGAGGGTGGTGTTCCCCTCGGCCCGCTCCAGGGTCCGGGAGAACACGATCTTGGGAGTATCCCGCCAGATCCCGGCAAACTCGGCCATGGGTCCGGTACTTGAGGGATCGGCGTCCGCGGTCGGCCAGGACCCCGCCATGAGTTCATGGGTGACCCGGCCGTTCATGAAGGCGCCCATCGTCCTGAGCTGGTCGTTGAAGTGCTGGTGCAGCTCGTCGTCGACCAGGTGCCAGTCGATCTGGCGGTCCGGCCCCTCGATGAAGCCGTCAAGGGACACCGACATCGACAAGACGATCTTTCTCATCACGGTCCTCGCTGACGTCCTCGGGGGCGGGTCCACCGACCGGTTGGCACCAGTGTGCCCGGGGCGCGGCGCGGTGGTGCCCGCAGTGCGCTGCGTACGGCGCGCCGGGAGAGCGCGCGCCGGTCACCTCGGGTCGCCGAGCAGCGCCGCGATCTCCGTGGCCGTCCAGTGCCCCTCGGCTCCCGGGCAGCCGGCGAGGTACTCGGCGGCCTGGAGGGCGCGCCATCCGTGGGAGGCGACGATGCCGGCCGCGATGTGCCGCAGATAGGCCGCCGAGGGCGGGTTCACGGCGATGTCCCGACGGCTCCACGGGGCGGTGAAGGTCAGCACCGGGTCACCGTCCAGCAGCCCGGCACACACCAGGGTTTCGTACCTGCCGGGACCGGTCCGGGCCCGGCCGCGGGTGAGGGCCTCCGTCAGGTCGAGATCCCCGCCGGGCTCCCGGTACATCTCCTGAGCGGCGATGTCGGAGAACTGGGAGAGCGTCAACAGATAGGCCTGGGCGGGCAGTTCGATGTTTCCGGGGTACCCGGCTGCGCCGTCGGCAGGTGTGCGGCCGGGGTTGGGGTCGTAGAAGGCTCTGCCGCCGGTCCACACCTGCGATTCGGTGGCGAAGTACAGCAGTCCGGGCAGCATGACCGGTGCCGTACGCGCGGGCGGGCTCGGGTCCCGGCAGCCGGGGTGGGTGCGCAGCCCACCGGGGGGCCGCCCGCCGGCCAGATAGCAGGTCAGCCGGTCGCGATGCATGTTGGAGCCGTATGCGGCGTACCAGAGGCGACGGACGGGGGTGCGGCGGCGGACGGCTTCGGGGGAGTGGTCGAGGGCTTCGAGGCGTTGGGGCCTGATCACGTCCTCACGCTACGCGGACAGGCCCGCCACGGCGCCGCCCGGCAGGGGCCGCGGCGTCCGGGTCGTGCGTCCGGAGTACCGGGTGGCGGCGCGGTGACGTGCAGAGGAACGGAGCGGGCGGCCGGTGTGAGGGTGGCCTGATCATTCCCCTACGTGTTTTGCCGCGAGCGGTCTGGAGAAGCGCACTGCACGGACAGGACCGGTCCGAAGGACGGCCGGCGCCCGGTCATCGGCCGGGCGCCGGGGGACGGAGGCAGTGTGGCGGACGAGGTGTCAGGGCGAGACGGCGCCGGGATACGCAGGGCAGGGGCGGCCGGCCGCCGCCCCGCAGCGCCCTCTCCATCGCCGGATGCGAGCCGGCGTCATCTGCTCGCGGCCACGGCAGCAGCGGGGCTGGGACTGCTCACGGCGTGCGGTGGGACATCCTCCCGTGCGGACTCCGCCCCCAAGGCGTCACCGCCCGGCGGCTCACCGCCCTCCCCCTCCGCCGGATCCGGCACCCCGAGCCCGTCCGGTTCCGCGGCAGCGTCCCCCTCGGCCCGCCCGACGAAGCGGCGCCGCCCCGAACTGCCCCGTGGCGGACGGGAGTTGTTCCCGCGCTACCGGCTGGTCGGGTTCTGCGGTCTGCCCGGGGCGGCGGCGCTCGGCCGGCTCGGGACCGGTGACCCGGAGAAGCGGGCCGCCGAGGCGGAGAGGGTGGCCCACTCGTACGCCGCGGGGCGCGAACCCCTGCCCGTACTCGAACTTCTGGCGTCGGTGGCCAATGCCGCGGCCGGCTCCGACGGCGCCTACCGCTCCCGGACGCCGTCGGCCACCATCCGCCGCTTCCACCACCTGGCACGCGACCGGCGCGCGCTGCTGCTCCTGAACATCCAGCCGGGCCGCGCATCGGTGCTCGACGAGGTCAAGGCGCTGCGCGACTGGCTCGTCCACCCCGATGTGGGGATCGCGCTCGACCCGGAATGGGAGATGAGTTCCGGCCAGGTGCCGGGCGACACCTACGGGCACACCGACGGCCATGAGCTGACCAAGGTGGCCCGCTATCTGTCCGGGCTGGTGGAGGCGCACGATCTGCCGCAGAAGCCGCTGGTCTTCCACCAGGTGGCCACATCCGTCGTGAGCGAGGAGTCCGCCCTGCGGCCGCAGCCGGGCGTGGCGCTCATCAAGAGCGCCGACGGCATCGGCTCGCCGGGCCTGAAGCGCGGTACCTGGGGGCGGCTGGTCAGCGATCTGCCCGACGGTCTCCACACCGGCTTCAAGCTGTTCTACGAGGAGGACGCGCAGGGCAGCCGCCTGATGAAGCCGAAGGAGGTGCTGGCCCTGCGGCCGCGGCCGGAGTACGTGATGTACGAGTGAACCGCTCGCCACGCCTCACGGCCTGACCGCGAGACCGCGCACGAAGGCAGCAGGCGACCGCTCGGCGAACCGGATGCCGAGCGGCGGGCGTTGCAGGGATATCGCTCTGCCGTAGAGGTGCGCAGGCCGTTGAACTGCCGTCAGTACGGGTGCTTGTTGGGCCGGTTCGTCCACGCCGCGTACGCATGGGCGCCGAGGTCCGGGTAGATCTGTTCGATCTTGATCCTGCGCTGGTCGAGCGGCTTGGTGAAGTCCTCGTACTGGAACGAGTCGTCGAAGCCGATCCGCGCGGTGTCGTCGAGGTCGCAGCTGTAGTACACCGCATCCATCCGCGACCAGTAGATGGCGCTCATGCACATCGGGCAGGGGGCGCCGCTGATGTAGATCGAGCAGCCCTGGAGCATGCGGGCGCGTTCCGGGAGCGGGTCCGGTGATCCTTCGGGGCGGGGGACGTACTCCAGGGTGCTCTCGTTCTGACGCTCCGTGGAGATGGACGGAGCCTCAGGGTTGAGTACCTGGATGGCCTTCCGGATCGTCTCCACTTCGGCGTGGGCGGTGGGATCGCCGGTCAGCAGCACGCGGTTCTGCCCGCGGGCGAGGATGTCCCCGTTGCGCGTGATGACCGCGCCGAAAGGGCCGCCCCAGCCGTTGTCCACGGATTCGGTGGCCAGCCGGACGGCTTCTGCGAGGAGTTCTTTCTGTTCCATTACGGAGTCTCCGATCGGCGTCGATTCCACTGCAGAACGGTGCGGCAAATGCCCCATTTGCCGCGTAAATCTCTTATGTACTAGGCTACTCAAGGTGAGTTCCCGTGCAAGCCGTGGTTCCGCGGCAGACAACGCCACCGTCGTGACCTCGCAGAAGGTGCGCGAAGGCCGGACCGACGAGTACCAGCGCTGGCAGGACAGAACGAATCAGGCCGCCCGTGAATTCGAGGGTTTTGTGGACGCCGAGGTGTATCCACCCGGCGCCGGCGACGAAAACGAATGGGTGGCCGTATTCCGCTTTTCCGGAATGGACCGTCTGACCGCCTGGCTGGATTCGAGCCGGCGGCAGGAGTTGCTCAACGAGGGGCGCGGACTCTTCGAAGGCCCTCCGACGCAGGAGGTGCTCCACGGCGGCAGCCCGGCGCAGCCGGCTCCTGACGTGGTCACGGCCGTCATCTCCCACGAGGTGAAGCCGGGATGCGAGCAGGCATTTCTGAACTGGCAGGAGAAGACGCTCAAGGCGCAGCAGAAGACGCCGGGCTTCATGGGGTCCGAGCTGTTCAAGCCGGTGGAGGGCGTGCAGGAGCACTGGGTCGTCGTCTTCCGGTTCGACTCCCGCGAGCACCTCGACCACTGGCTCACCTCCGATGTGCGCACGAAACTGCTGGAGGAGGGGAGCAAGTACTTCACCTCGTACGACGTGCGCAAGGTCGATTCGGCGTTCAGCGGCTGGTTCCAGTTCGACCACGGCAAGGGCGGCGGTGCTCCGCCCAACTGGAAACAGGCGATGTCCGTCGTCCTGGCGCTCTATCCGACGGTGATGGTGCTCAACCTGACCGTGGGAGTGGGGCTGGAGAAACTCACCATCCGCGAGTACATCGGCCTGTTCCTGTCCAATGTCCTGAGCGTCAGCGCGCTGACCTGGCTGCTGATGCCGATCGTGAACAGGGTGCTCGCCTTCTGGCTGGTGCCCTCCCGGGCCGCCGGCCGTCGGGCGCAGGTGCTGGGCACCGCGGTGGTGCTGCTCGGCTACCTGGTGTCCATCGTCGTCTTCGGCCTGATCACCCACCAGATCTGGTGAGGCAGCCATGACGCACCCGCGGGTACCGACCCCGGCGGAAGACATCCAGGGCACGCTGGTGAGGCGCGGCGAGGCCGGTTACGAGCGCGTCCGGTCCGCCATGGTGTGGAACGAGCGTCTGCCCCAGCGGTTCCCCGAGGTCATCGTGCGCGCCGCCGTGGAAGCGGACGTGGCACACGCCGTCAGCCATGCACGCGCCCAGGGCCTGCGGATCTCGATGTGCTCCGGCGGGCACAACTGGTCCGGCTCGCAACTCCGCGACCGGGCGCTGCTGCTCGATCTCTCCGCGCTCCGTGCGTGCCGCGTCGCGCCCGCGACCGGCGACGCCCCGGCGACGGCCACGGTGGAGCCCGCCGCCACCGGCCAGGAACTGGTCGCGGTCCTCACCCCGCAGGATCTGGCGTTCCCCGTGGGCCACTGCCCCACCGTGGCGGTCGGCGGATTCCTGCTCGGCGGCGGCCTGGGCTGGAACTCCCGCGCCTGGGGGGCGTCCTGCGCCGACGTCCGGGAGATCCGGGCCGTCACCGCCGACGGCCGGACGGTCACCTGCAGCGAAACCGAGAACCCCGACCTCTTCTGGGCCGCGCGCGGCGCGGGGCCGGGATTCTGCGCGGTCGTCACCCGCTTCCGCCTCGCCCTGCACCCCCACCCCGCCTCGATCATGACGACCTCCCTGACCTTCCCGCTGGCCGAGGTCGCCCGGGTGACGGAGTGGGCGGAGCGGACCGCGCGCGGGCTCCCGCCGTACGTCGAAACGGCCTTCGTCCTCGCGGCGTCCGGTCCGGCGGCCGCCACGCATGAGGCAGGGCCCCGGATCACCGTCGCCGCGACCGCGTTCGCCGCGACACAAGGCGAGGCCCTGCAGGCGCTGGAGCCGTTCGCCGACTGCCCCTTCGGCGAACTCGCCGTCGCCCGGCAGCCGGCCGTGCCGACCTCCTTCGCCGCCCTGCACGAGGGCGCGGCGGCCGTCTGGCCCCCGGCACACCGCTATGCGGCGGACACCCTGTGGTCGCCGGAGAGCCATGCCACCCAGCTGACCCGTATTGCCGATGCGGTGGCCCATGCCCCCTCCGGGAAGTCCCTGGTGCTCTCGCCCGTGCAGCCGGTCTCCGAGCACCCCGCTCTGCTGCGGAACATGGCCTTCTCCCCGCTCGGCGCGTCCTACCTCGTCTGCTACGCGATCTGGGAGGACCCGGCCGAGGACGAGACCCATGCGCGCTGGCTGCGTGCGGCCATGGGGGCCGCGGACCCGCACGGCGACGGCTTCCACTTCATCGCCGAAGCGGACCTGGAAGCCGACGCCGCACGGGCCCGGCGCTCATACGCCCCCGCCACCTGGGACCGCCTGCAGGAAATCAAGGCGCAGTGGGACCCGGACAACCTCTTCCACTCGTATCTCGCCCCCTGACCACACACGGCCGGGACGACCCGGCCGCGGACCGGCACGGTGCCACACCGGCCCGCGGCCTGCGCGGCCGGGGAAGCGGGGACGGCGCAGCGGGGGCACCATGGCCCTATGCTGCTGGCCGATCTCGCACGGGTGTCGGGGGACGTCGCCGCGACGTCGGCGCGTTCGCGGAAGATCGCGCTGCTGGCCGGGCTGTTCCGGGCGGCCGCGCCGGAGGACGTCCCGGTGGTCATCCCGTGTCTGGCCGGGCGGCTGCCCCAGGGGCGGATCGGGATCGGCTGGAGCGTGCTGCGCGAGCCGGTTCCGGCGGCGGAGCGCGCCGCACTGACCGTACGTGACGTGGATACGGCGCTGACCGGCCTGGCACGTGTCTCGGGGGCCGGGGCCCAGGGGGAGCGGCGCAGGCTGGTCCGGGAGCTGCTGGCCGCCGCGACGCAGGAGGAACAGCGGTTCCTGGTCGGCCTGCTCACCGGCGAGGTGCGGCAGGGTGCGCTGGACGCCATCGCGGTCGAAGGGCTCGCCGCCGCGACAGAGGTGCCCTCCGCGGACGTCCGCCGGGCCGTGATGCTGGCGGGCTCCCTGCAGGACGTCGCACGGGCGCTGCTGGCCGAGGGGGCGGCAGCGCTCGCGGAGTTCCGGCTCACCGTCGGCCGGCCCGTCGGGCCGATGCTGGCGCACAGTGCCAAGTCGGTGGCCGAGGCGATGGACAAGCTCGGCGCCTGCGCGGTGGAGGAGAAGCTCGACGGCATCCGCGTACAGGTGCACCGCGACGGGCCGGACGTACGGATCCACACCCGCACCCTGGACGAGGTCACCGACCGGCTCCCCGAGGTCACCGCCGTCGCCCGGGAGCTTCCCGCCGACCGTTTCATCCTCGACGGCGAGGTGATCGCCCTGGACGGCGAGGGCCGCCCGGTGCCGTTCCAGCGGGTGGCGGGACGGTTCGGCTCACGGGTGGACGTCTCCGCGGCGCAGGCCGCGCTGCCGCTGTCCCCGGTGTTCTTCGACGTCCTGTCGGTCGACGGGCGCGATCTGCTGGAACTGCCCGGAGAGCAGCGGCACGCCGAGCTCGCCCGGCTGGTGCCCGAACCTCTGCGGGTACGCCGCCAGGTGGTCGCGGACCCGTCCGACCCCGCGGCCCGCGCGGCCGCCGAGGACTTCTGGTCCCGGACCCTGCGCCGGGGCCACGAGGGCGTCGTGGTCAAGGCGTTGGACGCCCCCTACAGCGCGGGCCGCCGGGGTGCCGCCTGGCTGAAGGTGAAGCCCGTGCACACCCTGGACCTGGTGGTGCTCGCGGCGGAGTGGGGCCACGGCCGGCGCACCGGGAAGCTGTCCAACCTCCACCTCGGGGCGCGCGGACCGGACGGCGGATTCGTCATGCTGGGCAAGACCTTCAAGGGGCTCACCGACGCCACCCTCGACTGGCAGACCGAGCGGCTGCAGGAACTCGCGGTGGCGGACAACGGCCATGTCGTGACGGTCCGTCCGGAACTCGTCGTCGAGATCGCCTACGACGGGCTGCAGACGTCCTCGCGCTACCCGGCGGGCGTGACCCTGCGGTTCGCGCGGGTGGTGCGCTACCGGGAGGACAAGACGGCGGCCGAGGCGGACACCGTGGAGACGGTGACCGGCGCGCACGACGGCGGGGAAGGATAGCTGTCATGGCCGGAAAGCGCAGCGCGGGGCTGCTCCTGTACCGGGGCGCGGGGGACGGTACCGAGGTGCTCCTGGGGCACATGGGCGGTCCGTTGTGGGAACGGCGGGACGCCGGGGCGTGGTCGGTGCCCAAGGGCGAGTACGTACCGCCGGAGGAGGCACAGGACGCGGCCCGGCGGGAGTTCGAGGAGGAGCTGGGGGTGCCGCCCCCCGAGGGGCCCTACGTCTCCCTGGGCGAGGCCCGTCAGCCGAGCGGCAAGGTGGTGACGGTGTGGGCCGTCGAGAGCGACCTCGACCCGGAGCGGATCGTGCCCGGCACCTTCGAGATGGAATGGCCGCGCGGATCCGGGGTGACCGGCACCTTCCCCGAGATCGACCGGGTCGCCTGGCTCACCCCGCACGAGGCGCACGAGCGGCTGGTGGCGGGCCAGCGGGTGTTCCTGGAGCGGCTGGCGCAGCGGCTCGCGAACCAGGCCTGAGCACGGGCGCCCCGCACTCCCCGCCTGCACACCCGCGCACGCCAAAGGCCACAAGTCGCCCTGGACACCTCCGTTGACGCCGGGCAGGCTTACGGCGGGGCCGTACGACAGGCCCCGAACGGGGGGCCCTGGCGACAGGGTCATGAGCATGCCGCGGGGGCCGCATGTTGCGTATTCACTTCGAAGACCGGGATGTCGCGCGCGTACAGATCGCCGCCGAGCCCGATCCGCTGTGGGAAACGGTGCTCGCCATGCACCATCTGGCGCCGCCGGGACGTGGCGTGCCGGTGTACGGGGCCTGGCGTGCCCGTGCGCGCCGTGAGCTGGGCGAGCGGGGGCTGACCCGTGCCGCACGGCTGATCAGCATCCTGGCCCCGGCCGACGCCCGCTACTTTCCGGACTTCCTCACCCCCGATGCGGCCCGCGACGGGCTGGCCGCGGCGCTGGAGGGGCTCCGGGACACCCCACGGGTGCGGCTGACCACGGAATCCGCCCGGGCAGCGCTGCCGGTCCGGCTCCCGCGCTGGACCGGGGCGCTGGCCGCGGGAAGCCGGCAGCCGCTCGACGAGCTGGCGGCCGCGTTCCAGGAGGTGCACCGCGCGGTGATCGCCCCCGACTGGACGGGGGCGAGCGCCACCGTCGACGGAGACCGGGGCGGTCGTACCCGCATGCTCTGCCGCGGCGGCGTCGACGCCATGCTCAACACCTTCCGGCCCGCGATCCGCTGGGAGCCGCCGGTCCTGCACGTCGACTACCCCCTGGACCGCGATCTGCGCCTGGGCGGACGCGGACTGCGGCTGATCCCCTCCCACTTCTGCTGGCGCAGACCCATCGCCCTCGCCGACCCCGGCCTCCCACCGGTCCTGGTCTATCCCGTCCAGCACTCCACCAACTGGGCGCCGGCCGCCACCCGCAGCTGCCATCCGCAGGCGCTGTCCGCACTCCTCGGCCGCACCAGAGCCCGAATCCTCACCGCCCTCGACGCCCCGGCCACCACCGGTGAACTCGCCCGCCGCTTACGGGTCTCCGCCCCCTCGGCCAGCGAGCATGTGAGCGCTCTGCGCGAGGCCAACCTGGCCCGCAGCCGGCGCGACGGCGGCTCGGTCATCCACGCTCTCACCCCGCTCGGCACGGCGCTCCTGCACGGTGAACTCGCCCCCGTCAGCCGGCCGCGGTGAGCGGCCCGGTGGTCGCCGGGCACCGGCTCAGGGCCGTACCTGAATCTTCCTCCCCTCGCCCGCCCGGAAGCGGTCCAGCGCCTCGGCATAGCGGTCCAGCGGGAGCCGGTCGCTGATGAAGATCTCCGGGTCCAGGGCGCCGGCCGCGAAGAGTTCCGCGGCGCGTTCATAGCTGTGCAGCACGGCCATCGAGCCGGTGATGGTGATCTCCTGGTTGTAGATGCGGTACGGCTCGATGGTGGCGCGGGCGGCGTAGTCGGCGACGCCGAACTGGAGGAAGGTGCCGCCCTTGCCCACCCGCCCCAGGGCGTCCTGGATGGCGTGTTCGTTGCCGGTGGCGTCGATGACCACGTCCCAGCCGCGCGGGCGGTCCAGCTCGTCGGCGGAACCGGTCGCGTTGCTGCAGCCCAGGGTGCGGGCGGTGGCCAGCCGCGCGGGGTTGATGTCGACGACGTCGACCCCGGCAGCGCCGGTGCGCTTGGCGAGTTCGAGCATCATCAGGCCCATCGTGCCCGAGCCGTAGATGAGGACCTGGGTGCCCAGCTGCTGGGAGCGCAGGATGTCGTAGCCGCGTACGGCGCAGGAGAGCGGCTCGATGAGGGCCGCGTCCTCGGTACGGATGTGATCGGGCAGCTTGACGCAGTTCGCGACGGGGGCGACGGCGAACTCGGCGGCGCCGCCCGCCGTGGTCACCCCGATGGCGGCCCACCGCTCGCAGAGGTTGTTGCGGCCGATGCGGCAGTAGTGGCACTCGTGGCAGTAGAGGGAGGGGTCGACGGCCACCCGGTCGCCCTCGGCGAGTTCGGTGACCGCGCTGCCGGTCGCCACGACGGTTCCGGCGAACTCATGGCCCGGCACGACGGGCAGCGTGGGGGCGAACTCGCCCTGGAGGATGTGCAGATCGGTGCCGCACAGCCCACAGGCGGCGACGGAGACCACGACCTCGCGGGGGCCGGGCGTCGGGTCCTCGACGGTGGCGACCTCGACCTTGCCGGGGGCGCTGATCACTGCGGCTTTCATTTCACGGCTCCAAGCGACAGGCCCTGGACCAGTTTGTCCTGGGCGGCGAACCCGGCGATGAGCACCGGGAGGGAGATGACGGTGGCGGCGGCGCACACCTTGGCCAGGAACAGGCCCTGGCTGGTCACGAGTCCGGTCAGGAACACCGGCGAGGTACCGGCCACGACGCCGGTCAGGACCCGGGCGAACAGCAGCTCGTTCCAGCTGAAGATGAAGGAGATCAGGGCCGTTGCCGCGATCCCCGGCATCGCGACCGGTGCGACGATCCGGGTCAGGGTGGTGGTCAGTCCCGCCCCGTCGATCGAGGCGGCCTCCAGCATCTCCACGGGTACCTCGGCGAGGAACGAGCGCATCATCCACACCGCGATCGGCAGATTCATCGAGGTGTAGAGGATGACCAGCAGCCAGATGCTGTCGAGCATCCCGGCGTTCTGTGCGACGAGATAGACCGGCAGCAGACCTGCCACCAGCGGCAGCATCTTGGTGGAGAGGAAGAAGAAGAGGACGTCGCTCCATTTGCGTACCGGCTTGATGGCCAGGGCGTAGGCGGCGGGCACCGCCAGCAGCAGCACCAGCAGGGTGGAGACGACGGAGGCGGTCAGCGAGTTGATCAGCGGCGGCCAGGGGCTGACACCGCCGCCCGTCGCCCCGAAGAACTCGCGGTAGCCGTGCAGGCTGAGTCCGGCGCCGACGCTCGGCGGGTTGGTCGCCGCGTCCGTCTCACTGTGGAAGGACGTCAGCACCATCCAGGCGACGGGCAGGAAGAAGGCGATCCCGCACAGCCAGGCCGCCAGGCCCAGCAGACTGCCGGTACGCCGCCGGCGCCGGGCGGCCGGGGCCCCGGCGCGGCGCAGGACCAAGGATGAACCGGTCATGCCGTGACCTCCTCGCGCAGCAGGGACGACACGGTGCGCAGTGCAAAGGTCGCCACCAGCAGCGAACACAGCACCACGACCACGCCCTGCGCGGATGCCCGTCCGTAGTCATGGGACTGGTAGACGGTTTGGTAGATGGTGTACGGAAGGTTGGCGGTGCCGAGGCCGCCGGACGTGATGGTGAACACCGCGTCGAAGTTCTGCACGACGTACACCGTGCCCAGCAGCGCGGCCAGTTCGAGGTAGCGGCGCAGATGCGGCAGGGTGAGATAGCGGAAGATGTCGAAGGCGGAGGCGCCGTCCATCCGGGCCGCCTCGACGGCGTCCGTCGCCCGGCTCTGCAGCCCGGCCAGCAGGATCAGCATCATGAACGGGGTCCACTGCCAGATCAGCGACATCTCCACCGCGGCCAGCGGCGAGTCGGTCATCCAGTCCGGCTGCGGCGGGTGCTCGCTGCCGAACAGCCCCCATATCCAGGTCAGCGAGCCGTTGAGCAGCCCGTACGAGGCGTTGTACAGCGCATGCTTCCACAGCAGCGCGGAGGCGACCGGCACGATGAGGAACGGCGTGATGAGCAGGGTGCGGACGATGCCGCGCCCGCGGAAGCCACGGTCGAGCAGCAGCGCCAGGCCGAGCCCGAGCAACAGGCTCACCAGCACCACGGTCACGGTCAGCAGCACCGTCGTGCCCACCGAGGCCCGCATCGCCGGGTCGGTGAAGACGGCGCGGTAGTTGTCGAGGGCGGCGAAGCCGCGGTTGTCCGGGGCCAGTGCGTTCCAGCGGGTGAAGGAGATCACCACCGTGGCCAGGAACGGGAGTTGGGTGACGGCGACGAGGAAGACCAGCGCGGGGAGCAGCGGCGCGCGGCGGGCCCAGTTCTTGGCCCGTTCGGTGCGGCGGGCGCGGGCGCGGGCGTCCGGGCGGCCGGTGCGGAGCACGCGGGCCGCGTCGGCCTCGGGGGCCGGTTCAGTGGTGCGTGTAGCCATCGGACACCTCCTGCGCCAGTCGCCCGCTCTTCTTCAGGGCCTCGGACACGCTCTGCTTGCCGGCGATGGCCGAACTGATCTCGTTCGAGGCCTTGGTGCCCAGGTCGGCGAACTCGGGGATGCCGACGAACTGGATTCCGGGGGCCGGGCGTTGCTGGACGCCGGGGTCGCCGGGCCGGGCCGAGCTGATCGCCCGCTCGGTCGGGCCGGCGAACGCCGCGGCCGCCTTGGCGTACTGCGGGTCGCGGTAGAGGGAGGCCCGCTTGCCGCCCGGCACCCTCGACCAGCCCAGTTCGCGGCCCACCAGCCGCTCGTAGCCCTTGCCGGAGGCCCAGCGGATGAACCGCCAGGCGTCGTCCTGGTGCGTACTCGCCTTCTGCACGCCCCATGCCCAGGTGAACAGCCAGCCCGCGTCACGGGTCCGCTCCACCGGCGCCGGCGCATAGCCGACCTTGCCCGCGACCTTGGAGTCGCCGCTCTCCAGCGAACCGGCGCCGGCCGTCGCGTCGTACCACATGGCGACCTTGCCCTGCTGCATGTCGTTGAGGCACTCGGTGTAGCCGGCCTGCGGGGCACCCGCCTGTCCGTGCTTGCGCACCAGATCGACATAGAACCGGGTCGCCTTGGTGAACGCGGGGCTGTCGACCTGCTGCTGCCAGTCCTTGGTGAACCAGGTGCCGCCGAAGGTGTTGACGACGGTGGTCAGCGGGGCCGCCAGCTGGCCCCAGCCGGGCTGGCCGCGCAGACAGATGCCCTTCAGGCCCTTCCGGGAGCCGTCCAACTTGGCTGCGAGCGCGGCGACTTGGTGCCAGGTGGGCCGTGCGGGCATGGTCAGCCCGGCGGCCTTGAGGAGGTCCTTGCGGTACATCAGGAAGGATGACTCGCCGTAGAAGGGCTCCGCGTAGACCTTGCCGTCGGTGGCGGTGAGGGAGGAGCGGACCGGTTTGAGGATGTCGCCCTGGTCGAACGTGCGGTCCTTCGCGGCCCGTTCACCGAGCGGTGAGAGCCAGCCGTTGCGGGCGTAGATGGGGGTCTCGTAGTTGCTGACACTGGCCACGTCGTACTGCCCGGCCTGGCTGGAGAAGTCCTGGCTCATCTTGTCGCGCAGATCGTCCTCCGGCAGCACGGTGAAGTTGACCTTGATGCCGGTCTCCTTGGTGAAGTGCTCGGCGGTGAGCCGCTGCAGATCCACCATCTGCGGGTTGTTGACCATCAGGACGTTGAGGGTGTGACGGCTGTCGTTGCCCGCGTCGCCGGCCCCGCGGTAGCAGCCTGCGGTGGACAGTGCCAGGGCCACGGCGAGGGCGGTCAGCCCTATGGGGCGGCCGCCGCGGCCTGGTCCGGGGGATCGTGCTCTCACGGCTCGTTACCTTTCTGAGGGGACAGGGGATGTCCGGCGGATGCCGCACAAGGGGCGATTCCGGGGCGTACGACGCCGTCCTGGGGGTACGCCGCGGAGCCGTCCGACGGCCGGCGGTGCGGCCTTCGGCGGTCAGCTGTGGGGTATGTGGTGCCGGGCTGCGGGGCCGGCCGGCCCCGTCCCGGTCAGACCCGGAGCACCTGCGGCCCCAGGAGCGAGTAGCGATGCGCCTCCGGCGCGGACAGCCCCGCATCGGTGACGATCGCGTCGAAGTCACTCACCGCGGCGAACCGGCAGAAGCTGCTGGCGCCGAACTTGCTGTGCACCCCGACCAGCACCCGCCGCCGCGAGGAGCGGACGGCCTGCTCCTTCACCTCGGCGACCGCAGGATCGGGGGTGGTCAGGCCGTGCTCCCGGGAGATGCCGTTCGCCCCCAGGAACGCCAGGTCGATCACGAACCGGGCGAGCATGTCCCGGGCCCAGGACCCGACCGTCGCCTGGGTCCCGGAGCGGACCCGCCCGCCGGCCAGCAGGACGGTGGTCGACTCGGACGCCGCGACCAGTGACGCGGTCCGCAGCGACGCGGTGATCACGGTCAGCGGACGGTCGGTGGGCAGCAGCGTGGCCACCAGCTCCGGTGTGTAGCCCTCGTCGACGAACACCGTCTCGGCCTCGCCCACCAGAGACGCGGCCGCCGCCGCGATCCGGCGTTTCTCCTCCACCTGCTGGGTCTCCCGCCGGGCCAGCGTGGTCTCGAAGCCTGCGCTCTCGACCGGATACGCCGCGCCGTGCGTACGCCGGATCAGGCCCCGGCGCTCCAGCTCGCTCAGATCGCGCCGTACGGTCTCGCGGGCGACCCCGAACTCCGCCGCGGCATCGGCGACCTCGACCCGGCCGGACTGCCGGGCGAGCGCGAGGATGCGGTGCTGGCGTTCCTCGGCCCTCATGGCTCACTCCTGCCTGAATTCTGTCGTTTTCCGGTTTCCGTTCGGTCACGGGACTGCCCGTTTCCGCCCGCATCAGGTTTATAGCAACCGGAGCGGCGCGGCAGGCTGCCCGCGGCGGCGGAAAACATGACCGTTTCTGTCCGCTTCAGGACGCTGTCACCCTGGCCGCATGCACGAACGGGTGCCCGTAACGCCCTGGCAGCGGGCCCGTACGCGCCCCACGGGCCGGGGAGCCCGGGGTGGCCCGTTGTGCGCCGGCGGGCCGCAGCGGTGGTGCCGGAGACGACGGCGCTTAGTCTGGACGGCATGAGCTCGGAGATGCGGTCGTTGGCGGTCACTGCGATCGTGCAGGCGGAGGAGTGCGCTGTCCTGCGCGTCAGCGGAGACCTGGACCTCCGCACCGAGCAGGCTTTTCTCGCCGAGGCGCGCTCGGTGGTGTCGGCCGGCCACCGCTTTCTGGTGCTCGATCTGACCGCGCTGCGCTTCTGTGACTCACGGGGGCTGAGCTGCCTGCTCGCCCTGGAATGGCTGTGCCGGCGTCTGGAGGGCAGGCTGCTGCTGGCCTCCCTCGGCGTACGGATGCTGCGGCTGCTGGTCGGCACCCAGTCCCTCAGTGTCTTCTCCTGCTACCCCACGGTCGGCCATGCGCTGGCCACGGTTCCCGACGTCAGCCGCCCGGAGTGGCCGCCGGTGGGGGAGGACCCGTCGGCCGGAACGGGCGACTCATGAGGCCGACGGCCGGGTGGTCGGACAGTTCATCCCCAGCCAGGCATCGTCGAACCGCGCAAAAGTGATCTTCCGGTACGGCCCGGACTCGTAGAGCAGCCCGAAGGTGCCGTCCCGCAGACGGGTCAGCGTCGAGTAGGCCGCCGGACCCGGAGCGACGGCCCGCGCGATGGGCCAGCTCTCGCCGTCGTCGCAGGACGCCCGCACGGTGAGGTTCTCGCGCGCGCCGGTGCTCGCCGTATTGCTGAACAGCAGCCAGTGCGCCCGCGCCCGGTCCGGCGGTGCCGCCGGGTCGTAGCGCAGGATCGAGGCATTGTTGGCCGGATCGATCAGTTCGTCGTCCGCGGCCGGGGCGCTGTAGGTCAGCCCGCCGTCCCGTGACTGCGCGACCAGCCGCCTGGTGGTGCTTCTGGTGCGGCTGTTGAGCATGATGCGCCCATCGGCCAGCTCGACGGTCTTGTTCTCGTCCATCAGCGGCCCCACCGGCGTCCCCAGCCGCCAGGACGCGCCGTGGTCGTCGCTGTAGGCACTGGCCGCCCACATACTGCCGTCGGCCTTCCGGAGGGCGTACTGCTGCAACAGCCGTCCGCCGGCGAGCTGGGTGCCGGAGCCGGACGAGGCGAAGATGCCGTGCCAGGAAGGGTCCTTGAGGTCGCGGGTGAGGCGCCGGTGGTGCCAGCTGCGGCCGCCGTCGTCGGAGGAGCTGTAGTCGGTGTGCAGCACCGTGCTGCTGTCGTGGGCGTTGCCCGCGCCCGCACTGCCGAAGCCGATGCCCCGGGGCGCATACGCATGGAAGAGGAAGACCCGGCCGGTCGTCCGGTCGACGAGCAGGCTCGGGTCGCCGGCGCCCACCCCGCCGTCGTAGTCCACGGCCGCCCGCGGGGCGCTCCAGGTGCGCCCCTGGTCGGTGCTGTGCCGCACCATCACATCCACATTGCCGGGCAGATCGGCCGCGCTGTCGTTACGCCGGTCGTAGGCGGCGAGAAGGGTGCCGTCCGGCAGGGTGGCCAGCGCCGGGATGCGGTACGTGTGCGCCCCCTGGCCGGACACCGCCAGATCGGCGGTCTCGTACAGCGCCGGCCGGGCGGCGATGCCCGGCGGTGCGGCGGCGGGTGCCGCGGGAGCGGTCAGCAGCCCGGCACCCGTGGCGAGCAGGGTGGCCAGGGTGACGGGGCGGGCGGCTTTCACCGAGACCTCCGGACGGGGCACGGCACGGGGTGCGACGGCTGCAGGGAGGCATCGGACATCGGACGTCCTGCGAATCTAAGATCCGGGTGAAAACCCGTCAATTCCGGCAGGGCTGACCGTGTCCCCCTGCCCCGTGCCGGGCGCGCCGTTGGCGCGGCGCCGCTACTCGGCCCGGCCGAGGTCCCGGACGAGCGTGGGGGAGGGGCGGGGGATCTCGCCGAAATCCTCGTCGTCGCTGTCCACGACGAGCCGGTTGATCACGTTCTCCAGGGCGTTCGGCAGGGTCGGGGCGAGCCCGCTGTGCCACTGGACGAGGAGGTTGTGGCGGGCCGCGTCGGGCAGCAGCTGCTTCTCGTCGAACGCGGCCGTGGACCGGCGCTCCTCGTCGGGCGCATGCGCGGCCTGCTCGCGCCAGTAGGCGGCGTCGCGGTACTCGCCGTTGCGGCGGTGGGAGAGGTACAGACAGTAGGCGGCGGTCCGGCTCCCCGCACCGGCGCCGAAGTGCCACCAGAAATGGGCCGCGTCCTGGCGTCCGGTGATGTGCAGCAGACAGGCGAAGACCAGCGCGCCTTCGGGGTCGATGTGGTGGTCGTCGACCAGCCGTTCCAGGCTCGCCGCGGCCGCCGCCGCATTCACGACCAGCGCACAGGCCAGCTGGAGCTCATGGGTGGCCTCGTCACGGGCGCTCGGGTAGGGGCTGGGCGCCGCGTGGCCGGCCCGGACCGGCCGCTCCGTCGTCGGTGGACCGTCCGCCGCCCCCGCCCGGACGGAGGCACCGAGGCCGCCGAGCACCCCCGCGTCGTCGAGGTCACGGAACCCCGCCAGATCATCGATACCGGACACCGCCGCGGCGGCGCTGAGCAGCGTCTCGACGGTCTCCCGGCGGCCCGCGGGGCAGATGTGCGACATGGTCAGTTCCCCCTGGAATTTCCCTGGTCGATACCGAGCGCGGCGGCGAGCTTGCGCTTGCCGCGGCTTGCGTAGGAGCGGACGGTGACTTCGTCGACGCCGAGCAAGGAGCCGATCTGTGCGTCGCTGTGCCCGATGACATGGCGCAGCACGATCACATCGCACTGCCGCTCCGGCAGCCGGGCGATGGCGGCATACAGCCCCAACTGGCTCTCCAGCATGGCGAACTGCTGCTGGCACTCGCGCAGCAGGGCATGGGTGACGACGGCGAAGGCGGCGGTCTCGGTGAGCGCGGTGGGCTGCTGGTGGTCGTACAGCCACTCCACGACGCGTTCCTTGAGGACCGACCAGGCGTATGCCTCCACCGACGCCTGCCGCAGCGCATGCGGCCACAGCCGGCCGAGCCGGGCGTACGCCGCCCGGGTCACCTCACGGGCCGCGGCCTCGCTGCCGGTGTGCAGATAGGCGTACGTCAGCCACTTGCGCGCATGCGTCGCCAGGAACGCCTCGAAGGTGATCGACAGCTGGCGGTCGAACGGGTCCGGCGCGACGGCCGGGAGCGAACAGCGGGGGAGCGGGGCTAACTCCGCCGTAGGGACATGCGCCGGAGCGCACGCCGGTAGCAGTCGGTCCCGGTCTGCGCTCACGAGCAGTCCTCGTTCCGTTTCGCCGTGCACCGAGCCGGGCGCCGAAGCGCCGCCGACCGCGGGAGGACGCTTTGCCCTCACCCTCCAATGAACCGGAAAGTGAGCCCTTTTGTGGCATCGGGCGGGAAAAAATCTGCCGCTGCGTATTCATATGACTACGCGTGACCATGGCATGTGACGGCCGATGACGCCGGCCACGCCGACCGTCAGGCCCTCCGCCGGGTGCGCTCCGGCATGATCCGGGACGTACGGGGCAGAGCTCCAACAGCCGGGCGCACGGCGGGGGTTGACGCGCCGCCTGGAGTGCGCGGATCGCGAAGGGGCGTCACCGTACGCCGGGGAAGCACGCCGGGGCGGCATGCCGACTGGAAGGCAGCAGACGATGAGCGAGCACGGGTCCGTGGTGGACCTTCAGCTGGACCGGGCCCACTCGTCCCGGATCTATGACTACTTCCTGGGCGGCAAGACCAACTTCCTGGCCGACCGGATGGCCGCCGGCGACGTGCTGGGCGTCTTCCCCGCCGCGCTGGTCGCCGCCCGCATCAACCGCGAGTTCATGCACCGCGCCACCCGCGTGGCCGCCGCATCCGGCCTGCGGCAGTTCCTCGACATCGGCACCGGCATCCCCACCCCGCCGAACCTCCACGACATCGCCCAGGGCATCGCCGCCGATGCCCGGGTCGTCTACACCGACAACGACCCGATCGTCCTCGCGCACGCCGCGGCCCTCCTGCTCAGCACCCCGGAGGGACGTACCGCATATGTCCAGGCCGATGTCACCGACCCGGTCGGCATCCTCAAGGCGCCGCAGCTCCTCGACACCCTCGACCTGAACCGTCCGGTCGCGCTCAGCCTGAACGCGCTGATGCACTTCGTGCCCGACGACGGCCGGGACCGCGCCCACACCATCGTCGAGACCCTCAAGGCCGCACTTCCCAGCGGCAGCACCCTCGCCATGAGCCATGCGACACCGGATTTCAGCCCCGGGGCGATGGACAAGATCATCAAGATCTACGGCGACGCGGGCACCCCGCTCCAGTTCCGCTCCCACGCCGCGTTCCTGCGCTTCTTCGACGGCTGGGAGCTGCTGGAACCGGGCGTCACGCTCTCCCACGAGTGGCGCCCCGACCGCCCCGAGGACGCCACCCATGTCACCGACGCGGAGGCCGCCTGCTACGCGGGCGTCGCCCGCAAACCCTGAACACGACGGGAGCAGGCGGCCTCCGGCATGCCGTCCTCACTCCTTGCGGTACCCGTACGCCTCCCCGGCCGCCGCCGCGACCGCGTCCAGATCCGCCCCGGCCGACGCGGTGACCACGGCGGCCACCGCACCCTCGACGAACGGCGCGTCCACCAGCCGTGCGCCCGCGGGGAGTTCATCCCCCTCGGCGATCAGGGCCTTGACGGTCAGTACGGCGCTGCCCAGGTCGACCAGGATCGCCACGCCCGCGCCACGGTCCACGGTCCGCGCCGCCTCGGTGATCAGCTCCGCACTCGTCCCGAGCCCGCCGTCCGGCGTACCGCCCGCCGCGGCCACCGGCACCGAGTCCCCGCTGCCGGCAAGTCCGGCCGCCAGCGTCGCCACGGACTGTGCGACCGGGCCACTGTGCGACACCAGCACCACGCCGACCGGCGAACCCGTGCCGCCGGCCGTAGCGCCGGCCGGCTCCGCGCTCACTTCGCCACCTCCGCGAGCGCCGCGAACAGCAGGGCCGAGGACGTCGCCCCCGGGTCCTGATGTCCGATGCTGCGTGCCCCGAGATAGCTCGCCCGGCCCTTCCTGGCCTGCAGCGGTACGGTCGCCAGCGCGCCCTGCTCGGCCGCCTCGGCCGCCGCGTCGAAGGAGGTCGACAGTGCCGTGATCCCCGGTACCAAGGCATCGAGCATCGTCTTGTCACCCGGCGCCGAGCCGCCGAGCTGCCCCACCGCGTCCACCCCGGCGGCCAGCCCCGACCGCAACTCCTGGACCGACACCTGAGGCGCCTCGCCCAGCGCCTTGCCGGTACGCCGCAGCAGCGTCCCGTACAGCGGCCCGGACGCCCCGCCCACACTTGAGATCAACTGCCGTCCGGCGGCAGTCAGCACCGCACCGGGCGTGGCCGGCGGCTCCGTCTCCAGCGCCTTGACCACGGCCGCGAAGCCGCGCTGCATATTCCTCCCGTGGTCGGCGTCACCGATGGGCGAGTCCAGCTCGGTGAGCCGGTCGGCCTCCCGGTCGATGACGGCGGCGGCCGCCGTCATCCAGCGTACGAAGAACGTGGCATCCAGCACTGTTTCGGACACGGACTACTCTCCTTGGTTGTTCGGGCACGGAGCGAAGAAAACGGAGACGGGTACGGCCGCAGGAAGCGGATACGGACCCGCATACGGATACGGCTGCGGTGTCACCGCCCCCAGCGGAGTCCGGGCGTCTCCACCGGCGCGTCCCACAGCCGCAGCAGCTCCCCGTCCACCTGGCACAGCGTCACCGAGCAGCCCGCCATGTCGAGCGAGGTCACATAGTTCCCCACGAGCGTGCGGGCCACCGCCACCCCCCGCTCGTCGAGCACCCGGCGGACCTCCGCGTTGAAGCCGTACAGCTCCAGCAGCGGGGTCGCACCCATGCCGTTGACCAGCACCAGCACCGGCAGCCGCGGGTTCAGATCCTCCAGGATCGCGTCCACGGTGAAGTCCGCGATCTCGCGCGAGGTCATCATCGCGCGACGCTCCCGACCCGGCTCGCCGTGAATCCCGACCCCCAACTCCAGCTCCCCGGCGGGGAGATCGAACGTCGGGCTGCCCTTCGCCGGGGTCGTACAGGCACTCAGCGCCACACCGAAGCTGCGCGACGATGCCACGACCTGCCGGGCCAGCGCCTCCACCCGCTCCAGCGGCATGCCCTCCTCGGCCGCCGCACCGGCGATCTTCTCCACGAAGAGCGTCGCTCCGGTGCCCCGCCGCCCCGCCGTGAACGTCGAGTCGGTCACCGCGACATCGTCATTGACGAGCACACTGGCCACCTGCACCCCCTCGTCCTCCGCCAGCTCCGCCGCCATCTGGAAGTTGAGCACGTCCCCGGTGTAGTTCTTCACGAGGAACAGCACCCCGTTGCCGCTGTCCACGGCCGCGGCGGCACGCACCATCTGATCGGGCACCGGCGAGGTGAAGACCTCGCCCGGACAAGCGGCATCCAGCATCCCGGGGCCGACGAACCCCCCGTGCAGCGGCTCGTGCCCGCTGCCGCCCCCGGACACCAGCGCCACCTTCCCCTCCACCGGTGCGTCCCGCCGTACGATCACCCGGTTCTCGGCGTCCACCACCAATTCGGGGTGCGCCGCGGCCATCCCGCGCAGCGCATCGGTGACCACGGTCTCGGCGACGTTGATCAGCATCTTCATGGGTACCTCCCGTTGAGTCGAGCAGTCGAGCCTCTGACCGGTGTTCTTACAGGTCAGGGTAGGTGTGGGGGAGTTGTTGATCTCGGCGTTCATGGCGGTCGAAAGGTGGTCCGGCGGGACGGATGCTGACCTTATGCCGACTTTGCTGATGGGTTGCCGGTTGGGTTGGACGGGCGTGCTCAGGGAGGACGGGGAGTCGCTCCGAGGGCAGTATCTGTGCTCCAGACCTCAAGGTCACGTGATGTGGAGAGGGTGAGTGTCCGAGGCCGCCTGATCGGCTCGGGGTGACGGCCGGGCCGGCCGCCGCCCCCTGGAGGCAGGGACCGTGACGGGAGAAGAGCGCGGACGGCTCGGGCGAGTGGCGAAGCCGCCCTGGGCGCCGCAGCACACTTCCCACTGCTCATCCGGCTGTCCCGTGGTCGGACGTGGCCCTGACCTGCGATGTGACGACGTGCGGGCATCCCTGCTAGCGGACGAAACCGGGCGGGGACGAACACATCGAAAGCCTGGGCAGGTTCCTCCGTTCCTGTGGTGGACGAGGCGCCAGTGCTGGCCCGGCCGAAATTCCCGGTCGTGAAGCCGGCGGCGTGAAGTCGTCACCGTGCTCTGCCAGCCACTGCACCACGGCATGGCGCTCCAGCTGAGCCCGGATGAGTCCGTAAGTGACGTCGTAGCGGGCCCTGGAAGCCTGCCGCGCACGATCGGTCGCCCACCTCAGCACCTGTGCGGCGGTTTCGCGGTCGAGCTCTCCGGCCGACCACCACTTCTCCCATGCCAGCTCAGCCGAACCCTTCGTCTCAGGGGCGCCGAACCCGGACATGGCCTCGTCCCGGCGCTCGTCCAGGCAGCGGCCGATGAGCCTTCTGGCCAGTGCGTCGTCTGCCATGGCCACCTCCGTCGGCCGCCCGTGCGTCAGCCTCCACCGTCACCAATTCCAGGCCAAGGGTCAACCGGCTCGGGGCGTCGGGCGAACCACGTGACGGCCCTTGGAGGCCCGGGACGGCCTGCAGAACCCGCAGGTAAAGGCCTCTCCTCCCATGGTCGCACTCAGCGACGGAGGCCGTCGCGCGAGGCAGCCACGCCGGGGCACCGGCCGTGCACGGGGGCCGCTCCGGGTGGGGTCAGCCGGAGCCTCGGTGGTGGTGGGACGCGGTGTCGATCACGCCGAGGCGTTCGAGCAGCAGCCCCTCCCGGGTGGACCAGGGGCAGATCTCGACACTCTTCACGCCGCAGGCTTCCATGAGGGCCTCGGCGACCAGAGCCCCTGCCAGGGACTGCTCGGCGCGGTGCCGGGAGATGCCTGGCAGGGCGGCACGGCGGTGCGGGCCGCTGTCGGTCAGCAGGGGGATCACCGCCTGCAGTTGAGACAGCGTCAGTTGCGGTCGCGCTTGACGTGGCTTGTGCTGAGAGGCGTCGGCGAGCCGTGAGAGCTGCTCGAACGTTTTGGAGCAGGCGAGAACCTGGTCACCCGGCTCTGCCTGCGGCACGCCGGGCGCCGCACTCAGTGCGTGCCTCAGATATCGACGGACCTCGGCCAGGCGCCGTGCGGAGGGGGCGGTGCCGCCGGGCAGCCATTCCCGGGTGACGGTGCGGGCGCCCAACGGCAGCGAGCGCACGATGCGCGGTTGCCTGCCCGTACCCGACGCGACCTCCACGGTGCCGCCGCCGATGTCCAGGACCAACAAGGGGCCCGGCGCGGAACCCGTCCACTGGCGGGCCGCCACATAGGCCAGCCGTGCCTCCTCCTCGCCGGCCAGCACCCGCAGCCGTGTGCCGGTGGTCCGGGCCACCAGCGCGATGATCTCCTCGCGATTCGGAGCGTCCCGGATAACGGAAGTGGCGAAGGCGAACACCTCCGGCCGGCGAGGGCGCTGGTCCGCTGCGACCGCCTCGGCCACCGCCCGTTGCACACTCTCTACGCCGTCCTTGCCCAGGCGCCCCTTCCGGTCGAGCGACTCGTGCAGCCTCAGCCGCACCTTGTGGGAGAAGACCGGTTCCAGCACCGCTTCAGGTCGCCACCGCACCACCGTGAGCAGAGCACTGTGGCACCCGACGTCCAGTAGACCTGCCTGCCGCATCCAGCCGCTCCCTGACATCGCGCGCTTCCACACCCGCGGCCGGACCGAGTTCCCGCAGCGTCCCGGGGCCCACCGACTCACGATCGGACTCACATCCGGCCCCTACGTGACCATGATGTCACCGACTGTGCCCTGTATCGGTGGCCAACCCGTGGAGGCGGGCCCATGGCGGTGGCCGGACGGGGTACCGGCGTGCGGGGCGCGGTCGGGTCTGCCGCCGCCGGCATCCGGCGAAATTCCCCACCACGCCGTTACCGGCGACGCCGTGCGGGCACCCGACTTTCCGAGGTGCCGGAGCCGGCCGTCGCCCACCGAGCGGAAGGTGAAGACCATGGGCCGTGGCGGAGACGTCATCCAGGAACTGACAACCGACCATCGCGAGGCCGGCGAGCTCTTCGAACGGTTTCCCGTGTCGCGCCCGCCGCATTTTGGGCGTGAAGTGGAGATGTGCACCCGGTGACCTGGACGGGAGTTCCCGGGCCGCCGGGTGCGCCCCGCGTTGGTCAGAATCCCGACCGGTTGGAGGAGGCTCCTCATGCCTGCGGGGTCGAGTACGAAGCGTGAGCGTAGGTACGCAGAACGGAGCACATGATGGCGGTGACACAGCGAGACCGAACAGGGGAGCGCCCAGCACCGGACCAACGCGCACACGGCACCGTGACGCAGAGATTGATGGGCGCTCATCTTCTGTCGGGTCGTCTGGAGCCGGGGGAAGAGATCGCGCTGCGTGTGGACCAGACGCTCACTCAGGATGCCACCGGCACTCTGGTGATGCAGGAACTGGAGGCGCTGGCGCTCGACCGGGTCCGGACGGAGGTGAGCGTGCAGTACGTCGACCACAACATTCTTCAGGCCGACGAGCGCAATGCCGAGGACCATCTCTTCCTGCGCTCTGCCGCCCGCCGCTTTGGCCTGTGGTTCTCCAAGCCCGGCAACGGCGTCTCGCACCCGACCCATATGCAGCACTTCGGCGCCCCCGGCAAAACCCTGGCCGGCTCCGACTCCCATACCTGCGCCGGAGGTTCACTGGGCATGCTGGCCATCGGCACCGGCGGCCTGGAAGTCGCCCTCGCCATGGCCGGACGGCCCCTCCACCTCACCATGCCCAAGATCTGGGGCATTCGACTGACAGGCGAACTGCCACCCTGGGTGAGCGCCAAGGACGTCATCCTGGAAATGCTGCGACGTCATGGGGTGCAAGGCGGCGTCAATCGAGTACTGGAGTACTACGGGCCGGGCCTGGCCTCTCTCACCGCCATGGACCGGCATGTCATCGCGAATATGGGGGCGGAGCTCGGGGCCACCACCACCGTCTTCCCGTCGGATGAGGCGGTGCGCAGCTTCCTGACGTCGGTGGGGCGCGACGAGGACTTCGTCGAAATCGTCGCGGAACCGGATGCGACCTACGACCTCGACGAGGAGATCGACCTGTCGGCGCTGGAACCGCTCATCGCACGGCCGAGTTCCCCGGGCAAGGTCGTGCCGGTGAGGGAGGTCGCCGGCGAGCCCATTGGGCAGGTGGTCATCGGCTCTTCCGCCAACCCCGGCTTCCGGGATTTCGCCGTACCTGCCGCCATGGTCAAGGGGCGTCAGACCGCGGGTGGCGTGAGCTTCGACGTCAATCCGACGTCACGTGAGATTCTGCAGGACCTGACCCGCTCCGGGGCGACATTCGATCTGATCGCAGCCGGTGCGCGCATTCATCAGTCAGGCTGTCTCGGTTGCATCGGCATGGGACAGGCGCCGGCCACGGGACGCAATTCGCTGCGTACCTTCCCGCGTAACTTCCCCGGCCGCTCCGGCACCGAGGACGACGCGGTCTGGCTGTGCTCGCCGGAGACGGGCACCGCCTCCGCATTGGTGGGCGCGATCACGGATCCGCGTGACTGGGCCGACCGCCTGCCGGTATCCCCTCCCGCGCCCAAGGCACCAGAGCCCGTCTCCTTCAACGAGGAAATGCTGGAGGGTCCCTTGCCGCCGGACGAGGCGAGGCGCGTCCAATTGGAACGCGGACGGAACATTTCCGCCTTGCCCGATCTCGACCCGCTGCCGGACATTGTGGAAGGCCCCGTCCTGCTCAAGGTCGGTGACGATGTCTCGACAGACGAAATCTCCCCCGCAGGGGCACGGGCCTTGCCCTTCAGGTCCAACATCCCGAAGCTGGCGGAGTTCACCCTCACCCGGATCGATCCGGACTACCCCCGGCGTGCCGCGGCAGCCGAAGGCAGCCATTTCCTGGTCGCAGGCGAAAACTACGGTCAGGGTTCTTCACGCGAACACGCGGCCATCACGCCGCGCTACCTCGGGCTACGAGCCGTTATCGCCAAGTCCTACGCCCGTATCCACTGGCAGAACCTCGCCAACTTCGGCGTCTTGGCCCTTGAGTTCAATGACCCCGACGACTTTGCACGCATCGAGGCCGGTGACGGGCTGCGACTGTCGGATCTGCACGACGCCCTCGCCGAGACGGATGCCCCACCACTTCGCCTGCACAACACCACCCGGAACGAGGAATACCTTGTCCACCATCGCCTCTCACCCCGTCAACGCGAGGCGGTCCTGGCAGGCGGCATCATCCCCGCACTGGCCCACTGACCGGCCTACGCGGGGGCACGCATCTGGTCCAGCGCCACATACGTAAGGCGCGCGGCTTGGCTTCTCGCCCGCCACAAAATCTCGTCGGCAAGCATATTCCCGAGACCGGCAAGTGCCGCGGCAGATAGCCGGGGGTGTCCGCGTTCCCGAAAGTCCGGCGGTAACCATAACGCCATAAGTTTCTAGGATACTTGAGCGGTAAGGCGAAAGGTGACGAGGGAGGATTTGCTGAGGACTCACCGGAAATCCAGGGCAGCTCGCGCTGATAGGGAGTTTTTGTCGTGACGGAAAACATGTGGGACTTCCAGGAAGAGACCGGCTTCCGGGCAGGGACCGACCTGATCGGCTTCGACGTCGAAGCGATCGACGGAAGAATCGGCAAGGTCGACAAACACTCCGACGAGGTGGGCGCCGCTTACCTGGTCGTCGACATCGGCGGATGGCTGTTCGGCAGGCATGTTTTGCTACCGGCTGGAACGATCTCCTCCATCGACCTCGAGAAGACCACGATCCATCTCTCCCGTACCAAGGAGGACATCGAGCACGCCCCGGAATTCGACAAAAACAGGCACATCGCCGACGACGACTATTACCGGCAGCTGACCGGCTACTACGGCGCTCCGCACTCCTGAACGTGCCGGCCCTCTCGCCTCGGGGCCGACGACCTGATGGGCCGCCACCGTGGGTCGTCGAGCCAACCACGATCCTGACAACGGGCCACAGCGGTCCCGTTCCCGTATGGCCCGCCCGTAGCAGGAGCGACAGACGCCGTCTGACGAGTTCGGCCGGGGGCCGGGCGGGAGTTCGTGCCCTGCGGGACGTTCACGGCCGTTTGCGTTTCGATGATGTTCCCCGACCCCCTACTCGAAGGTCTTCAGGGTGTCCTCACCGTGGGTCCACCAGACACCGAGCCTCTGGCGCGTCAGGAGCCAGCCGTTCGGGCCCCGGCTGAACTCCCAGTCGTAGGGGCCGCCCATCGAGTAGGGGGAGGAAGTCTTCCCGGATTCGGTGACGGCGACGAACCACATGTAGCCGATGCCGGTCGCGCGGTCGCCGTCCATGTCGAAGTGCATGTTCAGGATGTGGTGCTGCATGCTCGGGTAGGGCGATTCCGCTGCTTCCACCGTCGCCAGGACCGCGTCCTTCCCGTGGATCTTCTCCCATGGCCCGAACTCCAGCACCGCGTTATCGGCCCAGCAAGCGATCCAGGTCTGCCAGTCCTTGCGGTCCAGTGCCCTCCACCCTTGGATCATGAGGGCACGCAGGGCTTCTTTGTCCTCCAGGTCCCGCAGTCTTCGCACCAGGCTGTCGTAGTCGGCGGCAGTGGGTGGCATACCTGCTCCTTTCCTTCCGGAGTGGGTCACTGGGCGCTTGCGGTGGGGCGGACGACGATTTCGTTCACGTCGACCTGCGACGGCTGTGAAAGGGCGTAGGCGATGGCCTCCGCGATGGCTGCGGCCGGCAGTGCCACGGCGCGGTAGGTCTTCATCGCCTCCCTGGCCGCACGGTCGGAGATGCTGTCCGCGAGTTCGGACTCGATCACGCCGGGGGAGACGAGGGTGACCCGGATGTCCCCGGCGGACTCCTGGCGCAGCCCTTCGGAGATCGCACGGACAGCGAATTTGGTGGCGCAGTAGACGGCGGCGGTGGGGGAGACCTCGTACGCGCCGACGGAGGCGATGTTCACGAAGTGCCCGCCGCCCTGTGCGCGCATCACGGGCAGGGCGGCGGCGATGCCGTGCAGGACTCCCCGCACGTTCACGTCGATCATGCGGTCCCACTCATCGGTCTTGAGCGCTTCCAGCGGGGAGAGGGGCATCAGACCCGCGTTGTTCACGAGGGCGTCGATCCGGCCGTACTCGCCCACCGCCGCATCGATGAACGCGCGCGTCTCTGCCGCGTCGGTGACATCCAGCTTTCCGAAGGCGGCGGTGCCGCCCTCCTTCGTGATCTCCTCGACCAGCCGCTCCAGTCGGTCGGTGCGGCGCGCCCCGAGAAAGACCTGGTGCCCGTCCGCCGCCAGACGCCGTGCGGTCGCCTCACCGATACCGCTGCTCGCACCGGTGATCGCTACCACCTTGGTGATCCGTGCCATGTTTTCCTCCTTGAAGAGAATGAGGTGCCAGTGGTGGAACACTCCGTCACGGACCTCGCCCGTGGCGGTGACACCGTTTGTCGACGGAGTCGAGATGACTACCGGTCAGCGTGCAGCGGCCGGCAAGGCACTGCGACGCGTGCCGCGAGCCTCGTCGTCATGGCTGTCGGGCATACCGCTCCTGCCGGGTGGTCCGTCCGCGGTCACCCGCACACCGACCACATCCGCCCTCTCACCGGACCCGGCCCCTGTCGCAGGGCCCGACTGTTCGCTCACCGTGCCGCTTCCGTACTTCCGTCCGGCTCTCCGGAGTCTGGACGGCGGCGGAAGGGCACGCCAGGACAGGCTGTTCCCGGGTACGGCGCACCCAGGAACACAGGCGGGCCGGGGGGATCCAAACCGAAGTGGAGCCAGCACGGCGGTTGGAGACTTCCTTCGCGGACCCTGCGGACCCTGCGGACCCTGCGGACCCTGCGGACGGCTGCGGCGCTGGTACGGCGACGTAGGGCTGGCCGGCCTCCTGCGGCCGGCGCCGGGTGGCCGGGCTGCGGGCGGAAGGAGATGGCCGTCCTGACCGGCAGGAACACCGGCTGTCCCGGAGCGGCGGTCGTCATGAACGGTGCGCCGTGGGGTACACGAAGGCAATGGTCCACCGTAGTGCCACCGAACCGGCCCCGGTCTACCCGGCGGCTGAGGGCCCCATGTGGGCGGGCTGGGTCTACGTCGGGCTGGCTGCACTGGCCGGTGCCCAGCTCCTGGCAACCGTGCTGAGGGCGGGTTCCGGTGAACCGGCCCTACTCCCCAGCCTGGTCGGCGTGATCGCGTTCCCCGCGTTGGCCGCGGGTTCCTTCCTGCGGACTCGCCGGAGCCGTGCCCGAACCGACCTGGCCCGCGATTGCCTCATCGGCCGGGGCGGGTGACCTTGCCGCGGCCTGCTTTCGAACGCATGGGCGGCTGCTGGCCGGGCCGCCGTGGCCTCGCCCCACCACAAGCGCGGCTTTGTCCATCTCGGCACCACCACCGCGGGAGCCCTCACCAGCTGGCTCCGAACAACCGGCCATGCCGAGGGGCGAAGCCGCAGGATCGGCTTCGCCCCGTGTGCGGCAGGAGGATTGCCGCTATCCGGCGGCGCCCGGTGCGATGGCGGTCACGGTGAATTCATTACCGCAGACCTTCAGGCCCGAAGTGCGCGCGGTCATCGACTCCTTGGAGCCCGGAGGGAACGCCTGCACCAGGTCAGCACCCTTCCAGCAGCCGGAGCCCTTCAGCCCCTCGTTGAGCGTGTGCAGCACCGCGTGCGCGCTGCTGCCGGGAGCCAGCGTCACGGCCGTCCCCGCCCCTCCTTCGCGCGCGGCAGGCTTGCCGATCGTCTGGCCGTCTCCGGCCAGGAGGGAGACCCCGGGGTAACCCCGCAGGGTGCAGGACTGCTTGCCGCTGTTGGTGAAGACCAGCGCGTAGCGGATATTGCCCGCACCCGCGTCGGGCGCACCCAGACGCATCCGCATCGACGTCGCCGCGCAGCGGTTCGAGGAGTTGTCGGCGGACGCGGCGCTTCGTGCTGCGGTGGGCCGGCGGTTGCTGCCCGTCGACCCGCCGGTGTTCTGCGAGCCGCCGGCGGTGTCGCCGCCACCGGATGCTGTGTCGGAACCGGCGCTGTGGGAAGTGGCCGCCGAGGACGGGTTTCCGGAGCCGGTGGTCTTGCCGTCCTGGCAGGCGGTGAGCGCGACGGCGGCAGCGGTGGCGAGCACCGCGGCGGCGAGCTTATGTGGGTGGCGGGGGGAGGGGAGGGCGGGCATGTCGCTCCTGATCTGGTTGAACGTCGTGCGTAGACCTGCGGGGCACTCGTCCGCCTGTCCCGGGGACAGGCGGCGCAACACCTCTGACGCTCAGTGGGGTGACGCCAGGTGGGGGCGGGGTTGCGGAGCACGAGTAATCCTCGACGTGATCACTTACGGTCCGCTAATGCTGCACTAACGTCGCGCGGACATCGCGCCGCGAGAGGTTCTACGAGTCGCACCGGCTGCCGACGGATCGGATCGCCGGGCTCTTGGATCGGCCGCACTCGTCATCAGCGCGCAACCGGTGCAGGAGGCTGACAACGCAGCCACATGGACGACCGTTACCTTTCGAGGGCTGCCGGTCGCCGCTCGAAGCGCGGCCGTGGCCCGACAGCAGCCGGCCGCCCACCCTCGCCGCGGCGCGGTACTCGATCCACTCCGCGCAAGGCCAGGGACCCCACGGCCTACTGGATGCTCCAGCGGTGCGGATGCGAGGGGTCGGCGGGGCAGGCGAAGACGTTCAGTTGACCCCAGCGGCCCACGGTGACCTTGGTCGGCACGGCGGACCGGTGCGTGGGCAGGTTCCGTTCCTCCAGCGGTTTCCAGCTGCCGCTGCCGCCGTCCCACTCCCGGCTGTCGATGGTCAGCAGTAGGTGCATCGGTGCGGCGCAGGCCCGGCAGTCCATGGGAGAGGGGTCGGTCAGGTGCCATGACGCGAACCCGCCGACGCGCCAGCCGGGCGGAATGGACAGGTCGTACTGGTAGGCGGGCGGCTCGGGTGCGTCAGTGTCCGCCGCATCTTCGGCCTGCTCCTCAAGGGCTTCTTCCCAGGCATCGATTCGGGCGCACAGGTCCTCGGGAAGCAGGCCGGCGAACGGGTACGTGGCCACCTGTTCCGGGTGCAGCACGCAGGGCTCCGGCACGTACCCCTCGTAGCCCACGACCTCCGGTCGGGGCGGTGCGGCCAGGACCTCGGCGACCTCGGAGGACCGGCGCCAGCGGAGGTCCAGTGACATGCCGTACCCGGTCCTTCCGTGCCGGTCGAAGGGGCACCAGAACACCTGGAGCAGGTCACAGCCGTCCGGGCCCGCCGGCAGGTCGGGCAGGTCCCGCCGGTAGAGCTGGGCGACGCCGATCATCGGCAGCGGGTCGGTGTCGGCCGGCCCCGCGATGCGGTGCTCGCGCGAGAGCTCCGCCAGGAGTGCCCGCTCCTCCGCCGTGGGGCCCGAGCCCGGGTCGCGGTCCCAGGCGCCGGCGAGGACTTGTCGCTCCCGGTGGATGTCCACGGGACGCCGGCCGGTCCCGCGGGTGTGCGGCTCGGTGCACACCGGCCACGGCTCGTCCGCCGGCCACAGCAGGGGCCCGCCCACGGAACTGGACGACACGGCCGGTCTGCCCGGCCGCGGGTGCAGCCGGGTGGTCGTTCCGCGGTAGGAGGCCAGTTCTGGGAACAGCGCCTCGACATCGAGCGGGCGTGGCGGCGTGGTCCTGGTCATGGACGCGACCCTAATCATCAGCGGGCCTCGGTCACCGAGCGCCCCCTTGCCGCCTTCCTCCGGCGCGCGGAGCCGTGACCGCGAAGGCGTGACCGGCCGAGTCCGCTCCGAACCGGTGGTGTCGACATGCGGGTTCTGGCTCAGACCGTGTGGGCCTGTCACCGTGAGTGCCGTGCAACCTGTCGGGTGCCACGGCATGAGGTGGCGTTGCGGTGGCCGCCACGCCCTCTTCGGTATCGAAGACCGCGGTACTTCACGTGCGTTGTGGTAGCCGGTCGAAATCAGGTGCTTGGGGGGACGACGTTTGTGCCAGCGACCTCTCTGCACATCAGCCTCGCCGTCGGGAACTGGTACGGCTGGTTGGTCGTCTCACCGGGCATGCCCTCTGCTCTCGTTGTGGGAATCGATCCGCACACCGTGCCCGGTATGGACGGCAACGCGATGCGCGCTGCCCTCGACCAGGAGCTGGCGCGCTTCGGCGACCATGCAATCGATGCCTCCATGGCGCTGCTCGCGCTGGATGGGTCGGCCGAGTCCACGCTGATCGCCGCACTGTCCGGGCGTGACTGGGACGTTGTGGTCATCGGAGGCGGGATCCGCAAACCGGAGCCTCTTCTGCAGCTCTTCGAGCACGTGGTGAACTTGGCGCGACGTCGCGCCGCAGGCCGCGATCGCGTTCAACACCAGCGGGGGCGACAGCGTCGAAACGGCCAAGCGGTGGGTGTGAAGGCGGGCTGAGGCACGGGGTGCGTGACCGACACTCCCATGGGGAATCGCCCCCGCGGGATGGGGAGTTACGTGACGTTCACGCCCCCTGGAGCTCAAACGCCAGATGTTCGGCCGCGCCGGGCTTCGACTTCTCCGGAACGAGTCCTGCTCGCTCCCGTATCGAGCTGCACCAAGCGCGCTTTATGCGCAGGCAGCCGCCTTCAGGACATCCGCGGTGAGCAGTGACAGCAGGCCGATCCCTTCGGCTGCGAGCGCCTCCGCGCCGCCCTGCTGCCGGTCGATGACACACAGCGACTCGCGGATGTCCGCACCCAGAGCACGCAACTCGGTAGAGGAGAGCACGATCTGGCCACCGCTGGTGACCACGTCTTCCACGACCAAGACTCGGCGCCCGACGATGTCGGCCCCTTCAGCCAGACGGCACGTTCCATACGGCTTTGCCTGCTTACGCACGAAGGCACAGGGCAGACCGGTGTGCCGACCGAGCGCAGTGACCACTGGGATGCCACCCATCTCGAGTCCGGCCAGCACCTCCGTGTCCGACGGTACGAGCGTGACCATCTCCCGGGCGATGGAATCGAGGAGAACGGGGTCACCTTCGAAGCGGTACTTGTCGAAGTACTCGGTGGCCCTGCAGCCCGACCGGAGTACGAACTCGCCGGTCAGGTGGGAAGCGGCATGAATCTGGCGGGCAAGGTCTGAAGAAGTCACAGGATCGAAGTATCCCAGCACCAATGCAGCATGCGAGTCAGTTCACATCGACGTTGTCGAAGAGTTCGAGCAGTCTGCTGCGTCACCTCGACGTCGGTCCCGCGGTTCTCGTCGGAGGTGACCGGCAACGGCAGAAGGAACCGAGCGATGTTCACCTGCGCGGATCGCTGGGAGGAATGGCGGTCTGCTGAGTGAGGGCACTCCGGCGATGGCTGGGACGGCGTCGGTCACGTACTCTCCGCCGCGAGCTGTCGCGGATCCCGGTTTCGTGTCCCACAGTGGTTGAAGTGTTCTGCGTGTGGAAAGCCGCTTGGGTGGGTGGAGGCCGGTCGGTCCGCCCGCCCGAGACGCGGGCGCGATCCATGAAGGCTGCTACACGCGGTAGCACCGCGTCCGGTGGGCGGGGAGCGCGACGAGCAGCTGCGCCAGGCCGAGCGGGACGGTTCGGTGTGTGGGTATCGCCGACGTGCACGTCTCTTGTCTGCGCGGACGTCCGTCGTTCACCCGCTGCTCCGGAAGCCTCGGGCCGCCTTCGTGTCGTATGCCCGCACCATCAACACGGGAGAATGCATGCTCTTCGCGCTATCGCCCACCCCAAGGGCCGCGGGCCTCGGCCGGCCCACTTCGCCGGTGGTCCCCAAGCCGGGTGACCCGCCCCGGCAACCACACCCCGGCGCGCCGGACCCGCCACCGCCCGGCCCACTCGATCCTGTGCACCCTGATCCGAACCCCCCGCCCGTTCCCGATCCGGGCAAGGAACCGGAGCCACAACCCGCTCCGGATCGCCGGTACTGCACTTGATGCGGCCGGCGGGCGACGTCGCCGTCCGCCCGCCGTTGCCCGGCGCCGCATGCAGGAAACCCCTGTTCTGGCGCATCGACGGCGGCGGCGCCCCTTCCAACGACTGAACCGCGAGCCGGGCCGTCTGGTCGAGACCGGGCCGGCCCTCTCGTGTCGCGCGTGGCTGCGTTTGGGCGTGGAGTGGGAGTGCATGGCTGCGGACGGGACGGTGCATCCGGCAAGCGGCAGGCCCAGCATCCCGAACACACTGATCAAGGAGTCTCATCATGCCTGCAGGTTCGAGCAAGAAGCGTGAGCGCCAGTACGAGCACATCAAGGAACAGTCCGAGGAGCGCGGCACCTCCGAAAAGCGGGCGAAGGAGATCGCCGCCCGCACGGTGAACAAGGAGCGTGCTCGCTCCGGTGAGGCGAGGTCCGCCGGCAAGGTCTCCACCCGCGACCCCAAGTCCGCCCCGCAGCGCGGTGGCGAGCGTTCCCACAGCGGACCGCAGGGGCCCACGAAGGACCAGCTGTATGAGGAGGCCAAGAAGAAGAACGTCGACGGCCGCTCCACCATGACCAAGGAACAGCTGCGCAAGGCCGTCGGCCGCTGAACGGAGCGGGTTCCGCGAGCCGGATCGGTGACGGTTTCCGTGTCGGGCTCGTCGACGGTCAGCAGGGGGCGGCATCGAGCCCCTGCCCCGCGCCGGCGGGATACCGGGCAGGAGACGCCCTACCTCGCCGGTGCGCAGGCCGATGAAGCCGCCGCACACATCCCCGGGCGCGGAACCACCGTCGCCGTCGGGCCTGGTCAGCGCCGAAGTACCGGCGCCTTCCGGGCGGGCCCGCATGCCTGCCGCTGCCCGGATGGGTGAGTAACCCACCCGCCAAGGGGCACGCGAGGCCTGAAGGGGCGACTTTGGAGAGGTAGGCCATGCGTCGACGCGCTGGAGGAACCATGGGCGTACGCCGGCTGCTGCGCGAATGGCCCGCGTACCGGCAGCTGACCAAGAAGGATCCGCTGGGCCGTGGCCGTGCCGCAATGTCCCGGCACACCGAAGAGCTGCGGCCGCGTACGGACACCGCCGACCGTGTGGTGGGGTCGATCTGCCCGTACTGCGCGGTCGGCTGCGGACAGCAGGTGTACGTCAAGGACGACCGGGTGGTGCAGATCGAGGGGGACCCCGACTCCCCGATCAGCAGGGGGCGACTGTGTCCCAAGGGGTCGGCGACGCTGCAGCTGACGACGGGGGACTCCCGGCGTCATCAGGTCCTCTACCGGCGGCCGTACGGGACCGAGTGGGAGCCGCTGGACCTCGACACGGCCATGGACATGATCGCCGAGCGGGTGATCAAGCTGCGTCGTGACACCTGGCAGTGGGAGGAGGGCGGCCGGCGGGTCGCCCGGACGCTCGGCATCGCCAGCCTGGGTGGCGCGACCCTCGACAACGAGGAGAACTACCTGATCAAGAAGTTGCTGACCGGTCTCGGCGTGGTCCAGGTGGAGAACCAGGCCCGGGTCTGCCACAGCTCCACGGTCGCCGGTCTCGGTACCTCGTTCGGGCGAGGCGGGGCGACCACCTTCATGCAGGATCTCCAGCACGCGGACTGCATCGTCATCGAAGGCTCCAATTTCGCCGAGGCGCACCCGGTCGGCTTCCAGTGGGTCATGGAGGCCAAGGCGCGCGGCGCCCGGATCATCCACGTCGATCCGCGCTTCACCCGTACCAGCGCCCTGTGCGACCTGCATGTGCCGATCCGGGCGGGCAGCGACATCACCTTCCTCGGCGGGATCATCCATTACGTCCTGAGCGAGGAGAAGGACTTCCGGGAGTACGTCCTCGCCTATACGAATGCCGCCACGCTGGTCAGCGAGGACTTCCGCGACACCGAGGATCTCGGCGGCGTCTTCTCCGGCCTGGACGAGGAGCAGCGGCGCTACGACCCCGCGAGCTGGCAGTACGAAGGCACCGACGTCCAGGCACCGGCGGGCGACGTCGAGCAACTGCACGACCAACGCCTCCAGGACAGCAAGGTCACGCCGCAGGTGACTCCGGGGCACGCCGAGTCACATGGCGCGGGCGGCCCCCAGGCCCACCCCCGCGCACCGCAGGACCCGACGCTGCAGCACCCCCGTTGCGTCTACCAGATCCTCAAGCGGCATTACGCCCGCTACACCCCCGAGATGGTCGAGCGGACCTGCGGGGTGCCACGCGAGACGTTCTTGCAGGTGTGCGAGGCGCTGACGGAGAATTCCGGGCGCGAGCGCACCAGCGCCTTCGTCTACGCGGTGGGCTGGACGCAGCACTCGGTGGGCTCTCAGTACATCCGGGCGGCCAGTGTGCTCCAGCTGCTGCTGGGCAACATCGGCCGCTCCGGCGGCGGCATCCAGGCGCTGCGCGGCCATGCGTCCATCCAGGGCTCCAGCGACATTCCCACCCTCTTCAACCTGCTGCCCGGCTATCTGCCGATGCCGCATGCGCACACCCATGAGGACCTGGACAGTTTTGTCGCGGCGAGCCGTACCGACAAGGGTTTCTGGGGCCAGATGCGGGCGTACTTCGTCAGCCTGCTGAAGGCGTACTACGGCGACGCCGCCACGCCCGGCAACGACTTCTGCTTCGACCATCTGCCGCGGCTCACCGGCTCCCACAGCACCTATGACACCGTGCTCGCCCAACTGGACGGCGTGTGCAAGGGCTACTTCCTCATGGGCGAGAACCCCGCGGTCGGCTCCGCCAACACCCGTTTGCAGCGGCTGGGGATGGCCAACCTGGACTGGCTGGTCGTCCGCGACTTCTCCCTCATCGAGTCGGCGACCTGGTGGCAGGACGGACCCGAGATCGAGACCGGCGAACTGCGCACCGAGGACATCGGGACGGAGGTGTTCTTCCTCCCGGCGGCGGCCCACACCGAGAAGTCCGGTTCCTTCACCAACACCAACCGCTGGCTGCAGTGGCACCACGCCGCCGTCGAGCCGCAGGGCGATGCGCGCAGCGATCTGTGGTTCATGTATCACCTGGGCCGGCGCATCAAGGAGAAGCTGGCGGCGTCCACCGATCCGATGGACCGGATGATCCAGGACCTGACCTGGGACTACCCGGTGGAGGGGCCGCTCCGGGAGCCGGTCGCCGCGGCCGTGCTGGCCGAGATCAACGGCCACGGCCCCGACGGGGCACCACTGAGCGCCTACACCGAGCTCAAGGACGACGGTTCGACCCGGTGCGGCTGCTGGATCTACTGCGGGGTCTTCGCGGACGGCGTCAACCAGGCCGCCCGCCGCACTCCGCACACCGAGCAGGACTGGGTCGCCGCCCGGTGGGCCTGGGCCTGGCCCGCGAACCGGCGGATCCTCTACAACCGGGCCTCGGCCGCCCCCGACGGTACTCCCTGGAGTGCGCGCAAGGCCTATGTCTGGTGGGACGCCGACGACGGACGCTGGACCGGCCATGACATCCCCGACTTCCTTCCCGACCGGGCCCCGGACCACGTGCCTCACCCGGAAGCCACCGGACCCGACGCCCTGCGCGGCGACGACCCCTTCATCATGCAGGCCGACGGCAAGGGCTGGCTCTACGCACCGTCCGGGCTGCTCGACGGGCCGCTGCCGACCCATTACGAGCCACAGGACTCCCCGTTCACCAACGCCCTCTACCCTGACCGCCCGCGTAATCCCACCAAGCAGCTCTACTTCCGCGCGGGTAACCGCTACCACCCCAGCGGCGACGAGCCGGGCGCCGAGGTCTATCCGTACGTGCTGACCACGCACCGTCTCACCGAGCACTTCACGGCGGGCGGGATGAGCCGCTGGTCGTCCCATCTGGCCGAGCTGCAACCCGAGTTGTTCTGTGAGGTGTCACCGCAACTCGCCGCGGAGCGCGGCCTGGAGCACTCCGGATGGGCCACGATCATCACCGCCCGCAACGCCATCGAGGCCCGGGTCGCGGTCACCGACCGCATCAGGACACTGACCGTGCACGGCCGTACGGTGCACCAGATCGGGCTGCCCTTCCACTGGGGGCCCAACGGGGTCGTCACCGGCGATGCGGCGAACGAGCTGGTCGCCATCGCGCTGGACCCCAACTCCCATATCCAGGAGGACAAGGCCCTCACCGCCGACATCCGGCCGGGGCGGCGGCCGCGCGGCCCCGCGCTTCCCCGCCTGGTGGCCGATTACCGGCGGCGTGCGGGCATCACCGAGCACACCGGAGAGGACCACCGGTCATGACCGACAGCCTGCTCAGCGGCCCGGAGCCCGACCCGGCCGGCGACGCCGGTCATGCCGATGCCCCGCCCCGGGTGGGGTTCTTCACCGATACCTCGGTCTGTATCGGCTGCAAGGCGTGCGAGGTGGCGTGCAAGGAGTGGAACGCGATCCCGGAGGACGGGCTCTCGCTCACCGGCATGTCGTACGACAACACCGCTGAACTCGGCGCCTCGACCTGGCGCCATGTGGCCTTCATCGAGCAGTCGGCGCCACCGGCCGCGCCCCGGGTGCCCGCCCCCGACGGCCGTACCCAACTGCCGCTCGCCGAGGACTCCTCGCAGTCGGCGGGCGGCGACTTCCGCTGGCTGATGTCCTCCGACGTCTGCAAACACTGCACCCATGCCGCCTGCCTCGATGTCTGCCCGACCGGCTCGCTCTTCCGTACCGAGTTCGGGACCGTCGTGGTCCAGGAGGACATCTGCAACGGCTGCGGCTACTGCGTCCCCGCCTGCCCCTACGGCGTCATCGACCAACGCCCGTCCGACGGCCGCGTCTTCAAGTGCACCCTGTGCTACGACCGGCTCGGCGCCGGGCAGGAGCCGGCCTGTGCCAAGGCGTGCCCGACCGAGTCGATCCAGTTCGGCCCGCTGGACGAACTGCGCGAACGAGCGGCGTTGCGGGTGGACCAGTTGCACTCCGCAGGCGTGCCCGAGGCCCGTCTGTACGGACACGACCCCGAGGACGGGGTCGGCGGGGACGGCGCGTTCTTCCTGCTGCTCGACGAACCCGAGGTCTACGGGCTGCCACCCGATCCGGTGGTCACCACCCGGGACCTGCCCGCGATGTGGAAGCACGCGGGGGCGGCGGCGCTGTCGCTGGTGGGCGGTGCTGCCCTCTCCTTCGCGCTGCCCGCGCTCCTGCGAAGGAAGGTACGACGATGACCGACCAGGCACCCCGCAGCGATGGCACCGGTGCGCGCCGCCGCCGTAAGGGCGAGCAACTCATGGTCCCCCGGGCGGAGTTCCGCTCCTACTACGGGCGACCGGTCATCAAGGCCCCCTCCTGGGCGGCCCGCGACATCGCCGGGTACTTCTTCCTCGGCGGCCTGGCGGGAGCCGGGTCGGTACTCGCCGCGGGCGCCCAGCTGACCGGCCGCACCACTCTGGCGACCGCGATGAAGGTGTCCTCCCTGACGGCGGTGTCCCTGTCGGCCGCGGCACTCATCAACGACCTGGGCCGCCCCGGGCGGTTCGCCAACATGCTGCGGGTACTCAAGCCGACCTCGCCGATGAGCGTCGGCTCGTGGTTGCTCAGTGCCTACGGGCCGGCTGCCGGTGCGGCGGCCCTCTGCGCGGTCACCGGGCGGCTGCCACGGGCCGGCGCCACCGCCACCGCGGCCGCCGCAGTACTGGGGCCGGTGGTCGCCACGTACACCGCGGTCCTCGCGGCGGACACCGCCGTACCGGCCTGGCACGGTGCGCACCGGGAACTGCCGTACCTCTTCGCCGCTTCCGCGACCGCTGCTGCGTCCGGCATGGCGCTGGTGTGCGCACCGACCGCGGACAACGCACCGGCGCGTTGCGCGGCAGTGCTGGCCGCGGCCGCGGAAGCGGCGGCCACCCGAGCCGCCGAACGCCGCCTGGGCATGGTGGCGGAGACCTACCGGGAGGGGCGGGCAGGGAAGCTGCTGCGCTGTGCGCAGGTCCTGACCGGTGGCGCCGCGGTGACCGCGGCGATCGCGGGGCGCCGCTGCCGGACGGCGGCCCTCGCCAGTGGTCTGGCGTTGCTGGCCGGTTCCGCCTGCACCCGCTTCGGCATCTTCGCGGCCGGCATCGCCTCCGCGGAGGACCCCGCCTACACGGTCCTCCCACAACGCGCCGCCAAGGAGGCGGCACTGACGAACTGATCCGCCCTCGGTCACGGGTGCCGGCGGATGCTCGTGCGCCTTCCTCCCTCGCCCGGAGGCCGGAGCGATCAGCATCGTCGACGAGTTCGGTCGGCAGGAGGAATGTCATGGCGAGCGTGGAGCCGGCGCGAAGATGTCCAGGCCGGCCCCGAGGATGACGTATTGGGTGACACCGCGGTCGGCCTGCTCGGCGATCAGATCCTCGATGAAGCGGGCACGGGTCACGATGGCCGCCCGGAACGCGCTGGTGGCGTGGGGGTCCATGTCAGGGCGGTCGCGCCAGTCATCCCGGGGGCCGCCAGCCGCAGTCCGATCTCGTCCTCGATCACGTGCGGCGGCGGGTCGACCTGGACGTGCATCGCCCGCCAGAGGGCGGTCCGCACCGCGCTGCTGTCCGGCGCCTCAGCCTGCTCGTCTGCCATGGTGCTCCCTCTCGTCGCGGTCAGTTCCCGGCGGGAGCCTGGAGGTTCCACAGGCGCCCGTCGGGGTCGCGGACGGCCATTTCCTTGGTCCCGTAGGCGGTGTCCTCGCGCCGATGCGGCTCGTCGAGCCCGGTGGGCACCGAGACGGCAGCGGCCCCCCGTGGCGTCATGCCACCAGGGGCCGGTCCCTGGGGCCGATCGGGGTGGGAAGCGCGGTGGAGCCGGTCAGGTAGCGGTCCGCGGCTGCCGCGGCGGCCCGTCCCTCGGCGATGGCCCACACCACCAGGGACTGGCCGCGCCCCGCGTCGCCCGCGACGAAGACTCCGTCCGGCCGCATGGGGGCGGCCCGTTCGGCCGGCCACGCCGCCTCGGCCGCGAAGCCGCCGTCCCGGGCGAAGTTTCCCCGCTCGTCCAGGGTGAGCCCCAGCTGCCGCATCAGACCGGTGCCCCGCTCGGGACCGGAGAAGCCGAGGGCGACCAGCACCAGCTCCGCCGGGATCACCCGCTCGGTGTCCGGCCGCGGCCTTCTCGCCGTGGGCTCCACCTCCGTCAGACACAGGGCGCGCACCCGGCCGTCCGCCGTTCCTTCGAAGCGCAGGGTGGCGGAGGAGAAAATCCGCGGATCCGTGCCCTCCCGGCCCCGGGCCTCTTCATGGGCATGGGAAATCCGGTAGACCTTCGGATAGATGGGCCAGGGCTCGCCGTCCGGCCGGGCATCGCCCGGCTCCGGGTTGATGTCCAGCTGCACCACGGAGGCCGCGCCCTGGCGCAGCGCGGTGCCCAGGCAGTCCGAGCCGGTGTCCCCGCCCCCGACGATCACCACATGCTTGCCCTCGGCGGTGACAGGAGGCGACGCGAAGTCGCCCTCCACGACCCGGTTGGCGAGGGGCAGGTAGTCCATGGCCTGGTGGATGCCGTGCAGCTCGCGGCCGGGAACGGGCAGTTCCCGCTGCTCGGTGGCTCCGACGGCGATGACCACCGCGTCATGACGCCGTCTGAGCTCGGTGGCGTCGACATCGCTGCCGACGGCCACGCCCGTACGGAACTTGGTGCCCTCCGCCCGCATCTGCTCGATGCGGCGGTCCAGATGCTGTTTGGCCATCTTGAACGCGGGGATGCCGTAGCGCAGCAGCCCGCCGATGCGGTCGGCGCGTTCGTAGACGGCGACGGTGTGGCCGATACGGGTGAGCTGCTGTGCCGCGGCCAGCCCCGCGGGTCCGGAGCCGATGACGGCGACGGTCTTCCCGCTGAGCCGCTCCGGCGGATGCGGTGGCGCGTAGCCGCGCTCCCAGATCTGGTCGGCGATGGTCTGCTCGACATTCTTGATCGTCACCGGATCGGCGTTGAGGGCCAGCACGCAGGCGGCCTCGCACGGTGCCGGGCACAGCCGCCCGGTGAACTCGGGGAAGTTGTTCGTCGCGTGCAGGCGCTCGGCCGCGGCCCGCCAGTCGCCCCGCGCCGCGTACGCGTTCCACTCGGGGATGAGGTTTCCCAGCGGGCAGCCGTTGTGGCAGAACGGTATGCCGCAGTCCATGCAGCGGTCCGCCTGCTCGGACACGAGCGGAAGCAGGGCCTGCCCCGCGTAGACCTCGTCCCAGTCGCTCAGCCGTTCCTCGACGGGGCGCGCCGGGACGGGCCGACGGGGGAACTTGAGGAAGCCGCGAGGGTCGGTCATACCCCGCCTCCATCGCTTGCTCACGCTGCAATATGGCGGTCTTCGTCAGCCTACGCCTGGTTTGTTCTGCTTTCATCGGGGGTCGGCGGAGCCACGGCAGGGGATCGCGGCGTCGGCGCCGCTGCCCCGGGCCCGGTGACCCGGCTCAGTGGCGGGCGCATCCGGCCCGCAAGGCGTATATGTGAATCCATCTATGTGAATCCATCGGAAGGTACCGATATGGCACGCGCCGGCAGGGTGCGCACGGCGCATCATGCGGTGGCGATGGCTCCTTCCGCGTAGCGCGCGAACCGGCAGCAGGAGAAGCACGGTGAAAAGCTTGCAGCCCACGCCGGCGAGGGTGTCGTGGACGCTCGCGGCGCTGGCCCTCGTGGCCGGCGTCCTGCTGAATCTCTTCGCGCCCCAGCCGTACATGGGGCTCCCGCTGCTGGCGGCCGCACCGCTCGTCGCCGGCGCCATGCTCTCCTTCCGCTCCGCGCTCGTCGTCCTGTGCATCACCTGTGTGGTCTCGGTGGCAGTGGATCTTGAGCTCGGACGTGCGGCGACGGCTCGGTATGTCGATCTGGCCGTGGTCGGCGTGGTCGGCGTGCTGGCGCTCGCGGTCAACCGGCTCCTGCTGCGCCAGGGCCGTGATCTCGCCATGGCCAGGGATGTCGCGGAAGCGGTCCAGCGGGCGGTGCTCCCGGATCCGCCGAGGGAGGTCGGGCCGCTGGCGGTGGCTGCCGGGTACACCACGGCGCAGGCCGAGGCGCGGATCGGCGGTGACCTGTACGCGGTGCAGGAGACGCCGTTCGGAGTGCGAATGATCATCGGGGATGTGCGGGGCAAGGGCATGGAGGCCGTCGCCGCCGTGTCCGTCGCGATCGGAGCGTTCCGTCAGGAGGCCGAGTACGCCCCCACCCTGACCGCGCTGGTCCAGCGGCTGGACGAGGCCATGGCCAGGGCAGCGGCCAGGAGCGGCCCGGTGACCTCCAACGAGGGCTTCACCACCGCGGTGCTGGCCGAGGTGTCCGCCGACGGCGGGGCGCTGAGCCTGGTCAACCGAGGGCATCCGCCGCCGTACCTGGTCCACGGCGGGCAGCTCGTACGGCTCGACCCGAGCCTCCCGCAGCTGCCGCTCGGCATGGGGCTGGGGGGCGCCGCTTTGGCCGGCTCCGCGCCCGTCGATGTGGTGCGCCTGCCCCTGGGCGCCTCCCTGTTGCTGGTCACCGACGGTGTCACCGAGGCCCGGGACGCACACGGCACCTTCTACGATCCGGTCTCCGCGCGCCGCATGGGCAGGCGGTTCACCGATCCGGATGCGCTGGTGGATGCCCTGACCAAGGACGTCGGCCGCTGGACCGGGGGCAACCACCGGGACGACATGGCCATCCTCGCCGTCACCCGGCGCCGTGTGCTCCCGCCCGCTGCCCTTGATCAGGCGGCGCCCCCACGCCGCCACCGGCCATGACACCGCCGCGCTCGCGGCCCCACTCCGCACCGGGCCGGCCATTGCGTCCGAACGGTGCCACGGACACCTGTGACACCGGCAACCAGCCTCACCCCAGGCCGAGTTGGCGTCCCCATGACGGAACGGCGCCGGCCATCCGGCGCCGGCCGTTTCCACTCTCCGCAGCTGCCGCGGCTGCCTCGACGAGCCGGCTCACCGAAGGATGCGGACGCCCGGAACCCGGGGGAGAGCCATGCTCGGCCCGGCCTCCGGAGGCCGGGCCCGGGAGCGCGCTCTACGCTGGGAGAGGAAGCCGACGACCGAGGTGCGGTGAGGCGGTGGAGGCCCGTGGCGGTACGGCACCGGCTGATCGAGCGCTCTCCCGAGGAGCTGTGGACGGTACTTGCCGACGGCTCCCGCTACGAGGAGTGGGTGGTCGGCACCGTGCACTCGCGGCCCGCGGCCGGCGACTGGCCCGAGGTCGACTCCATGATCGAGTACACCGTGCGGCTGGGGCCCTGGGACCTCACCGGCCGCACCGTCGTACGCCACAGCGAACCGCCGCATGCACTCGAGCTCGAGGTGGACAGCGGCCGGCTGGGCACCGCCCGGGTCGCCATCGAGGTGCGTCGCTGGGGCCCGGATTCCCTGGTCATCGTCGATGAGCACCCGCTGCGGGGGCCCGGCGGACGACTGCACAACGCGGGCGTCGACGTCCTGCTGCAGCTGCGCCACCGGAGCATGCTCAGCAGGCTGGCCGACGTGGCCGAGCGGACCCCGCGCGGCACACCGTGCGCGCCCCGGCCGTGGCGTCGGTGAGCCGCCGCACGGGGCGGCGGTCAGAGAACTGACGTGGCATCACCTGCATGTCCGGACGAGCACCCGGGGCTCAGGAGGGTGAGATCGGTCCGGTCGGCAGGGCGGCAAGCAGCAGCAGCGCGATGTCGTCCTGCCGGTCCGTCTCGTCCTGCCGGTGCTCCAGGAGGGTGTCGGCGAGGCGGTCCGGGCCCTGCGGCGGCGCGTCGTTGAGGCGCCGGGCGAGGTCGGCGACGGAGCGCTCCGGGTCGGCACCCGGCGTTTCGACCAGGCCATCGGTGTAGAGGGCCAGCACGGAATCCGGGGGCAGGGTGATCTCCGTGGCGGTGTACCGGGCTTCGGGCTCGACGCCCAGGAGCAGCCCCGGAGGGACGTGCAGCACCGTGGTGTGCCGGTCGGGGTGGCGGAGCAGGGGCGGGGGATGGCCGGCGTCGGCCAGGCACGCCCGCCGCGTCCGCAGGTCGATATGGACGTACAGACAGCTGGTGAACAGCTCCGGGTCCAGGTCGCTCAGCAGCCGGTTCGTGCGCGCGAGTACCTCGGCGGGGGAGGCACCGGCGGTGGCGTAGGCGCGTACGGCGGTGCGGGCCTGCCCCATGAAGGCGGCGGCGGCCGCATTGTGGCCCTGCACATCGCCGATGACGGCGGCGATGCTGTTCTCGTCGAGGCGGATCAGATCGTAGAAGTCGCCGCCGATGTCCATACCGCGGGTCGACGGCAGGTAGCGGGCGGCGACGGCGAACCCCGGTACCGAGGGCAGGCGGTGCGGCAGCAGGGCGGCCTGCAGATCGTGCGCCAGTTGCTGCTTGGTGTCGTACAGGCGGGCACGGTCGAGGGCCTGGGCGATCAGGCCCGCCAGCGAGGTGAGGACCTGGCGTTCCTCCTGGCTGAAGGTGCGGGGCCGGGTGTACGAGAGGATGCAGCAGCCCACCGGACGGCCGGACACGATCAGCGGCAGCACGGCCCGCGCCGCCTTGCCCGTCAGAAGCGGCAGCCCCGGGTAATCGCGTTCCATCTCCTCGGGGGTGGTGAAGAAGCTGGGTTCCCCGGTGGCGAGGGCGTGGACGGCGGGGCTGCCGGCGGCGCTGAGGGCGACACCTTCGAAGGCGGCGACGGCCTCGGCGGAGTAGCCGCGATGGCCGATGGTCAAGAGCCGGCCCGCCTCCGCCGCGTACATGATCACGCCCTGGGCCCCGAACGCCGGCACGATCTGGTCGGCGACGAGATCGACGACGTCCTGGGCCCCCACGGCCTCGGTGAGGGCGGCCGCGAGGTGCAGCACGTGGTAGATCTGGCCGGCCCGTGTGGGCATGACGTCGGTCGGTGTGGGATAGGGCTCCACCGGGCCGTAGTCCTTGCCCGAGGGGCTGATCCACACACTCAGGCCCCTGCCGTCCGGGAACAGCCGGAAGGCGAGCCACAGATTCGGTGGCCGGCAGGCGGTGAAGGACGTCGGCCGACGGCTGATCACCGCGGCGCGGTAGCGGTCCTCGAAGGCCGGGTCGCGCAGCCACGGCAGGGTCTCCCACGGGCGCGAGCCGATCAGCCGGGAGTCCTGCTCGCCGAGCAGTTCCACCGCGCCGGTCGTGACCAGGGTGATGCGTCCTTCCAGGTCGAGGGCGCAGCAGCCGCCGGGCAGCCGCTCCAGGTAGTCGACCGCCGCCAGCGCCTCGTCCGGGCCCACGGTCCGCGCCGGCGGCATGGACAGCACCCGCGGCGCATCGGAGGGGGGAGCGGAGCCATCGGGCCGGGGGCGCTCGTCGAGCAGCCCCGCCAAGCGCCCGCAGGCGACCTCCACCGCCCTGCGTTCGTCCGCCGACAGCAGCGGTGCGTGGCCGGCGGGCCACAGCAACAGCAGCGCGCCCCGGGGCGCGGTTCCGTCCCCGACCGGAGCCGCCGCCAGCGAGAAGTCGTAGGGCACGGCCACCGCGACGCGGGGGAAGTCACGGGCCAGCTGCTGCTGGCCGCCCGCCCACACCAGGCGCCGTTCGCGCGTCGCGACGGCGACCGGGATCGGCGCTGCCAGCGCCACCCGGCTCCAGGGCTCCAGGAAGGGCGCCGGTACCCCGCTCATGGTCGTCAGCTGCAGGACCGGCCCGTCGGCCGCCAGCACATAGAGCCCCGCGGCGGTCGCCCCGGTCTCCCGCATCGCGCGGAGCAGTGCCCGGCCCACCGGATCGGATCCGGTACCGCCGGTCATCGCACACCTTCACACAGCTGTCGTGCCATCGACACTCACTCCGGCGCGCCGGTTCTCCCCGTGCCGAGACCGTCATGGCGTCTCTCCCGGGACAGTGCTGACGTTACGCCGCCGACCGGGCCGGGGCACTCGTTACCGGGGCCGCCGATGCGGGCCTGGCCTGGCCGAACAGCCCAAGATGCGCTCAGCTCAGGCCACGTATCATGTAAGGGCGTCTCTTTGCAGTGGCGCGGGCAGCATGTCGCCTCCGATTCCGGAGAGAGAACATGGCCGCAGACGAAGAGGACGAGACCGGAGAAGTCCGGCGTCCGTCCAGTAAGAAGACCGCCAAAAAGACCGCCAGGAAATCCAGCAGCGTTCGGGCCGGCAGCCGCGAGAGCGAAAGCGAAACGGAGCGCGCGGCTCGCCGTGTTTCCGCGCCGCGCGCCATGCGGTACGCGGCCGAGCAGCTCAAGGAGCTGTTGGGCCGGTCGCCGGAGTCCGTCTCCGCCGTGAAGCCGACGGAGGACGGCTGGCAGGCGGACGTGGAGGTCCTGGAGCTGGAACGTGTCCCCGGGACCACCAGCGTGATGGCGACCTACCGGGTGGTGCTGGACAAGGAGGGCGAACTGGTGGCGTATGAGCGCACCCGCCGCTACACCCGAGGCCAGATCGACCGGCGTTGAGGCCCGGGTTGCCACGGCAGACCGTTCGCCAGGCGAACGACACGGCCACTCCGCACAGGCCGGAGTGAGCCGATGAAGGGAGGCACCGTGACTGTGGTGCCGCAAGGCGGAGGATCCGTCGCCACCGGCGGCGGAGTGGGCTCCGGAAATCTCTACGACATCCTCGACCTGATTCTGGACCGCGGGCTGGTCATCGACGTCTTCGTGCGCGTGTCGTTGGTGGGCATCGAAATACTCAAGATCGATGCCCGCATCGTCGTGGCAAGCGTCGACACCTACCTGCGCTTCGCCGAGGCCTGCAACCGCCTCGACCTGGAGGAGGGGCGCAAGGCGCCCTCCCAGCTGACGGACATCGTCGGCGAGGTCACCGAAGGCGGATCGCACGGCAAGGCCAAAGGTGCCCTGTCCGGCGCCGCGGAAGCGGTGACCGACGCCCTCAAGGGCGGCGGGGACGAGGAGCACGAGGAGAGGCACAAGGAGCCCGCCGAGCGGCGCGAGCGGCCGGCTCGCCGGCCGGCCCGGCGCCGAAAGGAATGAGCGATGTCCGTCTACGTCTACTCCATTGTCGCGACCACCCATCCACAACGACTCGACGGCCTGGACGGGGTGGGAAAGCCCCCGTCCACCCTGCGCACAGTACGGACCGAGGAGCTCTCCGCGGTCGTCAGCGACGCTCCCGAGGAGTTGCGTCCCAAACGCCGGGACCTCGCCGCCCACCAGGCCGTCCAGGAGCGGCTGATGGCCGACGGGTCGGTCCTGCCCCTGCAGTTCGGCTTCACGACCACCGACGACGAGGCGGTGCGGGAGGTGTTGGAGGAGCGTACGGAGGAGTTCGCCGAGCGGCTGGAGGCGCTGGCGGGCTGCGCCGAATACCACCTGAAGGCCGCCCAGGACGAGGACGCGATGCTGCGGCAGATCCTTCAGGAATCGGATGAGGCCCGTGCGCTCAACGAACAGATCAGAAGCGGCACCGGAAGCCCGGATCTGCCGCTCGCCCTCGGTGAACTGATCTCCAAGGAAGTGCAGGCACGGCAGGACCGGCTGGCCGGCGGAGTCCTCGATGCGCTGCGCGGGTTCGCCCGGGAGGAAAGCGGGTCCCAGCCGGCCGGGAACGACTTCCTGAGTGTGTCCTTCCTCGTGGAGCGGGACAACGAGAAGAGTTTCCTCGCCGCCGAGCAGGATCTCGCCAAGGAGCTGGGGGAGGACTTCGACCTCCGGCTGCTCGGCCCGCTCCCCGCCTACAGCTTCGTCTAGGGAGGTCTCATGGGCCTGTTGAGCCAACTCGCCACCTTTCCGCTGGCGCCGGTGCGCGGCGTGGCCTGGGTCATGGAACGCGCCCTGGAGGCCGCGGAGAACGAGTACTACGACCCCGAACCCGTCGAGCGGGAACTCGCCGAGCTGGAACGGGCGCTGCTGGCGGGAGAGATCGATGAGGAGACGTTCGACCGGCGCGAGGACGAACTCCTGGACCGGCTGGACGAGATCAGGGCCCATGTCCAGGGCACCGACACCTGACCGCGGCGGCCGGCGCGGCGGCGGGACGTGGACCCGCGCGCCCGTCGCCAGGCCGGGATATGAGGGAATCGAGGTGCAGCGGCCGTGAACGAACCCGTCGCCAGGAGGATGGGTGACTACCCGTCCAGGGCCGGCCCGTACAGCGGCCAGGGTTCCTCGGCCAATCTCGCCGACATCCTGGAGCGGGTCCTGGACAAGGGCATCGTCATCGCGGGCGACATCCAGATCAATCTGCTGGACATCGAACTGCTCACCATCAAGCTGCGCCTGCTGATCGCCTCGGTGGACAAGGCGAAGGAGATGGGCATCGACTGGTGGGAGCACGACCCGTCACTCTCCTCCCGCGCTGCCGACGGCCACCACTCGCTCGCGGAGGAGAACAAGCGGCTGCGCGCCGAGATCGCGGCCCTGCGCGAGGACACCGAGCTGTCCCCGGCCGAGGACGAGGAGGGAGCCGAGGAGTACGAGGAGGAAGGTGAGGACGAAGCCGAGGAGGAAGCCGGGGAGTACGAGGAGGAAGCCGAGGAGGAGGACCGTCCGGCCGCCACCCGCCGCCCCTCACGCCCCTCGCGCACGCCACGCGCCAAACGGGCCGGGCCCGGCCCCCGTAGCAAGCGGCGGGACGAGTCATGACCGAGGCCATCACCTACGCCTACGCCGTCGCGCAGGACGCCGACGGCTCCCTGGAGGAGGCGCTGACCGGACTGCCGGGGGTCGCGGACGGACCGGTGCATCTGGTGCGCGCAGGAGACCACGGCGAGGTGGTGGTCGCCGTGAGCCCCGTACCCGAGCAGGACTTCGAAGAGACCGCACTGCGCGCGCACTTGGAGGATCTGGACTGGCTGGAGTCGGTGGCCCGCGCCCACCACCGGGTGATCGAGGCGCTGGCCGCGCACACCACCGTCCTGCCGCTCCGTCTGGCGACGGTGTACCTCGACGACGAGCGGGTGCGGCAGATGCTCGACGCCCGCCAGGAGGCGTTCGGCGAGCGGCTGTCCGACCTGGCCGCGCACACGGAGTGGGGCGTCAAGATCTATGTCGAGGCGCCCGCCGCCACCGACCGGCCCGCCGAGCCGCCCGCGGACGCGGACCTGAGCCCCGGGCGGGCCTACCTCAGCCACCGCAAGGCGCAGCGGCACGCCCGTGAAGACGCCTACCGGGACGCCGAAGAGGTCGCCCGGCGCGTCGAGGACGCGGCCCGCGGCTATGCGGTCGACCGGGTCCAGCACCGGGTGCAGCAGGGCGAACTCGCCCGCGGCCCGGGGGAGAACGTCATCAACGACGCCTACCTCGTGCCGCTGGAGCACGGCGACGGCTTCCGCGCCGACGTCCTCCGGGCCGGCGAAGGGCTGCCCGGAGTACGCGTCGAGGTCACCGGGCCCTGGGCCCCGTACTCCTTCGCCACGCCCCCCGAAGCCGAAGCGCTGAAGCGAGCCGCCCCGTGAGGGCGGCGGGCGGGCCGCCGGCACAGGCGGACGAGCCCCTGCCGGACCGGCAGATCGCGCTGATCGACCTGCTGGACCGGCTGCTCAGCGGCGGCGTGGTCCTCACCGGAGACATCGTCCTCTCCATCGCCGACATCGACCTCGTACGTATCTCGCTGCGCGCGCTGATCGTCTCCATCAGCGAACAGAACCCCTCCCCGTGGCGCTCCACCGCACCCCTGGTACGGGACGACGATGACAGCCGGTGACCGCCGCCCCGGCAACCGCTTCGACGATGTCGCCGATGCGGCCGCCCGCGCCTTCCGGCTGCTGCCTCCGACACCGCAGGACGTCCAGCCCCCGGCCGGCCCGGGACCACGAAGGCCGGCCCACCGGGTCAGCGCCGACCCCGACACCGTGGAGCGGGACCTCATCAAGCTCGTCCTCACCCTCGTCGAGCTGCTGCGCCAGCTCATGGAACGCCAGGCCCTGCAGCGGGTCGACGCCGGAGATCTCACCGAGGAACAGGAGGAACGCCTGGGAGCGACGCTGATGATTCTCCACGACCGCATGGTCGAACTCTGCGCCCGCTACGACCTTTCGATGCAGGATCTGAACTTGGATCTCGGGCCGCTCGGGACGTTGCTGCCCCCTGCCGAATGAACCCGAAGGAGTACGCGATGAACATCGGTAAGAAGACCAGGAACATCGGCCATATCGTCGAGGGAAAGGCCAAGGAAACGACCGGGAAGGCCCTCGGCAACAAAAGCCTTCAGCGGAAAGGCAAGGCGGAACAGGCCATGGGAAGAATGCGGCAGGCAGTGGAAAAGGGTAAGGACACCTTCAAGCACTGACCGGCACGGCCCCGCCGCCGCACCGCGTGCGACGGCGGGGCCGGCGCCCCATGGGCCGGGGGGACACCCGGCAGCCGGTTCAGGGCTGGCGCCGCGCCTCGTCGACGGCCGCGCGGCCCGCCGCGAACTCCCCGTCGGCGGAGTCGGTGCTGAGCTTGCCGCCGGCGCTCTCCAGATGCGCCCGGACGAACCACTGGAACAGTTCCAGCGACCGCAGATGCTCGATGAGCAGGTCCTGGGTCACCGGATCGGTCACGTCGGTGGCGGCCACCGCCGCGCGATGGTCCTTGATGATCCCCGAGTAGACGACGTCCAGCGCCCCCAGGTGTTCGATCGCCTGTGCCCGTCCGACGGAGTAGTCCTCCCAGGCCCGCTCGGCGACCAGGGCCCCCGGCGTGCCCGTCGGCGAGCCGCCCAGCGTCGCGATGCGTTCCGCGGTGGCGTCGACCATGGAGCGGACGGCCTCGACCTGTGGGTCGAGCATTTCGTGGACGGCGATGAAGTGCGGACCCACGACGTTCCAGTGCACATGCTTGAGGGTGAGTGCCAGGTCATTGAGCGCATGCAGCCGTTGCCGCAGCCGTCCGATGACCTCTCCTCCTTCGTCCTCGGTCATGCCGGGAACGGTGTACTCGGGGGAATTGCTCGCAGCCACGGTGAACTCTCCTTTCACCACAGGTGGGCTCTTCCTGCGGTGAAATCCCGGGTGCCCGGTAACTCCGTCCGGAAACACGCGCCCGGCCCCCGCTTTCCGTCCGCAGCGGCCGCGGGCCGCACGGCTCTACGGGACGTCCTCAGCGCTGATTGAACCGGTCGGCCGCCCGGTCGTTGAGGGCGCCGAGCACGCTGCGCAGCCGCCGGGCCGGCGGCTGCTCCCCGGCCGCGACTGTCGACCCGTCGACGGTGCCGCGGGCGCCGTCGCGGGGCAGGACCCGGGAGAGCGCCGACACCAGCCGGGTGGTGGTCACCGGCGCCAGCCCGTGCGCCTTGGCACCGAGCCGGGCCGCCGGCGTCAGCACGATGCGTGGACGGCGCCGTTGCACCGCGGACACGATGCGCTCGGCCGCCCGCTCGGCGTTCATGGACAGCATCGGCGCCCCGGCCAGCGCCGAGAACCAGGCGTACTCCCGGCGCCGGTCCCCGCCGAAGAGGGCATGGAGATGCGACCCGGTGCGCATCAGGCCGGGGTGGACCGCCGTCACGGTGACGCCGTGCGCGCCCTCCTCCGCGTGCAGCCCGTCGGCCAGCGCGGCCACCGCGGACTTGGCGCAGGAGTACGGCAGCAGATGCGGCACCGCCAGCAGACCCCCGACGGACCCGATGAGGGCCAGTCTGCCGCCGGCCGGGCTGCGCCGGAGGTGGGGGAGCGCGGCGAACGCGGTGTTCAGCGCCCCGTTGAAGACGGAGTCCATCGCGTCCTGGAATCCGTCGGGGCCGAGTGCGTCCGCCGGACCGACCTGGATGATGCCGGCGTTGGCGATGACGATGTCCAGCCCGTCGTGGTCCCTGGCGATCTCCGAGAGGCGGTCCTGCACCGCGGCCCGGTCCCGCACATCGCACACCACACCGCGCACCGTGCCGCCGCGCCACTGGGCCAGCTTGCCGACGGCCCGGCCGAGTTCGGCCTCGTCGCGGGCCAGCAGCACGACATCACAGCCGCGCCGCAGCAGTTGACGGGCCAGGAGCAGCCCGAGCCCCCGCGAGCCGCCGGTGACCACAGCGGTGAGCCCTTCGATCGAGGGAGCGGCCGGAAGTACGCGCATGACGATCCCTTCCCTTGGACGCCGGTCGGCACAGGCGGGCAGGCGGTCCCGCGGACGACCTCAGGCGCCGATCACCTGCTGACTTCGACGCTAACGGGCGGCGGGGCGTGGCGTGAGGCGCGCATGAGCCGCTGAGCTGGGCATTCGCCCCCGGACCCGGCGGGACTCCCGGACAGCCAAGGGCGGGGGACGCCTACCGCGCCGGGCGTACCCGCCAAGGAGCGTTCGGCCAGTCAGGCGGCCCGGTGCCGCCGGAGGCCCCGAACGGCGCCGCGCGGCCCTCTCGATGAACCAGCAGCTGCGCCAGGACCACGGCCGCTGACCGGACCCGCGAAGGGGTCAGCCGGCGCCGGGCAGCCGTACGTGAACGGTGCCCTCGCCGTCCACGCTCACCTGGAAGGACGGCTGGGGAGCGGTGGCTGGGCCACGGACGTTCGCGCCGTCCGACAGCCGGAAGACGCTGCCGTGCCAGGGGCACACCACACAGCCGTCGGTGATCGTGCCCTCCGGCAGGGGCCCCGAGAGATGGCTGCACCGCCCGGCGAGGACATGGATGTGCCCGCCCGGTTGGCGGACCACCAGCAACGGGACCTCGCCCAGTTCCCGGCGCACCGCCTCGCCGACCGGGAAGTCCTCGACCCTGCCCACGGGGTGCCAGCCCTCGTCCAGCAGATGCGGCACCGGCTCCGCCTTGTTGGCGCCCGCGGCCTGCCGGTAGGCGAGGTGCCCGCCGAGCATCCCGCCGGTGCCGGCCGCGCACAGTCCCGCGAACCCGAGCACCTTGCCCCGCACCGTACGGCCGCGGCCGCGGTGCACCCAGGACCGGGTGTACAGCCCGACGGCCACGGCGATGGACGCCGCGTGCACCAGCCCCGTACGCATCTGGTCCTCGTGCTGCTCGGCCCAGTCCACCCAGCCGGCCCACGCGGCCGGCACGGCCGTGACGACACCCACCCCCACCAGGAGGCGGGCACCGCGCCGGGTCCCCGGGACGACGTCCAGCACCGCGGCGGACAGCCAGGCGCCCATCGGCACCTGCACCAGGGCCGGATGCAGCGGATGACCGATCGGCAGACCGTGCAGTACATCGCGGTAGCGCCCCAGGGGCAGGCCGCGCACCAGCCGCTGCAACGGACCGGCCAGCGCATCCAGCTTCTCCCAGCGGGCCGGCGCGTCGAGGGACGTCACCACGGCTTCCGCGGCGCGGGCGGCGGCCCCGGCAGCGGTTCCGCTGCCGCTCGCGAGCCCATATGTCCTCGCTCTCATTCCTCTTCCTCCTCGTCTTCCTCCTCCTCTTCACCGAGTTCGTCGTCGTCCTCGTACTCCTCCTCGGGCTCTTCCTCCTCCTCGTCCTCTTCGCCTTCGTCGTCGTAGCCCTCGGCTTCCTCGTCCTCCTCCTCGCCGTCGTAGTCCTCGGCGTCCTCGGCGTCTTGAGCCTCTTCTTCCTCCACGGCCTCTTCATGAGTCCGTACGACCTCGCCGTCGCGGATTTCCCCGCGCCAGCCCTCGGGCTCTTCGTCGGTGAGGGTGACGTAGCGCTGGAAGTGCTTGAAGTCCAGCCGCAGTCGGCGTCCCTGGGCCCGCCAGATATTTCCGGTCTTCTCGAAGAATCCCGAGGCGTAGTACTCGACGACCAGCACGATGCGGGTCAGGCTGGGCGCCAGTTCGTGAAAACTGACGGCACCCCGGGGCGATCCCTTGGCACCCTCGGACGTCCACACGATGCGCTCGTCCGGAATCTGTTCCTGAACGGTCGCCTTCCAGCCCCGGGTCGAGGGACCCACCTTGGCCTTCCAGTCACTGGTCGTCTCGTCGTGCAGCGACACATTGCGTACGCCCTTGGTGAAGCCGCTGAACTTCTCGTACTGCGTCCAGTGGTCGTAGGCGGTGCGCAGCGGCACCCCGACATCGAGCACCTCGATGATGTTGGTGACTTTCTGGTCCCCCGACTTGCGTTTCTTCCCGCCGCCGAAGGCATCCTTGGCCTTCCCCACCACGGTGTCCTTGACGTTCTCCGCCGTGCCCTTGACGGCGGCCTTGACGGGGGAGTCGCCGCCGAGGAGATTGCCCGCGATCTTGGACAGTGATCCGCCGTTTTCGGCGACGTCGGTGAGCTGGCCCGTCACATCCATGAGTTTGTCCCCGGCCCGTTCGGCCAGGTTGCCCACCCACTTCGTCGCATATTCCCCTAGTTCGTCACGCAGCCGGTCGAGTCCCGAGTCCGCGTTGTCCTGTCCCGTCTTGGCCATGACCGGTTACCTCCGCCGCTGGGTGCGCGATGATGTCTTCTTGGCGGCCTTCTTCGCCGCGGGTGCTGCCTTCTTGGCTGCGGCGGTCTTCTTCGCGGGAGCTTTCTTGGCGGCGGTCCGCCCGGCCGTCTTCTTGGCCGCGGTCTTCTTCGCCGCTGTCTTCTTCGCTGCCGTCTTCTTTGCCGCGGTTTCCTTGGCCGGGGCCGCCTTCTTGGCCGGGGCTTTCTTGGCGGTCTTCTTCGCCGCCGTGGTCTTCGCCGCGGTCTTCTTGGCTGCGGTCTTCTTTGCGGGCGCCGTCTTCTTCGCGGCCGTCCGTCCCGCGGCGGCCTTCTTCCCGGCGGACTTCTTGGCCGGTGGCTGCTGCGCGCGCTTCTTCGCCGGGGCTTCCCGCTTCGCCTCCGACGCGCGCCTGCGCGGCTCCGGCTTCGCAGCGGCCCGCGGGGTGCGCCGAGCCGGCCGCTCCTCGGGCTCCTCCTCCGGCTCCTCTTCTTCTTCCTCTTCCTCGTACTCCTCCTCGGGCTCTTCCTCGTCCTCGTCCTCCTCGTACTCGCCTTCGGGCCCCTCCTCCTCCGGCTCCTCTTCCTCGTCGTACGCGTACTCCCCCTCGTCCTCCTCTTCCTCGTCCTCCTCCGGTTCCAGCCCGATGCCATCGAGCTTGAGGGACCGGTCGTGGAGGGTGTCTGCGAGCGTCGTCAGACGACGGTTGGCGGCCGTCGTCAAGGCCTTCCGGCCGGCATCCATCACTTCTCCGCGCAGTTGGTCTCCCAGCTCCGCGACCTGGGGGATCTCATTGAGCTTGCGCATTCCCTGGGCCACGAGCTGGCGCGGTTCAAGCCCGAATTGACGCCCGGCGATATACGACGCCGCCGTCAGCGCGAACCGGCCCTTTTTTGTACGGCCCAGCACATAGCCGCCGGCTAGGGCGGCGGCCAGCAGAATTTTGGTTCCGTCATTCATGGGTACGTCACCTTTTCCCGGACATGCAGCCGATCGGCGTCTGTACAGGGGCCGCCACTGGGCGGCATACCTTTCAGCCCTACCTCCAGAGTGATCGCTGTCGTGACCTGCGCATCCCGAGCGGTCCGAAGGGCCCTGTGCGCTCACCCTGTGGAAGCGGCCGGTCCTGCTGCGTGGCGGGCGTACGCGGGCGCGGCACGTACGGCAACCGGCGGTGACGCCCCCTGGACGGGCGTGGGTACGGCCCGCCCTACGGGTCACATGCGCAGCAACGGAAGCCTCGCGCCTCCCGGCCACGGCGCGACAGCCCTCGGTGGGGCACCGCGCGGCAGCGGCAGCACGGCAGGTGTGCGGGAGCTGAGCAACGGCCCTACGCTCGGAATATGCCGGGAACACGCCGTGCACCGTCTCGTGTGGGAGTAGGGGGAGCGCGGCGTGTTCGCCGGCGCAGGCCGGCGGTCCGGCCGTCGGTCGTCGCGGCGGTGATGGCGCTGCTCGCCGCCTTCGTCGGAACTCCCGTCGCGGCGGCAGCCGATGACCCGGATCTGACGTCCTTCTACCAGCAGAAACTGTCCTGGGAACGGTGCGGACAGGACCTGCAGAGCGGTGCGCAGAGCGACGGTGCCGGTCAGCCGCCCGGCTTCCGGAAACGTCTGGAGTGCGCTCGGCTGGAGGTGCCGCGGGACTACGGCAACCCAGGGCGGAGCACGATGCAGGTCCAGCTGATCCGGCTGAAGGCGACCGGGCCCGGCAAACGGCTCGGCTCGCTGGTGCTCAACCCCGGAGGGCCGGGTGCTTCCGGCGTCAACTATCTGATCGACAGCGGGAGCTCCTTCGCCAAGCTGGGGCAGCGCTACGACATCGTCAGCTTCGATCCGCGCGGCACCGGCCATACCGAACCGGTCTCCTGTGGCAGCAAGCTCGCCCCGCCGCCCGGCTCGGGCGCCGACGACAGCCTCGCCGCGAAGGAGAAGCGCATCAACGAGGCCTGCGGCCGCTACTCCGGCGGGCTGCTGCGGTGGGTCGGCACCCAGGATGTGGCCCGGGACATGGACGTCCTGCGCGCCGCGGTCCGCAACGACAAGCTCAACTACCTGGGGTTCTCGTACGGCACCAAGCTCGGCGCTGTCTATGCCCACGAGTTCCCCCGTAAGGTCGGCCGGATGGTCCTGGACAGCGTCGAGGACCCGACCAAGAACGCCTGGCAGACCGCCCTGTCCCAGGCCCGGGGCTTCCAGCGGGCACTGGACGACTTCGCCGCCGACTGCACCCGTCAGGCGGACTGCCCGCTGGGCACCGACGAGGGCAAGGCGCAGGACCAACTGCGCCAGTGGTACCAGCAGTTGAGCGAGCAGCCGATGAAGGTGAAGGGGGAGACGGTGGATGAGACCAGCTATGTGTATGCCTTGCGCGAGGCCCTGTACAGCAGAAGCGACTGGCCGGCGCTGCGGCAGGCGCTGGCACAGCTGCGGCACGGCGGCGGCTCCGGGATCCTCCGCCTGAGCGACGCGCATGCGGGCAGCGCCGCCCACTCCGACAGCGTCCCGGCGCGGCGAATCGGCCAGGACGAGCTACCCCCGCAGGACCAGCTGGCCCTCCGGGCGATCTCCTGCCGGGACACCTCGGAGCGCTATGGCGCAGACGATTACCCCCGCGCGGAGCGTGAACTCACCGAGGCCTCCCCGCTCTTCGGCCCGGACATCGCGCCCACCCTGCTGGACTGCTACAACTGGCCCGCTGCGGGCGACGACGCCTCCCGCGATGTCGCGGCGCCCGACGCGCCGCCCCTTCTGCTCGTCGCGACCACCAACGATCCGGCCACCCCCTACCAGGGCGCGTTCAACATGGCCCGTGAGCTGCGCAACTCCAGCGTCGTGCTGACCTACCGCGGTGAGGGGCATGCCGCCTACACCACCGGTGACCCCTGCGTACGGCGCCATGTCGACGCCTTCCTGCTGAGCGGCACCCTGCCCAAGCCCCATACTTCCTGCGGCTGACGGCCGGACCCGCGGCGGAGCGCAGCCCCCACACGGGGGACTACTTGTAGTAGCGGGTGTCCTCGACATCGACGACGGGGGCACCGGGGGACGGTGGCTGGGTACGCCGCCGCTTCAGGATGCTCACATATGTGGCGAGGCCGATGACGCCGACGATCATCATGATGATCCCCACCAGGTCGACATTGATCCCGGCCACATGCCAGTCGACCGCGAACGTGAGGATCGCTCCCACCGCGAGCAGACCGATGCACCCACCGATACCCATGGTGTCAGCCTCCCTAACTGTCCGGGCAGCGAGCCCTGTTGAGGGGTCGCGTACCCGAGGGCGGCCGCCTTATGTGTGAATGCGGGGCAGGGCCCGGGGCCCCGGACGGGGTTCAGCCGGCCCGCCGCCCACCCCTGCTCGCGGTCTTCGTCGCCGCGGGCGTCTTCTTCGCCCCGGTCTTCTTCGCCCCGGTCTTCTTGGCGGCGGTCTTCGTGGCGGTGGACTTCTTCGCTGCCGCTTTCTTCGCTGCCGTCTTCTTCGCGGTGCTCTTCTTCGCGGTGCGGCCGGACCCGGCGCCCTCGGCGTCCTCGTCCTCGCCGCGGGACTTCTTGGCCGCGCGGACACTGTCCTGAAGGGCCGCCATCAGGTCCATCACCTGCCCGGTCGGCTGCTCCTCACCGGCCGGGAACTCCGGCTTGCGATGCGCCAGCTTCGCCGCCACGATCTCTTCGAGCGCCTCACGGTAGTGATCGTGCACATCGGCCTCCGACAGTTCGCCGAAGGAGTCCATGAGTGTCTCGGCGGCCGCCACCTCGGCGGGGGCGACCTCCGCCCGGCGCTCGGGCAGCACCCCGTCCATCGGGCGGATCTGGTGTGGCCACAGCAGCACCTGCATGACCAGCGCGCCCTCCATGGGGCGGATCATGGCGAGCGTCTCCCGCCCGTGCAGCGCGATCTTGCCGAGCCCGACGCGCTGATGCCGCTCCATCGCCTCGCGCAGCAGCACGTAGGGCTTGGCCGCGGCGGGGCTGTCGATACCCAGGTAGTAGCCCTTGCCCATCTGCAGCGGGTCGATGTCACCGCCGGCCACGAAGGCCAGGATCGTCAGCGTCTTCGCGGTCGGCAGCGGCAGCGCGTCCAGATCGTCGTCGCTCAGCGGTACGACGGTGTCGCCGTCGTCGGGCCGGTAGCCCCGGCCGATCTCGTCCGGGGTGACCTCGACGCCTTCCAGCGAGCACACCGGCTGATTGCGCACCCGGCCGCCGTCCGCCGTATGGATCCGCACAAAGCTGACCGACGTGGAGCTGTCCGTGGCGTTGTACGCGGCGACCGGGATCGTGACCAGGCCGAAGCTGATGGAGAACTTCGCCGTGGGGCGCATGGGGGCCGCCTTCATCGGAGCCATTCGGCACCATGGTAGGCGGGGCGGACGGAGGGTACATCCCGGGCGATTACGGGTGTGCCAATCGGGTGGCGGCGGTCCCGGTGCGCCCTCGGCGCGGTGCTCGGGTGCCGTCCGCCCGCCCGGCTGTTCCCGCCCGCTCAGGAGGCCGCGGCGGTGACCCGGCCGGCCCGGACCGCCTCCATGAGCGTCTGGTGATCGAGCTCGTTGCGGTCCGCGTAGCGCTCCGCGAACCGCGCCAGCGCCTCGTCGAAGGCCGTGCTCCTGCCGAGGTAGGCGCCGATCGCGATCCGGTCGCCGGACCTGGCGTGCGCGCGGGCCAGGGTGGCCCCGCAGCGCACGGCGAACCGCCGCATGCCCGCCGGCACCATCACATCCGTGGGCAAGATGCCCTTCCAGTCACGCAACTGGCGTACATAGAAATCGCGCTGGCGCCCGTCGATGCCGGTGGTCCGCTCCCAGCCGAGGAAGATGTCGCCGGCGGCCTGCATCAGCCGCTGGCCGGCCACGACGCGTTCGCCCTGGTTGGTGTAGGGGCCCTGTCCGGCGTAAGGGGCGAGCGCGGACTCATCGGCCTCCTTGGCCTGCAGCAGGAGCGGGTCGTCCGTGTCCTTGCCGAGCAGCAGCACGATCCAGCAGCGGGTGCCCACACTGCCGACCCCGACGACCTTGCGCGCCATGTCGACGACCCGGTACTGCTCCAGCAGCCGGCGATGGTCCGAACGCAGCGTGCGTCCGTATCTCTGGACCAGCTGCCGGATCTGGTCCTCCAGCTGGTCACGCTCGGCGTCCGGCAGCAGATCGTCCAGCGGCACGATCAACGGCGGATCGGCGGCGATCCGCACCCGGCCGCCGCGGCTCCGGGTCAGCTTGCGATACGCCTGCATGGTGTCGCGCGTACGGGCTTCCTCGATGGTGCGGGACAGCCGCGCACGGCCCCTGCTGTCCAGCTGCTGCGCCTCCTCGGCCGCCACATCGGTCATATCGGCATGGGCGTACCAGACGTCCAGGGTGCGCATGTCCGCGTAGCGGCGCATCTGCTCGCGGTAGGACGCACAGACGGCCCGGACGATGTCGGCCCGTACCTTCCCGGGGAGACCGTTCCCGCGCCCCGCGATGGCGAAGCTGGCCGCCAGCCGCTTGACGTCCCACTCCCACGGACCGGCCAGGGTCTCGTCGAAGTCGTTGATGTCGAACATCAGATGGCGCTCGGGGGAGGCCAGCAGCCGGAAGTTCAGCAGATGGGCGTCCCCGCACAGCTGGGTCCGCAGCCCCGTGGACGGCGTCGTGGCCAGGTCCGCCGCCATGATGGCGGCGGCGCCGCGGTAGAAGCGGAACGGTGACTCCAGCATCCGACCGTAGCGAAGGGGCACCAACTCCGGTACGCGGAGGGCCGACTGCCGCTCGATGATGTCCACCGGATCGTCACGGCCGGCCGTGGGGCTGAACTCCGCATGACGGGAGCGGGGCACTTCGGAGCGAAGTGCCCTGCCCTGTTCCGCGCGTTCCTGCGGGGTGAGTCCAGAGGTCATGGCCGGGGCCGGGGAGGGTGTTCAGGTCACCGGGTGGCCGGGGCGTGATGGTTGTCCGTACACAGCGCCCACATGATGAAGATGTTGATGGCGACCAGCACGATGGCCCAGAACGGGTAGTGGGGGATCCACAGGAAGTTTGCCAGCGCACCGAAGCCCGCCAGGATGACACCGACCGTCCGCGCCCACAGCGCACCGGTGGCCATGAGTGCGATACCCGCGAGGAAGATGACGATGCCCAGGATGAGATGGATCCAGCCCCAGCCCGTGAGGCTGAAGGAGAATACGTAGTTCCGTGAGGTGACGAAGAGGTGGTCCTGGGCGATGGCGGAGATGCCCTCCAGGAACGTCATTGCGCCACCGAAGATCATCAGAACTGCGGCGAAAGCTGTCCAACCGCCTACGCTGTGCTTCTGAGTGGCCATGGGTCACTCCTCACTTGAGAAACCTGGCCGTCCGAACTGGACCTGCCGACCGTCGTGCAGTGCATTCCACGTTTGCACACGTACCGGTCAGCCGCATGTCAAGGACGTTCGAAGGCCTGGAGCACCCCGGCCACCGCGAAGCCCAGCGCTCCGGTGAGGGTCCCCCAGTTGGCGATGCCGACGCTGACCAGGCTGCCGGTCTCCGGGCGGGTGAAAGCGGCCAGCGCGGCCACCATGAAGAGCACGGAACCGAGCTGATTGACCGCGACGATCCACCAGCCGAGGCTGCGCCGGTGCAGGCACAGCGGGCGATGGCAGACCTCGACGATCGCCAGCTGCCCCGAGATCAGGAACAGCAGACAGCCGATCATGTCGGGCGCCCAGATCAGCCGGTTCATCTGCCGGGTCGTGAGCCCCTGCAGAAACGAATCCAGCAGATTGATGCCGAACACCAGCGTCCCCGCGAACAGCACGAAGGTACTGAGCCAGTCGATCCGGCCCGGTTCATAGCTCCACCACCGGAAGTGGTGCGTGGTCAGTGAACCCGCCGTGCTCTCCCGGCGCGGAGCGTTGATGGTCTGGACGAGTGAGGCATAGCCGCCCAGGGTGAAGAGTGCGCCGCCGATGAAGTAGATGGTGGCGGTCACGGTGGAGCTCACCGAGCTGAACTGGGCGAGCGCCGCACCGACGGCGAACAGCGTCCCGCCGACGGTGAAGGAGACCGCGGCGATGCCGTTGAGCCTGCGCAGACGGTTCAGCGTCGCGGTGTCGGCACGCCGGGCGCTGCTCTCGGTGGCCCCGGCGGGCCGCACCGCGAGCGTCCCGCGCTTGCGTGCCGCCCGCGACTCCCATACGGCGGTCTCGCCCGCTTCGAGGCGCCAGGTCAGCCGGGTGGTGAACGGTCCCGCGCCTTCGGCGCGCTCCTCGGTGATCCCCACCCGCCGAGCCTAACGATCCCGTACGGGAATGCCGGTAGCGCCGCCTCGTCAGATCCTCGCGGTGTTCCCCCGCTGCTCCGCCGCGCGCTGGGCGGCGAGCCGGACGGTGGCGTTCCGGGCGCCGTACCCCCGGTAGCCGCCGGTGCGTTGGACGATCTCGAAGAAGACCCGGCCGACGGTGGCGGTGTAGCAGTGCCAGAACTCGCCGTCTTCGTCGCGGTCGTAGAGAATCCCCAGCTCCCGCAGGGCCGCCAGGGTGCGGGGGTCCAGGTCGTGGCGGGCTTCGAGGTCGTCGTAGTAGTTGTCGGAGAGGGGCAGCAGGGCGGCGCCGGCCGCACGTACCCGGCGGACGGTGGCGACGATGTCGTCCGTGGCGAAGGCGATGTGCTGCGGCCGGGCCCCCTGGTCCCCGGGGCCCGGTGCCACATTGAGGGCGATCCGCAGCCCGCCGTCGGCGCCGGCCACGGCGCGGCTGCGGAACAGCCCGTAGGGATCGGCCAGCTCCAGGCTCTCGTCCGGCCGCAGGCCCAGCACGCTCCGGTAGAAGAGGCACGCCGAGTCGAAGTGGTGCCAGGGCTGGGTCAGGGCCACATGGTCGATATGGGAGAGGCCCGCCGCCGCCCCGGGCGGGCCGGGGGCGGCGGCGAAGTCGTCCGTCCAGTCGGCGTGGTCGCGCTGTGCCGTACGGCAGAAGAACAGCTCGGTCCCGTCGGGCGCGGCCACCGCGTCCAGCGGTACGTCCTGCCCTCTGAGCTGGCGCGGGACGACGGGTGCGAGCAGCGACTCGGCGCGCCGCACGGCCGCGCCGGGCTCCGGTGTCTCCAGGCCGAGGGCGACCAGCCCGGGTCCCTCCCTGCGGTCGGCACCGGCGGCGTTGAGCAGGATGCGGGCCGTGCCCTGCTGCCACAGCTCCACGGGCTTGCCGGTGTGCCGGCCGGTGCGGGCGAAGCCGAGGGCACCGAGCAGGCCGCGCAGCGGCTCGGGGTCGGCGGCGGCCAGTTCGGCGAAGGCGAAGCCGCTCGGTACGACCGGGGCGGGCAGCGCACCGGTCTGCGCCGCTTCCTCCAGGCTGAGCAGGGAGCGCAGCGCGTCGACCGCGGTCCGGCCGGCGTCCGCCTGCCGGAAGACGTCGTTGAACACCTCCAGCGACAGCGGCCCCGTATACCCGGCGCGGACGGCATGCCGCACCAGGCCCGCGACATCGAAGCCGCCCTGGCCGGGGAAGCAGCGGTAGTGGCGGCTCCACTGCAGCACATCCATCGCCATCAGCGGAGCGTCGGCGAGCTGGAGGAAGAAGAGCTTGTCACCGGGGATCTCCTCGATGCCCCGGGGGTCGCCGCCGTGGGAGAGGATGTGGAAGCTGTCCAGGCACAGGCCCAGCGCGGGGTGGTCGGCCTCCTTGACGATGCGCCAGGCATGGTCGTACGTATCCACGTGCCGGCCCCAGGCGAGCGCCTCGTAGGCGATCCGGATGCCGTGTGCCGCGGCGCGCTCGGCGAGCCGGCGCAGCTGGGCGGCGGCGAGCGCATCGTCGTCGGCCGCCCGGGGCGAGACGCTGGAGCAGACCAGCATCAGGTCGGCGCCCAGCCGTTCCATCAGGGCGAACTTGTGCTCCGCGCGCCGCAGATTGCCCGCGAGCAGGCCCTCGGGCACCGCCTCGAAGTCGCGGAAGGGCTGGTACAGCTCGATGGTGAGCCCCAGGTCGGCGGTGCGTGAGCGTACTTCCTCGGGACTGAGGGGACCGGCGATCAGATCGTTCTCGAAGATCTCCACCCCGTCGAAACCGGCGGCGGCGATGGCGGTGAGCTTCTCGGAGAGCGAGCCGCTCAACGAGACCGTGGCGATGGATTTACGCATGGGGGGCGTCCTCACAGGCGGGGGCGACAAGGGCGGCGAGGTCGTCGAGCATCCGCTCGGGGTGCGGCTCACGGCCGGTGAACAGCCGGAAGGCGTCCGCGGCCTGGAAGACCGCCATACCGCCGCCGTCCAGCGTCCGGCACCCCAAGTCCCTTGCAGCGAGCAGCAGTTCGGTGTCCAGCGGGCGGTAGACGACCTCCGCCACCCACAGCCCGGGGTGCAACAGGCGGGCCGGCAACGGCAGTCCGGGGTGGGCGGCCATCCCCGTGGGTGTCGCATGCACCAGGCCGTCGGCGTCCGCCAGCGCGCCGGGCAGTCCCGCCCTCGTCGCCGTGGCGGCGCGGCCGCCGCCGAACCTGCGGTTCAGCGCGTCGGCGAGGCCGCTCGCGCGGGCCGGGTCGCGGTCGGCCACGGTGAGCCGGTCCACGCCCAGGGCCAGCAGCGCATGGGCGACGGCCGCACCGGCTCCGCCGGCGCCGAGCTGGACGACCCGGTCCGCCGCGGCGCCGGGCAGCCCCCGGCTGAAGGACTGGGCGAAGCCGGTGACATCGGTGTTGTGGCCGATGGTCATCCCGTCGCGGAAGACGACGGTGTTGACCGCGCCGAGGGCCGCGGCCTCCGGCGCCAGCTCATCGAGGTGCTCGATCACCAGCTGCTTGCAGGGGTGGGTGATGTTGAGACCGTCGAAACCGAGGGTGCGGGCGGCGCTGATCAGCTCGCCGACCGATTCCGGCCCGCCGCCCAGGACGTCGATGTCGAGGGTGCGGTAGAGCAGCCGCAGACCGTGCCGGTCGGCCTCGCGCTGGTGCAGCTCCGGGCTGAGCGAGGGGCCGATGCCGGATCCGACCAGCCCGGTGAGGTAGGCGGACGTCGTCACCGGGGTCATCGGCTCCCTTCCAGCAGACGGGCGAGGTGGGCCAGCGCGAGCGCATAGCCGTGCGCACCCGCACCGCAGATCACGGCATCGGCGACACCGGACACATAGGAGAAGTGCCGGAACTCCTCGCGCCGGTGAATGTTCGACAGATGCACCTCGACGATGGGGACGTCCGCCGCGGCCAGCGCATCGCGCAGGGCGACGGAGGAGTGGCTGTAGCCGGCCGGATTGATCACGATCCCGCGGTGCGCGGTCCGTGCCTCCTGCACGGCGTCGATGAGGACGCCCTCGTGGTTGCTCTGCCGTACGTCGGCCGCCAGCCCGTGGTCGGCGGCGGTGCGGTGGCACAGCGCCTCGATGTCGGCCAGGGTGTCGGGTCCGTAGATCTCGGGTTCGCGGAGTCCGAGCAGATTGAGGTTCGGCCCGTTGAGGACCAGGACGGGGGCCGCGAGCGTCCCGTCGGTGGCGGGGTTCGGCATGTTTCTCTCCCGTGCAGAGATGCGTGGAGCATCCAGACTAATGTACGAACTGGTTAGTTCATTGTGTGCACAGGTCGGCGCGTGGCGACGGTCCGCTTGGTCCCCAGGTCCGCGGTGGGCACCCGGTGCGTCTCCCGTGCGGTCGCCGCAGCGAGGGCGCTGAGGAGGCAGATGCCCGCCGTGAAGGCCGCCACGCCCGGCCAGTTCGAGCCGTCCGGGCCGGCGATCCGCTCGGCGAAGGAGACGGCGAACCCGGCGACCGCGAAGCCGGTCTGGATGCCGATGGCCATTCCGGAGAGCCGGACCCGGGTGCTGAACATCTCGCCGTAGAACGACGGCCAGCTGCCGTTGGCCGCGCTGTAGACGACGCCGAAACAGAGGATGCCGGTGGTGAAGACGAGCGGATAGCTGCCGGTGGAGAGCGACCACAGATAGACGAAGATCATCACGGCGGAACCCAGTGCACCGGTGAGGAAAACCGGCTTGCGGCCGATCCGGTCCGACAGCCGCGCCCACAGGGGAATGGCGAGCAGTGCCACGGCGTTGGCGAGCGCCCCGACCCACAGCATCGTCGACTTGTCGAGACCGACGTGGTCCCCGGTGGCGTAGGACAGGGCCCAGACGGTGAAGACGGTCTGGACGGTGGCGATGAGGGAGGCCGCGACCACCCGCAGCACATCGGCCCAGTGGTGGCGCAGCAGATGGACGAGCGGAAGCCCGGCCACCTCGGCGGCCGCCGAGGCCTCCAGAAAGGCCGGGGTCTCCGTCAGCTTCCGCCGGATGACATAGCCGGCTACCGCGACCACGGCGCTCACCAGGAACGGAAGACGCCAGCCCCAGGTGTAGAGCTGTTCCTCGGGCAGTGTGGCGACCGGGACGAAGGCGAGGGTCGCCAGGATCTGGCCGGCCTGGGTCCCGTTCAGGGTGAAGCTGGTGAAATACCCCCGCCGGGTCTCCGGGGCGTGTTCCAGGGTCATCGAGTTCGCGCCGGCCTGCTCGCCCGCCGCCGAGAGGCCCTGGAGGACCCGCATCAGGACGAGCAGCACCGGAGCCGCGGTGCCGACCTGCGCATACGTGGGCAGACAGCCGACGACAAAGGTCGACAGGCCCATCAGGACCAGCGTGAAGACCATGATCTTCCGCCGTCCGAGCCGGTCGCCGACGTGCCCGAGCACCAGCGCGCCCAGCGGCCGGGCCGCATAGGCCACGCCGAAGGTTCCCAGTGAAATCAGGGTGGCGGTCGCGGGGTCGTCGGGACTGAAGAAGACATGCGGGAAGACCAGGGCCGCGGCACTGCCGTACAGGAAGAAGTCGTAGTACTCCAGGGCGCTGCCGGTCCAGGCGGCGACGGCGGCCTTGCGGGGAGAGCGAGCGGACACACGTGCTCCTCAGGCAATTAACGTACTAGGTAGTTAGTTGTTGCGCTGGGATCGTGCTGTCCGGCTGCTGTCACTGTCAAGACATCTCACCGAGACTCTTGCCGTGAGGGGGAGCGGCGAGTGAGGGACGAACGGCGGCGGGCGGCGGGGCGCTTGCGGCGCCGCCCGCCCCGGCTCACCGGTCGGCGGAAGCGTTCCCGCTCGTCAGATACGCCAGGACCATGTCGCCGAGCATCGTGCGGTAGTGGTCCCGGCGGTCCTTCGCGGTCAGATCGCGTCCGAAGAGCGCGCCGAAGGTATGCCGGTTGGCGACCCGGAAGAAGCAGAACGAACTGATCATCGCGTGCAGATCGACGGCGTCCACGGTCGCCGTGAACACTCCCTGCGCCCGTCCCTCCGCCAGGATGCGGCCGATGATCTCGATCGCCGGGGAATTGAGTTCACCGAGCGTCTGCGAGGCGGCCAGATGCTCCGCCTCATGGATGTTCTCGATGGTGACCAGCCGGATGAAGTCCGGATGCGCCTCATGGTGGTCGAAGGTCAGCTCGGCGAGGTGCCGGATCGCGGCCGCCGGGTCCAGATGCCCGGCGAGCAGCGGTCCGGCGATGCGCTGTTCCTGCTCGCGGATGACGGCATAGGCCCGCTCCAGCACCTCGGTGAACAGCTGTTCCTTGCTGCCGAAGTAGTAGTAGATCATCCGCTTCGTGGTGTGGATCCGGGCGGCGATCTCATCGATCCGGGCGCCGGTGTAGCCCAGGCGCGCGAACTCCTCCGTGGCGACGTCCAGAATCTCGGTCCGCGTCCGCGCCGCGTCGCGCTGCCGTCCGGCGGGACGCGACGGCGGGCGGACGGCACTCATACGGCTCCTCGGAGGCTGGATCAGTGCCGGTCAGTCTAGGGCCTGCCCCCCAAGGCGCGGCCGTTCGGTCCGCCGTGCGGTGCCCGGCGCGGGGACCGGATCGGGCGCGGGTCCGGGCTCCGGTCCCGGCGTCGGCGGTGCCGGATTCGGCGGGAGCGGATCCGGCTCGGGGGCCGGCACCGGAGGGGGCACCGGATCGGGTCCCGGAGCGGGGACCGGGCCGGGTGCCGGTCCCGGCGTGGGTCCGGGCGGTCCGGGGCCCGGACCCGGAGTGGGCGGAACCGGATCCGGATGGGTGGGGCCTGGCGGGCCTGGTGGCTGTCGCACGGTCAAAAGCTCCTCACGCGTCGCTCCTCGGCGGCCGAGCGCCTCACGCTCGCTCCGCCTGGCCTGCTGGTCTCCTTGCCGGTCCGGCGCCGGCCATGCGAGGCGATACGCACGGAACCCGGCGGCCCGGCGTACGTACACACTCTGCGACGGTGCGGACCACTCGGCGACACGGGAGGCGAACGGACGCCCCGCGCGCCCTGCCACCCGGACGCGCGAGCGTAGGACGGCCCGGAGCGGGTAACCCGGCCCGCATGAATGCCACAGACACCGGCACCGACACGGTGCGCGCGGGCCGCCGCACCGTGAAGATCCACCGGCCGGACAAGGTGCTGTTCCCCGACGACGGCCTGACCAAGGCCGATGTCGTCGGCTACTACCGCCGGGTGGCCGCATCGATGGTCCCGCAGCTGCGGGGGCGGCCGCTGATGCTGGAACGGCTCCCGGAGGGGCTGGGCGGCCCGCAGTTCATGCAGAAGGACACCCCGGACCACTACCCCGACTGGATCCGGCGGGTGCGGGTCACCAAGGAGGGCGGCACCGTCACCCATACCGTCTGCGACGACAAGGCGACCCTCCTCTTCCTCGCCGACCAGGCATGTCTCACGTTCCACCGCTGGCTGTCGCGCGCCGACCGGCCCGACCACCCGGACCGGCTGGTGTTCGATCTCGACCCGCCCGGCCCGGACTTCGCGGCCGTACGGGACGCCGCCCGGCAGCTCTGCGCGCTGCTCGACGAGCTCGGTCTGCCGGCTGTCCTGATGACCACCGGCTCGAAGGGGCTGCATGTCACCGTTCCGCTGGACGGCAAAAGCGACTTCGACACGGTGCGCGGGTTCGCCCAGGAGGTGGCTCAAGTGCTGGCAGGGCGTCACCCGGACCGGCTCACCACCGCCGTACGCAAGAAGTCGCGCGGCGACCGGCTCTACCTCGATGTGCAGCGCAACGCCTATGCGCAGACGGCCGTCGCCCCGTGGTCGCTGCGGCCCGAGCCGGGCGCCCCGGTCGCCGCGCCGATCAGCCGCAAGCAGCTCGACGATCCGCAACTCACCGCGCAGAGCTGGTCGTTGAGGGATGTCGCCGGCGTCCTGGAGCAGGCGAGGTCACGTCCGTGGTCCGGGGTGCCGGCCCGCGGGCGTTCGCTGCGTACGGCACGAAGGCGGCTGGAGGCGCTGCGGTGAGCGGGTCCCTGCGCTGAGCGGGGCCCGGTGGGCGGTCGGTCCGCGGCCGACCGGCCGGCCCCGGCCCGTCCTCACGCCTCCTCCTGCCGCTGCTCCGCCTCGTCCTCGGGCTCGCCGTCCACCGCCCTGTCGAGCCGGCGCCGCTCCCGCCGGGCCCGTTCCCGGTCCCCCGGTGAGGCTTCGGTGACATCCAGGAAGACCTGGTCGGCGATCGGCCACTTCTCCCGGATGGCCTTCTTCAGCCGTACCAGGACCTCTTCGACCTCCTCGCTGTCCAGTCCGGGGACGAGATCGACACGGGCCGCGACCAGCGTCGACAGGGTCCCCAGCCGCATCGACAGCAGTGTGGTCACGGTGTCGATCTCCGGCTGCTCCTCCAGGAACTCCCGGATGGCCCGGCGCAGCGCCGGGTCGGCGGCCTCCCCGATGATCTGGCCGCGTGACTCCTTGGCGAGCTGGTAGGCGACGAACACCAGCAGCACGCCGATGATCATTGACGCCCAGGCCTCCCACTGCACCGAGCCGGTGATCATGTGCAGTCCCATGCCGACCATGGCGACCACCACACCGAAACAGGCGGTCGAGTCCTCGGCCAGCACCGTCCGCAACGCGGGGTCGTCCGCCGCGCGGATCGCCTCCCGCATGCTGTGGCCGGCCTGCCGTGCCCGGCCGCGGACCTGCATCAGGGCACGGAACAGCGAGGCGCCCTCGGCGACCAGCGCGACGGCCAGCACGATGAGGCCGACGACATAGCCCGTATGGGTCTCCGAACTGCCCGAGCGCAGTGCCTCGATGCCCTGGAAGACGGAGAAACAGCCGCCCATGACGAAGATTCCGACGGCGGCGAGCAGCGACCAGAAGTACCGCTCCTTGCCGTAGCCGAAGGGGTGTTTGCTGTCGGGTGCGCGCTTGCTGCGCTTGAGCGAGGCGAGCAGAAAGATCTCGTTGAGGCTGTCGGCCACCGAGTGCGCGGCCTCGGAGAGCAGCGCGGGCGAGCCCGCGAACAGCCCACCGAGCACCTTGGCCAGGGCGATCACCAGATTGGCACCGAGCGCCACGAAAACGGTGACCGCGGTCCTGGCGTCCTGGCCCTCGCCCCCGTCCGCTTCCGGTCGACCGGTGGAGTGATGCGCAGCGTCAGCGTCCCGGGACAAGCGTCGCCTCCCCGTCGTCGGTCGGACAGCCGACGCGAGCGTAGCCGCTCGGACACGGCCGCGCACCTGACGCGGAAGCATTGCGCCTCACGGAGCAGCGGCGTTTTCCCGCCCGTCGGACCGGGGACGGTGACAGCGGATCACCCACCGGAACGGCAAAGGACAAGACGTGGCCCGCACTTCCTCTCTCGACCTCCTGCGTCTCCACGGGGGCGCACCGTGAGCCCCCGCGGCGGACAGCGGGCCCTTGCGCACACACTGCTGGACCGGCACGGCGAGACCTTTGCGGCACAGAGCGGGATCCGGCTGGGGAACACTCCCCAGCCGCTGTATCAGGTGCTGGTGCTGGCCGGTCTGCTCAGCGCACGGATCCGCGCGTCCGTGGCGGTGGCGTCCGCGCGCGCCCTGTTCGACGCGGGGATGCGCACTCCGCGGCGGATGGCGGAGGCGACCTGGCAGCAACGGGTCGATGCCCTGGGGGAGGGCGGATACCGGCGCTACGACGAGCGCACCGCCACCCAGCTCGGTGACGGCGCCACGCTGCTGCTGGACACGTACGGCGGCGATCTGCGGCGGATGCGGGAGGAGGCCGGCGGCGACACCGGTGCACTGCGCCGCGCACTGCGGAAGGTGCCGGGCCTGGGGCCCGCGGGCTGCGACATCTTTCTGCGCGAGGTACAGGGCGTCTGGCCCGAACTCGCCCCGTACCTCGACGCCAAGGCCGTCCAGGGGGCGGAGCGGCTGGGCCTGCCGGGCGACAGCGGGAAGCTGGCGCGGCTGGTCGGGCCGGACGATGCCGCCGCCTTCGCCTCGGGCCTGGTACGCGCGGCGCTGGACCGGTCCGTCGTCGAGGACGTACGGGAGTCGGCGGGAGCCTGAACCGGGACCGGGGGCGACGCACGAAACCGGCCGCCCCCGTCACACGATCAGCGCCGCCAGCAGGGTGACGCCCGCCAGGAACCAGGCGACGTAGTCGCCCACGTGACCGGAGTGCAGCCGGCGCAGTGGTGTGGCCCAGCGGGGCGGTTCCCGGAGTGCGGGGCGCCGCACGGCCAGGAGGGCGAGCGCCGTGGCCGCGGCGGTGGCCAGCAGGCCCCACAGCACACCGGAGAGGGACCAGTGCGGCGGGGGAGTGGGTGCGGGCTCCGCCACCCGGCCGTACAGGACGGCCGCGAGGTATCCGGCGTGGTCGGTGAAGGCGTCGGCGGCCCGGCCGACGCCCGTGCGCAGGCCCGGGACCAGCCCCACCGCCAGCGCCCCGGTGAGCAACACCGTGGGCACGACGAGCATGCTGTCCGGAACGCGGGAGAGCCGCCCGCCGCTGGTCTCCGGCTCCTCGGCCTCCCCCGTCGTCTCCTCGGCGGCGTCCGCCGGGCGGGGCCGGGGGGCCTCGCTCTCCGGAACCGGCCCCAGCCCCAGGAACACCCGCGCCCCGGCCCGTAGCACCGCGCCCCCGGTCACCGCCGAGACCAGGACGCACAGCGCCGTCGCCCAGCCGCCCGCCGCCTCCTCGATGACGGCCTTGCCCAGCGCGGTGCCGAACGGCGGCAGCCCGGCGAGCGCCAGTCCGCCGATGCCGAACAGCACGCCGGCCCAGGGGAGTTCACGTCCTCTGCCGTGCAGTTGGAGCTCGTCGACACTGCCGAACCGGTCCAGGAGAATGCCCACACAGGCGAAGAGCGCGGCCTTCACCCCGGCATGCGCCAGCACGTACAGGACGACGCCGCCGAGTCCCTCCGGGGTGAGCACCGCGAGGCCCACCAGGAACAGTCCGGCGTGCGCGACGGTGGAATAGGCCAGCAGGCGCTTGAGATGGCGCTGCTGCCAGCACAGCACCGCCCCCAGCACGGCGGTCAGCACGCCCAGGGTCAGCAGCGTCCGGTGTGCGTCCGGCGCCGGGATGCCGCCGGGCCCCGCGAAGACCGTCCAGTAGATGCGGGCCGTGCCGTACAGGCCGAGTTCGACCATGACGCCGGACAGCAGCATGCACACCGGCGTCGGCGCCACCGCATGCGCATCGGCCAGCCAGAAGTGGAACGGCACCGCAGCGGCCTTGACCAGCAGACCGGTGACGACGAGGACGAAGGCGGCGATCACCGGCGCGTCCGGGCCGCCGGGGTGCGCATCGAGGGCGCTGCCGATCTGGGCGAGGCCGAGCTCACCGGTCCGGGCGTAGAGCAGGGCGATGCCCAGCAAGGTGGCATAGGCGCCGAGGGAGTTGACGATGCCGAACACCAGCGCCCCCTGGACGGCGCGGGCCTCCTCGACGCGGTAGCCGGTCAGTGCGTAGGCGACGACGCCCATCAATTCGAAGAAGACGAAGGCGTTGAAGAGGTCCCCGGTGAGCGCGAAGCCGCACATGCCCGCCTGGAAGAGCAGCACCAGGGCGGGGAAGGAGCCCGCATGGCGCCGTGGCGGCTCGTCGAAGTACCGCCAGGCGTAGGCGAGAGCGGCCAGCGCCAGCAGCGAGACCAGCGCGGCCAGGCCGAGACCGATGCGGTCGCCGACCAGCACGATGCCCACACTCGCCCCGCCGTGCGGCCGCCAGCCGCCCAGCCATTCCGCGGGGCGCGCGGTGGACGACGGCGTGGCGGCCGATGCGCACAGCGCGAGCGCCGCGGTGCCCGCGGCGAAGAGACACCCCAGCACCTCCGCCGCGTACCGGGGCAGCCGGCGGCCCGCTCCGACCACCAGCGCCGCGCCGAACAGCGGAGTGGCCACGATCAGCGGCAGGGTCTGTGCGACGGTCACCCCCGCAGCTCCGAGAGTTCGTCCGGGTCCACTGTCCGGTGCCGTTTGGCGACCTGGATGACCAGGGAGAGCAGCAGCGCGGTGACGGTCGCCCCGATGACGATGTCCGTGAGGGTGAGGGCCTGGACGACGGGGTCGACGACGGGGCGTGAGCCCGGCGTGATGTCGGAGAAAACCGGGGCGGTGCCGCCGTCCCGGTACCCGATGGCGAGCAGCAGGACATAGGTCGAGGCCTGGCAGACGGCGAGGCAGCCCACGGCGTGGATGAGGTTGCGGCTGGTGGCCAGCCCGTAACAGCCGATCAGAAACAGCCATGCCGCGATCACATACGGCAGCACACTCACGTCCTGACCTCCGCTTCGCCGTCCCGGTCGTCGCTCTCGATCTCCACGGCCTGGTCCAGGAAACGGGCCAGCAGGACGACCACGCCGCATGCCACCTCCACGCCGATGGCGGCGTTCAGCAGCGGAACGGTGCCCCCGGAGGAGAGGGTGTTGAAGGTGCCGTAGGGCAGGAAGTTGGCCAGGAACGCCGCCCCGGTCAGCAGCGCGGCCGCGCCCACCAGCAGATAGGCGGCCTCACCGGCGGCATCCGCCACCTCGTACGTGCCGACCGGTCTGATCCGCTCCAGTGCCCGGTAGTCCACGGCGATGTACAGCAGATGCAGCGAGGTGGCGACCACCACCCCGCCCTGGAAGCCCCCGCCGGGGCTGAGCTGACCGTGCGCGATGACGTACAGGCCGATGAGCAGGGTGACGGGCAGCGCGATCAGCGCATAGCGGCGTACCGGCGGCGCGACCGGGACCGGCTCCGGAGGCAGCCGGTCCTCGTCGCGGGTCTGCCGCAGCAGGACCACGGTGCCCAGGACCGCGCCGAACAGGATGGACTCCTCACCGAGGGTGTCGAAGGCGCGCTGGTCGAAATTGACGGAGGAGAGGGTGTTGGCGGTGTGCCGGGCGAGCGCGGCATGCACGGCGCGGTCGCCGTAGGGATGCCACAGGCCGCCGAACGCCGGCAGCCCGAAGCAGGCCACGAGGAGCAGCACGGCCACCCCCAGGCCGCCGGCGGCCAGCACCCACAGCCGCAGCCTCATGCTCATTCGTGTTCCTCCCGGCGCTCGCTGCGCGCCTTGCGCCGCACCTTGCGTACGGACAGCAGCACCATCAGCGGGGTCAGCGCGCAGCCCACCGCCAGCTGGGAGAGCGCGACATCGGGGGCCTGCAGCAGCAGGAAGACCGTGGCCAGGGCCAGGCCGAGCAGGGACAGCAGAAAGGACTGGCGTACCGGGTCGCGCACCAGGACGGTGGCGGTCCCGGCGCCGGCCACCAGGAGCAGGCCGAGCAGCAGCGGCAGATCGTCAGCCATCGGACATCCCTTCCGCGGGCCCGGTCCGGCCGTGCCCCGAGGTGACGGCGGCGGTCACCGCCCGGGCGGCCACCCGGCTCCCCAGCACCAACAGCACGCCGATGACCAGCAGTTTCACCAGCGCCCTGCCGGGGCCCGTGACCACGCACAGCGGCAGCACCACCGCGGGAACGGCGGCGTAGGTGAGCGCTGTGACCGCGAACAGGGACCGCGGCCGGGGCGGGCGGTCCGCCAGCCGGTCGGCGAGCAGCCGCACGAACAGCAGCGTGCCGGCCGGCCCCAGGACCGAGAGCACCAGCGCCGGATCGACATACGCCGGGCGCCCGTACCCCTGGGCCAGCAGCAGGAAGACCAGGCTGAGAAGCGTGGTCGCCAGGTTCTGGGCGGGCACCCGCCGCCGGACCGGACCGGTGGCGGCGCCGTACGCGGCCGGGGTGACCCCGCACAGCAGCAGGGCGGTGGCCGCGGCGGTCCAGCCGTTCATCGGCGCCCCACCGCGCGGCGCGCTCCGCAGGCCGCGGCGGCGGCGAGCAGCGCGGCGCCGGCGCCGACCGCCCACTCCAGTGTGTCGACGGGACCGATCAGTACGATCCACAGTCCGGTCAACCCCGCCCACCAGCCGATGAGTTCGGCGCCGGCCGTCAGCCGTCGAGCCATCCGCGCACCTCCTGAGGCCCGGGTACCCGGGCCTCAGGCTCACATGCGGGGGCCCGGCCGCCCCGTCACCGCGCCGCGCGTCACTCCGTCGGAGGGGGCATCCGGCAGGGCGCCGTCAGTTCCCCCAGGTCCAGTCGGCGACCTCCGGCAGATCGGTGCCGTGCTCCAGGATCCAGGCGTGGTGGCGGGTACGGACGTCCGCCATCGCCTGCCGCAGCGCGACGGCGCGCACCCCGAGGCCGGGGACCCGGTCGATGACATCCATCACCAGCCGGTACCGGTCGAGATCGTTGCGTACGACCATGTCGAAGGGCGTGGTCGTGGTCCCCTCCTCGCGGTAGCCGCGGACATGCAGATTCTCGTGGCCGGCGCGGCGGTAGCAGAGCCGGTGGATCAGCCACGGATAGCCGTGGTAGGCGAAGATGACCGGCTTGTCACGGGTGAACAGTGCGTCGTACTCGGGGTCCGGCATACCGTGCGGATGCTCCCCCGACGGCAACAGCCGGGCCATGTCGACGACATTGACCACCCGCACCGTCAGCTCGGGCAGATGCCGGCGCAGCAGATCGGCCGCCGCCAGCGTCTCCTGCGTGGGCACGTCCCCCGCACAGGCCAGCACCACATCGGGCTCGCCGGTGCCGTCCTCGGTGCCCGCCCACTCCCAGGCGCCGGCGCCGCGCGCGCAGTGGGTGCGGGCCTCGTCGAGGCTGAGCCAGTCGAAGCTCGGCTGTTTGCCGGCCACGATCACATTGACGTAGTCGCGGCTGCGCAGCGCATGATCGGCCACCGAGAGCAGGGTGTTGGCGTCCGGCGGCAGATAGACGCGGACCACCTCCGGGCTCTTGTTGAGGATGTGGTCGACGAAGCCGGGGTCCTGGTGCGAGAAGCCGTTGTGGTCCTGGCGCCAGACGTGCGAGGTGAGCAGGTAGTTCAGCGAGGCGATGGGACGCCGCCAGGGCAGCCGGCGCGCGGTCCGCAGCCATTTGATGTGCTGGTTGACCATGGAGTCGACGATGTGCGCGAACGCCTCGTAGCTGGAGAAGAGCCCGTGCCGGCCGGTGAGCAGATAGCCCTCCAGCCATCCCTGGCACAGATGCTCGGAGAGCACCTCCATGACCCGGCCGTCGCGCGCGAGGTGCTCGTCGGTGTCGAGCGTGGTGGCCTGCCAGGCCTTGCCGGTGGCGTCATAGAGCGCCTCCAGCCGGTTCGACGCGGTCTCGTCGGGGCCCACGACGCGGAAGTCGCGGCGCTCCGCGGTCGCCTCCATGACCGCCGTCAGCAGTCCGCCCAGCACCCGGGTCGGCTCGTGCAGCTCGCTGCCGCGCTTCTCGACCGTCACCGCATACCGCTCCAGCGGCGGGACGGGCAGCTCGCGCAGCAGCAGACCGCCATTGGCGTGTGGGGAGGCGCCGAGCCGGTGCGACCCCTCGGGCACACAGGCGAGCACCTCCGGGCGCGGCCTGCCCTCGTCGTCGAACAGCTCGTCCGGCCGGTACGAACGCAGCCAGCTCTCCAGCTGCCGCAGATGCCCGGCGTTGTCGCGTACCCCGGACAGCGGGACCTGGTGGGAGCGCCAGGTCCCTTCCACGGGCTGCCCGTCGACCTCGTGCGGGCCGGTCCAGCCCTTGGGCGTACGCAGCACGATCATGGGCCAGCGGGGGCGCTCCGTCACCCCCTCGGTGCGGGCCCGGCGCTGGATCGCGGCGATCCGGTCCAGCGCACCGTCCATGGCGGCGGCCATCGCCTGATGGACCGCCGCCGGGTCGTCGCCGGTGACATGGATCGGGTCATGACCGTAGCCGCGCAGCAGCGCATCCAGCTCGTCCTGCGGAATCCGGGCGAGCACCGTCGGATTGGCGATCTTGTAGCCGTTGAGATGCAGCAGCGGCAGCACCGCGCCGTCGTGCACCGGGTCCAGGAACTTCGTGGCGTGCCAGGACGCGGCGAGCGGCCCGGTCTCCGCCTCGCCGTCGCCGACCACACAGGCGACGAACAGCTCCGGATTGTCGAACGCCGCGCCGTAGGCATGGGTGAGGGAGTAACCCAGCTCGCCGCCCTCATGGATCGACCCCGGGGTCTCCGGGGCGACATGGCTGGGCACTCCGCCGGGGAACGAGAACTGCCGGAAGAGCCGGGCCATGCCCTCGCCGTCCCGGCCGACATCGGGATAGGTCTCGGAGTACGTGCCGTCCAGCCAGGAGTTGGCCACCACGGCGGGGCCGCCGTGACCCGGCCCCCACACGCACAGGGCGTCCAGCTCGCGGGCCCTGATGACGCGGTTGAGGTGGGTGTGCACCAGGTTCAGGCCGGGCGAGGTGCCCCAGTGGCCCAGCAGCCGCGGCTTGATGTGCTCGGGGCGCAGCGGCGTGGTCAGCAGGGGATTGGCCATCAGATAGATCTGCCCGACGGACAGATAGTTGGCGGCCCGCCAGTGGGCGTCGAGACGGTGCAGCTCGGTGGCGTCGAGAGGCCCTGGCGCCACCGGTGCCCCGCCCGTCCCCGCCCCAGCCGAGTTCTGCGCATCGTGCATGCTCATCTCCCTGTCGAGGTGACGTGCAACGGACGTTCACAGCGTGCGCAGTGCGGGCAGCAGCTCGGCCTCGGCCCACTCCAGGAACGGCTCCTGGTGGGCGCCGCCGATCTGGACCAGCGCGACTTCCGTGAAGCCCGCGTCCACATAGGTGCGTACCGCGTCGACGAAGCGGCCGACGTCGTCGCCGCACGGGAAGGCCTCCGCGATGTCCTCCGGCCGCACGAACCGCGTGGTCGCGTCGAAGCCGGCCGGGCCCGGCAGCTCGGCGTTGACCGGCCAGCTGCCGAGCGCCCAGCGGAACTGCTCGTGTGCCCGGGCGACCGCCGCCTTCCGGTCGGGGTCGTAGCAGACGGGCAGCTGGCCGATCCGCGGTTTGCCCTGGCCGCCGTGCCGGTCGAAGGTGGTCAGCAGCTCACCCCTGGGCTCGGTGGCGATGACCAGATCGGCCAGCCGGCCGGCGATCTCACAGGACCGGGCGCCCGAGACGGCCACCCCGATCGGCGGCAGCACCTCGGGCAGATCCCACAGCCTGGCGTGCACCACGTCGAAGTGGGTGCCGTGGTGGGTGACCTCACCGCCACGGAACAGCGCCCGGATGATCTCGATCGCCTCGGCCAGCCTGTCCAGCCGTACGGGCGCGGCGGGCCACCCCGCACCCACCACATGCTCATTGAGGTTCTCACCCGAGCCGAGCCCCAGCCGGAACCGGCCCCCGGAGAGCAGCTGCATGGTTGCGGCCTTCTGGGCGATGACGGCGGGGTGATAGCGGGTCGTCGGGCAGGTCACATAGGTCATCAGCGGGATGCGGTCCGTCGCCTGCGCCGCCGCGCCCAGCACGCTCCAGGCGTACGGGGAGTGGCCCTGGGAGGCCAGCCAGGGGAAGTAGTGGTCGGAGGTCACCGAGAAGTCGAAACCGGCTCGCTCGGCGCCCACCACATGCTCGACCAGCGCCCGGGGCCCGGCCTGTTCTGTCATCATCGTGTAACCGATATGCACCATTCCATCACCTTGCTGTGGGCGTGCAGGGCCTGCAACCGGGGTCGTTCCCGCTCAGTCGGGCGGTTCGGGAGCCGGGTGGTCGCCCGGCTCCGCGCCGGGCGGCTCCTCCGGGTTCGGGCCCGGCTCATCCGGTTCCGGCTCGGCCGGCACCGGGTCATGCGGCACCGGGTGCGGGTCACTCGGCACGGGCCCCGGCTCCTTGGGCGTCGGCTCGGTGGTCATGGCGTGGATGGTCCTCAAGGTCATGGCGCTCTCCTTCCTCCCCATCCTCCGTCGGATGCCCCTGGTCGGCCCGTTCAAGAAAAAAATCCACGGCTGCGTTCGTGAGGCGCTCCGTTCACGAGGCGAAGGACGCGGCCGGAGGGCCCCGAGGCCCTGCCGACGGGCTCCTCAGTACACGTCGCGGACGTAGCGCTTCTCCGCCGCGAGCTGCTTGACGTAGCCGGCGGCCGCCTCCTCCGCCAGACCGCCGTGTGCGACGGCGATGTCCCGCAGCGCACGGTCGACGTCCTTGGCCATCCGGGACGCATCACCGCACACATAGAAATGAGCGCCGTCCTGGAGCCAGGACCACAGCTGGGCGCCGTGTTCCCGCATCCGGTCCTGGACGTAGACCTTGGCGCGCTGATCGCGGGAGAAGGCGGTGTCCAGCCGGGTGAGCAGCCCGTCGCGGCGCAGCCGGCCGAGCTCCTCCTCGTGGTAGAAGTCCGTGGCGCGGCGCTGCTCGCCGAAGAAGAGCCAGTTGGGGGCGCGGTGGCCGCGGGCCTGCCGCTCGTCGAGGAAGCCGAGGAACGGCGCGACTCCGGTACCGGGGCCCACCATCACCATCGCGGTGGCCGGATCGGCCGGCGGACGGAAGTGGGCAGCGCGCTGGACGAACACCGGCACCGGGCGGCCGGGCTCGGCATCGGCCAGAAAGGTGGAGGCCACGCCCTTCCGCGGGCGCCCCCGGCGGTTTTCGTAGCGGACCACGGAGACCGTCAGACGGACCAGACCGGGATCGGTCAGCGGGCTCGACGAGATGGAGTACTGCCGGGGCTGCAGGCGCTTGAGGACGCCGGCCCACTCCGCCGCACCGGCCCGGACCGGGTGTTCGGCCAGGACGTCGACGGCCTGACGGCTCCAGGCCCACTGGGCCAACTCGCCCTTGTTGTCCGGCCGCAGCAGCTTTTTCAGGACCCGGTCACCGGTGCGTTCGGTGACCAGCCGGAGGAGGCCGGGGGTGATCCGGGTGATGTCCAGATGGCGGTGCAGCGCCTCGCCCAGAGGCACCGTGCCCAGGCCGGTGAGGTCGACGCCGGCGGCCGGATCGAGGCCGGTGACGGCCAGCCACTCCGCGACGAGCTCCGGGCAGTTCCGCGGCAGCACGCCGAGCGCGTCACCCACCTCGTAGTCCAGTGGGGTGCCGTCGCCGTCACGGGTGTCGAAGGTGAACTGCCGTACCTCCTTGGTGGCCCCGGCACGGCTGAGCAGCTGATTGCCGACGAGGCGGACGGTGACGGGCGCGGCCTTGGAGGGGCGGGTGGCGGCGGGCGCCGCGGGAGCCGGGGCGGCATCCGGTGCGGGCGCCGCGGGGTCCGGCGCCCCGGCGGTCCCGGTGTCCGTGGCGTCGCCCGTCTCCGCCCCGGCCTCCAGAGCCGTGAGCACCTGGTCGAGCCACTGTCCCGCGGGCTGCTCGTAGTCCGGTTCGCAGTCCGTACGCGGCGCCAGCCGCACCGCGCCCAGTTCGGCGAGCCGGTCGTCGAGCCGGCGGCCGTGGCCGCAGAAATCGTCGTACGACGAGTCGCCCAGCGCGAGGACGGAGTAGCGCACACCGTCCAGCCGGGGGCTGTCCGGCGCGTTGAGGACATCCCAGAACCCCGCCCCGTTGTCGGGGGCGTCGCCGTCACCGAAGGTGCTGGTGACCAGGAGCAGATCGGCGCCCCGTGGCAGCGTCGCCGGTGCGCTGTCGGCCATGCTCAGCAGCGTCGCGTCCCGCCCGCTGCCCTGCAGCCGCCGGGCCGTGTCGGTGGCGACCTCCTCCGCGTTGCCGGTCTGGGAGGCCCACAGGACGAGGACCGTACGTGCGGGCGGGGCACCGTCCGCTTCGGCGGGGGCGTCCGCCGGGTCCGCCGCCGTCGCCGGCCGGGCGTCCGGCGCCCGCGAGAACATCCCGGCCAGCACGCCGTTGACCCACAGCGCACTCTCCGGGTCCAGGGGCGCCTGGGCGGGCAGCACGGGCGTGCCGGCGGTACGCCCGGAGCCCAGCCCGGCGAGGAAGCCGGACAGATAGCGGCGTTCGTGCTCGGCCAGCACCGGCGGGGCGGAGCCGGCGAGCTGGAACACCTCGGACAGCACCGCCACCGCACCCTCCGGGCCGGCGCCCCGGCCCGCGCCGGTCTCGGGCAGGCCGTCCCCGTGCGCCGTGCCGGCCTCGGGTGCGCCGCCCGTATGTGCCGCGCCGGCCCCTCCCTGCCCGCGCCCCGCCTCGCCCGCCACCCTGGCCAACGACACCGCGCACACCTTGAACTCGGGCTGGAAGGAGACCGGGTCGACCGCGTCATGGGTCACCGCATTGACGCTGAGGTACTCGCCGAACAGATCGTTCCAGTGGAACGGCGCAAAGCAGTTCCCGGGCCGTACCCGGTCGGTCAGCACGGCGGGCAGCACCGCCCGGCCGCGCCGCGAGGCGACCTCGACGGTGTCGCCCTCGGCGATGCCCAGCGCCTGGGCATCGTGCGGATGGAGCTCCACGAAGGGGCCGGGGTTGAGCTTGTTCAGCTTGGCGACCTTGCCGGTCTTGGTCAGGGTGTGCCACTGGTGCGGCAGCCGGCCGGTGTTCAGCACATAGGGGAAGTCGTCGTCGGGCAGTTCGGCCGCCGGAAGATGCGGACGGGCGAAGAAGGCGGCCCGGCCGCCGGCGGTGGGGAAGGACAGCCGGGGACGGGTGCCGTCCGGCCGCTCCTCCAGGGTCTGGCTGATGCCGTCGTTGAGGTAGCGCACCGGATTGCGGTCGGGTCCGTCGGCGGCCGCGCTGGGCCACTGCACGGGGGTGTGCCGCAGTCGCTCATAGCTCACCCCGCGCAGGTCATAGCCGGTCCGCGGGTTCCAGGCGCGCTTGATCTCCTCGAATATCTCCTCCGCGCTCCGGTAGCCGAAGGCGTCCTCGTACCCCATCTCGCAGGCGATCCGGGCGATGATCCGCCAGTCCGGCCAGGCCTCGCCCGGGGCATCGGCGGCCTGCCGGACCAGCGTCAGATTGCGCTCGGAGTTGACCATCACGCCCTCGGACTCGGTCCACATGGCGGCCGGCAGCACCACATCGGCGTAGGCATGGGTCTCGGTCTCCGCGAAGACGTCCTGCGAGACGACGAATTGTGCCGCCTCCAGCCCCTCGATGACCGTCCGGCGGTTGGCGACCGAGGCGACGGGGTTGGTGCAGATGATCCAGCAGGCCTTGATGTCCCCGTCCGCCATCCGCCGGAACATCTCGACGGTCCCCCGGCCGGGCTCGTCCGCCCGTACCGTGCCCGCCTCCAGGCCCCACAGCTCCTCGACGAACGCCCGGTCCTCCGCCACCAGCGTCGAGCGCTGGCCGGGCAGGCCCGGCCCCATGTAGCCCATCTCGCGGCCGCCCATCGCGTTGGGCTGGCCGGTGAGCGAGAACGGGCCGCTGCCGGGGCGGCAGATCGCGCCGGTCGCCAGATGCAGGTTGATCAGTGCGTTGGTGTTCCAGGTGCCATGGGTGCTCTGGTTCAGGCCCATGGTCCAGCAGCTCATCCAGTCGCCCGCCGCGCCGATCCACTCCGCGGCCCGGCGGAGGTCCGCCTCCGGTATCCCGGTGATCTCCGCGACCGTCGCGGGCGGATAGTCGCGGAGAAAGTCCGGCATCGCCTCCCAGCCCTCGGTGTGCTCGGCGATGAACTCCGCGTCGATGGCGCCGCCTTCGACCAGCAGGTGCAGCAGACCGTTCAGCAGCGCCAGATCCGTACCCGGCGCGACCTGCAGAAACAGATCGGCCTTGGCCGCGGTGGCGGTGCGCCGGGGATCCACCACGATCAGCTTGGCGCCCGCCTTCACCCGTTCCATCATCCGCAGGAAGAGAATCGGGTGGCAGTCGGCCATGTTCGAGCCGATGACGAAGAAGACCTCGGCGTGCTCGAAGTCCTCGTACGAGCCGGGCGGGCCGTCCGCGCCCAGCGACAGCTTGTAGCCGCTGCCCGCGCTCGCCATGCACAGCCGCGAGTTGGACTCGATGTGCCGGGTACGTACGAAGCCCTTGGCGAGCTTGTTCGCCAAGTACTGTGCCTCCAGGGTCATTTGACCGGAGACATAGAGGGCGAGGGCGTCCGGGCCGTGCTCGTCGACGATCTCGCGCAGCCGCGCGGCGGTCCGCTTGACCGCCGTTTCCATCGACTCGGCCACCGGCTCGTCGCCACGGTCCGCGCGCACCAGAGCGGTCGACAGCCGCCCCGGCGCGCTGAGCAGCTCGGCGCTGGTCGCACCCTTCGTGCACAGCCGCCCGCCGTTCGCCGGGTGGGCCTTGTCACCGGCCGCCCTGCGGACCGTCCGCCGCCCGTCCGGGCCCGTCGCGACATCCAGCACGATCCCGCAGCCGACGCCGCAGTACGAGCATGCCGTCCGCACCTGCGTGAGGCTCTCGGCCGGCGGTTCCGGTGCGGTCACGGGCGGTCCCCTTCGTGGTCGGATGCTCCGCTCCACGGTACGAACCGCCCGTTAACCAGGTGTCACGTCAAGCGATCACCCGTCGTTACGGCGGCCACACAGTCGCCGGCCTCGCCACGTGAGATCGGCCGGCGGCCGCCGCTCAGGGGACCAGATCGCCCAGCGGTACGTCCGGATCGGCGAGCCGCTCGGGGTCCACGGCCCGCCCGCTCGCCACCAGGGCCCGGATCGGCTCGGTGACGTCCCAGACGTTCACATTCATCCCGGCCAGCACCCGGCCGCCGGACAGCCAGAAGGCGATGAACTCACGGGCACCGGTGTCGCCGCGGAACACGACACGGTCGTATCCCTCCGGTTCCACCTGGCCGGTGTACTCCATGCCCAGGTCGTACTGGTCGGTGAAGAAGTACGGCAGCCGGTCGTAGCTGACCTCCTGGCCCAGCATGGCCTTGGCCGCGGTCTGCGGCTGGTTGAGGGCGTTGGCCCAGTGTTCGACGCGGAGGTGCCTGCCCAGGAGGGGGTGGTAGGCGTTGGCGACATCGCCGGCGGCGTAGATGTCCGGGTGGGAGGAGCACAGCCGCTGGTCCACGACGACACCGTTGTCGACCTTGAGCCCGGCCGCGGCGGCCACCTCGCTGTTGGGTGTGATCCCGACGCCGACGATGACCGCATCGGCCGCGATGCGGGTGCCGTCGGCCAGCCGTACCCCGTCCACCGCACCGTCCGTGCCGGTGATCTCCGTGACCTGGGTGCCGCAGCGCAGCGCGACGCCGTGCTCGGTGTGCAGATCGGCGAAGATCTGGGCGGCCTCGGGGCCCAGCACCCCCAGCAGGGGCAGCGGCGCCGACTCCAGCACGGTCACCTCGACCCCGGCCGCGCGCGCGGCGGCCGTGGTCTCCAGACCGATCCAGCCGCCGCCGATCACCACGATCCGGGAAGCGGACCGGAAGAGGTCCTTGAGGCGGTCGCTGTCCGCCAGACGCCGCAGCGTGTGGACCCCGTCGAGGTCCGCGCCGGGCACCGGCAGCAGCCGCGGTGTGGAGCCGGTGGCCAGCAGCAGCTTGGCGTAGCCCAGCCGGCTGCCGTCGGCGAGGGTCACTTCGTGGGCCGCCGGGTCGAGGGCGGTGACGGCGTTGCCCAGGCGCAGATCGACGTCGTGCTCCGCGTACCACTGCGGCGGATGGACGTACACCTTCTCCTTCTCGGAGCTGCCCAGGAGATAGCCCTTGGACAGCGGCGGACGCTCGTAGGGACGCTCGTGCTCGTCACCCAGCAGCAGAACGGGGCCGTCGAAGCCCTCCGCCCGCAGTGTCTCCGCGGCCTTCGCGCCGGCCAGCCCCGCTCCCGCGATCATGAATGCTGTGTTCTGGGCCATGTCCCGCTCAGCTCCTTCGGACGATCGGTTACCCGGTCATCAGTTACCCCTCCGAAGCGCGAGTGGATACCGCCGATGGAGTTGCCGTCACCCCCGCCCGGCGGTCCGCTCCAGATGCCCGCGCAGCGCCCGCGCCGTCAGATCGCGGTCCTCGCCCAGGACGAAGGCCCGCACGCCGTCGGCGTGCCACTCGGCGCGGCGCTCCGGCGTGGTGGACATGGCGCAGAACGGAACCATGTGACGGGCGCAGGCGCCGCGGACGGCCTCGACCGCTTCCCGGACGCGGGGGTGCCGGACCTGCCAGGGCACTCCGTAGGACTGGGAGAGATCGCCGGGACCCGGCAGGACGAGGTCGACGCCGCCGGGGGAGAGGATCTCGTCGATCGCGTCGACCCCCTCGGCGTCCTCGATGAGCGCCACGACCATGATCTCCTCGTTGGCCCGGCGGATGTATTCGGCCGGGTCGATACGGCCGAAGCCGGGGCCCCGGCCGCCGTTGAGGGAGCGCATGCCCTCGGGCGCGTAACGGGCGGCGCGGATCGTGGCGTCGATGTCCGCGCGCCGCCGGACGTGCGGGACGACGATGCCCATCGCCCCGGCGTCCAGGGCGCGCAGCACGGCGCCGGGGTCGGCCTCGGGGACCCGGACGAAGGGGGTGAGCCCGGTCGTCTCGGCGGCCCTGATGAGGTTCTCCAGTTGCTGCGGGTCGACGAGGGTGTGCTCGGTGTCCAGAATGACGAAGTCATAGCCGGCGCAGCCGATCATCTCGACCATCGCGGGCTCGGGCAGGGTGCCGAACAGGCCGTGCACCTCCTCGCCCGCGGCGAGCCGCTGCCGGACCGCGTTGGGGCGGAGCATCTCAGGCCTCCTCGGTCGTGCCGGGCTCCGCGGCGCCGAGGAAGTGGAACTCGGGGCGCGGGTGCATCAGGAAGTCGTGGTGCGAGATGTTCCAGGCGTACGCCCCGGCGACCCCGAACACCACCCGGTCGCCGGGCCGCAGCCCCGGCGCCGGGACGTTGCGGGCGAGGACGTCCTTGGGGGTGCACAGCTGCCCGGTGACGGTGACCTGGCCGCCCCGCGCCGCCGACCGCGGCCAGGGGTGCGGCCAGGGCGCGTCGGACGGCAGGACCGTGCAGGGCTGGTCATGGCCCTTGGTCGCGGGGGTGCGCAGATGGTGGGTGCCGCCGCGGACGACGGCGAACTCCTCACCGTGGCTGTGCTTCACATCCAGCACCTCGGTGGCGTACCAGCCGCAGTACGCGGTGAGCGCCCGGCCGGGCTCGATGCGCAGGGTGAAGCCGGGGTGGGCGGCGGCGAGCCGCGCCAGGCCCGCACCGAACGCGGTCCAGTCGAAACGGCGCTCCGGGGCGGCGTAGTCGACGGCCATCCCGCCTCCGATGGTCACCTCGGAGAGGGGGATGCGGTGGTGCGCGGCCAGCTCGGCGGCCCACGTCACGATGGACTCCGACACGGCGAGTTGCTCGGGCGCCTCCAGGCCGCTGGCCAAGTGGGCGTGGATGCCGCGCAGTTCGAGCTGCGGGTAGGTGCCGTCGGTGAGCAGGGCGACGACCTCACCGGCCTGCGCGGGGTCCAGGCCGAAGGGGGTGGGGCGGCCGCCCATGGCGAGCGAACTGCCGTCCAGGGAGCCGTCGTCGACCGGCAGGTTGAAGCGGGCCAGCACCGCGATACGGCGCTCCGGGGCGAGGCGGGCGGCCAGGCTCGCGAGCATGTGGAGCTCGTACACGCTCTCCACATGGAAGCGCTCCACACCGGTCTCCAGCGCCTGCGCGACCTCGGCGGGTGTCTTGCCCGGTCCGCCGAAAGCGAGCGGGGCGCCCGGCACGGCCTTGCCGACATGCGCCAGCTCGCCGCCCGAGGAGACCTCGTAGCCGTCCACGTACGGGCGCAGCGCCTCCAGGATCTCCGGCTCCGGGTTGGCCTTGGCCGCGTAGTACAGCTCCACGCGCTCGGGCAGGGCGGCCCGAACCTCCGCCAGATGTGTGCGCAGCGCCGTCAGGTCGTAGAGGTAGGCGGGCAGTTCCGCGGGGGAGAGGGTCAGCGCTCGGTCCCGGACCTGCGGGGTGAGGGCGGGGGCGGGAGTGGTCATCGTGCGCTCCAGCGGGTGGTGTCATCGGTACGCACGGCGCCCGACAGGACGGCCTCGGCCAGCGGCGAGGGCAGCAGGACATAGCCGGCCTCGCGGTCGGCCTTGCGCTCCCAGCGGGTGAGCAGATTGGCCTTGGCGGGCAGCGGGACGCCGGCCAGCAGGGCGGCCAGCCGCGGCGGGCAGCCGTAGCGGTCCGCGTGGGTCTGCAGGGTGCGGCGGACCTGCGCCCACAGGTCCGTCTCGGTGTCCGGGTGCAGATCGGCGAGCGCGGCGAGCATCTCGGCGACGTGGTTGACCAGCAGGCAGTACACGACGCGGTCCCAGCCGCGCTGGGCGTCGTAGGTCATCGGCGCCGCGATCTGTCCCGGCAGCGAGGCCAGCAGTTCGGTGTGGTGCTCGGGGACGAGCTTGGTGCCCTCCAGGTCACGGAAGAGGACCTGTGCGGGCATGCCGTCGCCGTCGACACAGACCAGCACGTTCTGCAGATGCGGCTCCAGCACCAGGCCGTGGTCGAAGTAGGCGGCGAGCACCGGCGGCAGGAGCAGATTGAGGTAGGCGGCCCACCACTCCAGCGCGGCCTGCGGGCCGGCACCGTCCAGGAGGCGGGAGATGTGTGCCGGGCTGGTGGGGTACTCATCGGCGACCGCGGCCGCCAGCAGCGGGGTGGTGCCCGGCAGCAGCTGCTGGGACAGGCCCTCACGGACGATGACCCCGAACCCTTCGAGCAGTTCGGTGTCCGGGCGGCCGTCGGCGCCGGGCAGCGCGAGGCTGCGGTAGGCGGGTTCACGGAGCACCGCGCTGCCGGGGAAGCGGGTGGCGAGGTCGGAGAGCGCCGGGGCGAGCAGGCGGGTGAGGGCCACCGCGCCGGACAGCTCGTAACTGGCGTTCTTCCGCAGGCAGTTGGTGATCCGGACGTTCAGGCTGAACTTCAGGAAGGCGTCGCCGTCGTAGAGCGTGCGCACCGACGCGGTGGCGGCGAACGGCGTCTCGCTGGTGCCCAGGACGCGGATGTCGTCGCGGTCCAGCGCCTCCTGCAGGCCCGCGTGGTCGCGCAGCAGCTCGTACTGCCAGGGGTGGACGGGCAGCAGCCGGTAGCCGTCCGGGACGTCGGTGTGCAGCGCGTCCAGGGGGTCGGTGGCACCGTCGGCGGACACCTCCTCGGCGATCAGCTCCTCGCGTACGGCGAGCAGCAGCAGCGGGAAGACGGCCCCGGCCTCGGGGGCGTACGACTGCCAGGCGGCGGGGTCACCGGTGCGGGCCTTGGGGGTCGGGTGGAAGCGGTGGCCGAGGATCAGCGCCTGCTCGGAGGTGACATAGGCGGACTGCCAGTCGTCCGCCGCGGCCTGGCCGGCGGCGGTGTCCTGCTCCGTACGGGCCGCCAGCGCCGCGGAGACGGCCCGATGGCTGGAGGCGATCTGCGCCAGGAACTCCTCGTTGTGCACCCCGGTCCGCAGCGACAGCTCGGCGTGCACATACTCGGCCAGCCGGCGCCAGCCGACCTCGGCCCAGCCGTCGGCGGTCTGTTCGGACACCGGGCCGGTGAACCGGTGCGCGCCGAGCAGCGAGGTACGGCGCAGCGCGACCCGCAGCAGCACCCCGCGCCGCGGCAGCCGCAGCAGCAGCCGGCCGTGGTCGACGGCGGTCTGGTGCTCGGGTCCGGACACCTCCCGCAGCAGGCAGTTGAGCAGGGTGTGCGCCACGGCCTGGTCCGCGGTGGGCAGCCCGGCGGGGGCGGCGCAGGCCGGGGCGGTGGTGGGCGAATTGGTCAGCGAGGGCATCGAAGGCTCCTGCGGGTGCGGAGAGTACGGGGGAGGGCGGTCGCCAACACGGTGACCAGCGCTATCGCGGTGCCGGTCAGGACGGGCGCGGTGGGGCCGAACCAGTCGTTTCCGGCCGCGGCGGCCACACCGGCGGCGACCGCGCCGGCCTTGGAGAAGAATTCGATCGAGCCGAACAGCCCACCGGGGGCGCGGCCCTTGGCACAGTCGGCGGCCAGCACCGACATACAGACCAGGCCCAGGGTGAGGCCGGCACCGAGCACCAGACGCACCGCGACGAACGAGGTGAGCGAGTCGGCGATGCCGTGCCCGGCCAGGCCCAGTGCGATACAGCCGAAGCCGAGCGCGATGCCGGTCCGGGGGCGGCTGCGGAAGAGCGAGTGCACCGGGATCGCCGCGACCAGGTAGCACATGTGCGGCAGGGCGAACAGGACACCGGACACCATCGGGCCGGTGCCCGGTATGCGCTCCTTGATGAGGGAGATCAGGTACGGGAAGGAGATGACGGTGGAGAAGACGAAGGCGAACTCGATGGCGTACAGGGCCCGCAGGGAAGCGGCCGGGGCACGCCCGGAGGGCTCGGCGGCGGCCTCGACCACCGGGGTGCCGTCCGCCTCGGTCTCCGCGGTGGTGGCCTGCGGTGGTGCGGGCCGGGACCGCGGGGGCTCCGGCAGCGCCGCCAGCATCGCCGCGGCGGCCAGCGGCAGCACGGCCAGCAGCGCGTACTGGCGGTGCGGCGACAGCCACGGCGTCAGCGAGCCGACCACGATCGGCGCGCACACCAGCGCCGCGCGGGCACTGCCCTGCATCAGCGTCAGCGCCCTGGACAGCGCATGGCCCTCCAGCGCCGCCCCCAGATAGCCGTTCGACGCGGCGAAGGTGCCGCCCAGTACGCCCTGGATCACCAGGGCGGCGGCGAAGGTGCCGATCGAGTCGGCCCAGCCCGCCAGCAGGAAGGCCGCGGCGAGTCCCAACTGCGCCCGCAGCAGCAGCCGTTTGCGGCCGAACCGGTCGGCGAGCCGTCCCCACAGCGGCGCACCGAGGGCGCCGAAGATGGTGGGCACGATGTAGAGCAGACCGGCCCAGCGGGCGGCGCCGTCGCCCAGCTCGGGCAGGATTTCGGTGAGGTACGGCGGCAGGCCCAGCGCGGCGAACGAGGCCACGAAGTAGCACCCGGCCACGGCGAACACCTGACGGCGGGCGAGGCCGGGAGTTGTCTTGGTCTCGACGGCGGCCGGTTCGACGCGTGGGGAGGTGGCGGTTTTCATCGGGCTCATCGGGAAGTCCCCGTCGGCAGCAGATAGTTGGGGCCGGTGGTGTAGTGCTTGTTGATGTCGGCGGCGCCGGACCGCTCCTTGGACAGCAGGGTGCCGGCGCTGACCATCGCCTTGACCGGCAGCTCCGGGGCGTCCAGGAGGTGTGCGCGCAGCGCGGCGCCCGGCCCGCCCGGTGCGGTGCCCAGCCGTGCGACGGCCTCGGCGAGCCGGTCGCGGACCAGGCCCAGCAGCCGGTCGAGCGGGGCCCGTCCGTGCCGGGCCAGCCCGAAGGCGTAGGAGCCCGCGCACAGATGGAGGGTGATGGTGGTGAACAGGTCCAGCACCGGCCGGTCGTGGTCCGCGAAGATCCGCGGATCGGCGAAGTCCGCGGGGTCGGGGGCGTCCTCGCCCAGGGTCTCCCGCAGCCGTACGGCGTTGATGCGCGGCGCGTCGTTGTCCTTGAACAGCAGCCGCAGCCGGGTGCCGTGCGCCCCCTCGTCCAGCACCAGCGAGATGTTCTGCTGGTGCGACTCCAGGCCGAAGCCGTAGCCGAACAGGGTGGTCTGCCAGTCGAAGAGCAGGGCCAGACAGGCGTCCAGCAGGGCCGGCGGGTCACCGCCGTAGAAGCGGTCGGCGAGCTCGTCGATCACCAGCCGACCGCCGGGCGCCGGGGCCAGCAGCGCGGCCATCGGCACCACGGCACTGCCTTCCAGCCCGGCCGGGTAGCGCCGGCACAGCACGGCGAGCAGCTCGTGGTCGGCGTGTGCGTAGACCGTCTCGTCGGCCTGCAGGATCGACTCGGCGAACCGCGGCTCGCGGGCGATCACCTTGTCCAGCAGCCGCTGGCCCTCGGCACCGTCGATGAGCGTGCGGGGCTTGATGGTGCGCCGGTTGCGCAGCCCCAGCGTCGCGGTGGCCAGCGGCAGCTTCAGATGCAGCCGGGGATCGCCGTTCACCGCCACGGTCCGCATCGACAGGGTCGGCACCGCGCCGAGCAGCGCACGGTCGGACAGCACCGCCTCGCGATCCAGACCGGTCTCGCGCAGCGCCTCGTGCAGCGCGTCGCCGAGGGTCAACGGGTGGACGGGGAGCGCGAGATGGCTGTCGTCGAGGTGCGGAAGATCCAGCTCCGCCGGCGTCGGCCAGCAGTCTGGCAGCGCCGCGGCGCCGCCCGCGACGGTCATCGCGGCGCGGGGTACGGCCAGCCAGCGCAGCGCGAAGTCCGGACGGAACTCCGGTGCGTAGGACCGCAGTTGGCCCTCGTCCAGACCGGATCGGCCCCGCGAGGTCGGGTAGACGGGGTGGTCGATGCGCGCGGCGAGCGTGTCGTACGCCAGACCGCCGTCCACTCCCCGCCAGCCCTCGGACGAGGCGCCATGACGTTCCGTCAGGATATGGTCGACCTCGTCCCGGGTGCGGGTGTGCAGCCGCATCGTCGCCAGGGTCTGCCGGCACTCCTCGGCGAAGGCGTCGAAGCCGGGGTGGTCGGCCGGATCGGCGAGGGTGCGCAGAGCGGTGAGGATCTCGTCGACCGAGGTGAGCCGGGCGCCGTCGGATTCGCGGACGAGCAGCGGCAGCCGGGCCGCATAGGTGCTCTGGTACCCGTCCGCGCCCAGCGGCAGCAGCAGGGCACCGGCGGCCGGGTCCGCGGGCAGCCGCAGCCAGGGGCCGTCCGGCCGCTCCAGCAGCGTGCCGCGGGTGCGCAGCCCGACCACGTCCTCGCGCAGCAGCGCGCTCAGCACCCGCAGCAGCAGCTCGGACTCCTCGGCCGCGCCGGCCGTGTCCTCCTTGGCCGCGTCGGTGCCGGTGTCGAGGGAGACGGTCATGACGAGATCTCCCAGCGCTCCGCGGCGAAGAAGTCTTCCGCGACCCGGTCCAGCACGCTGCGGTCGGTGCCGGTGGACCGCAGGACGCCGAGGTAGTCGCGGTTGGTGCGGTACAGCGGGTGCTCGGCGCCGACCGTGCGCAGCGGCCGGTAGGCCAGCCGTACGCCGTCCGCGTCGCGGTCGGTGGCGCCGGGCGCGGCGGTGAGCGTGCCGGCCCGGTCGGCGAGGGCGTACTCCACCCGGCCCGCGCCGTCCTGCCGGGCACCGAGATCGGCGGGCAGCGGCTCGCCGAGATGGGTCCGCAGGACGTGCTCGAACAGCTCGATGCCCAGCACCTGGGCGAGCAGCAGATCGCACTGGTCGCCGATGACGCGGTAGTTCACCTCGATGAGCCGTGCCCGGCCCTCGTGCACCACGAACTCGGTGTGGCAGGCGCCGAATCCGACGCCCAGCGCGTCGAGTTGGGCGAGCACCTGCGCGACGACCGGCTCCGGGTGGGCGGCGACGAAGTCGTGCCGCTCCTCGATGAAGGCCGGCGGTGCGGAGAGGGTGGTGTGGAAACCGCCCAGGACATGGCGCAGCCGGCCGTCACCGAGGGTCTCCAGGGTGTACAGCTCGCCGGCCAGGAACTCCTCGGCGACCAGCGCCGCCTGCGGGCGCCGCGCCTGGATCTCCGCGGCGCGCGCCACCAGTTCCACGGGGCCGGCGGCCAGCATCACATCCTCGCTGGCCACGCCCTCGCGGGGCTTGACGACACAGGGGTAGGGCAGCTCCGCGGCGGTGAGCGCGGACGGGTCCTGGCCGGGGGCGAGCTCCGCGGACCGCACGGTGTCGGTGCCGGAAGCGGCGAGATGGCGGCGCATCTCGGCCTTGTTCTTGGCGCGCAGCGCGGCCCGCCAGTCCTTGCCGGGCAGCCCGAAGTACTCGGCGGCCAGGGCCGCCTGGGTCTGCAGATGGTCGCTGTTGGTGAAGACCGCGGCGGCCGGGTGATGGCCGGCTATGCGATGGATGACGGCGCGGAAGTCATGGACGTCGCACTCCAGGACCTCGGCCCGGTCGCAGGTGCGCCGGTGTGCTTCGGGCTGGTCCGTCAGCACCGTGACGTCGAGACCGAGGCGGGCGGCGGCGGGGAGGAATCCCTCGGTGACCGAGTCGGTGGGGTTGAGAGCGAGCAGATACATCCGCATGGGCGGGGTCCTTCAGGATCAAGGGTGGTGCGGGGGACATCGGGGACGGGGGCGGGCCGTGGGGACGGCGGCCCACCCCCGTTTCGGGCGCGTCAGCTCTTCGGCAGCGGCACGCCGATGGCCTTCGCCACGTCGGCGAGCATGTGCTCGGCGGCCTGGATGCCGATGCCGGACATCCAGGTCTCGTCGGGCACGTCGAAGACCTTGTGGTTCTTGACGGCCGGCAGGTCCTTCCAGACGGGGTTGGACGTGACGTCCTTCTGCTGGGTCTTGTCCGGCGAGTCGGCGACGGTCACGAACACCAGGTCGGCGTCGGCCTTGTCGATCTGCTCCGGGCTGACGTCGAGCATCGTCTTGACCGGGTCGGTCGAGCTCTGCGACTTCGGCCGGGCCAGGCCGATGTCGTTCAGCACCACGCCGCTGTAGGAGGACTTCTGGTACAGGCGGGTCGGGCCGGCCACGAAGCGGACCACGGACGCCGAGGGCATCTTGCCGTGGTACTTCTTCTTGATGGCCTCGCCCAGCGCCTTGGCGCGGGTCTCGTACTCCTTCAGCTTCCGGTCGGCCTGCTTCTCCAGACCCAGCGCCTTGGCGTGGACCTTCAGATTGGCCTTCCAGGGACCGCCGGTGGTCTCGGTGAAGACGGTCGGCGCGATCTGCTTGAGCTTGTCGTAGATCTTCTCGTGCCGGACCTTGGAGGACAGGATCAGGTCGGGCTTCAGGGAGATGATCTTTTCGAGGTTCGGCTCCAGCAGCGGACCGACGTCCTTGACGCCCCCGATCTCGTCCTTGAGGTAGGTGGGGAAGCCGCCCTCGGTCTTCATGTGCGGGGAGACCGCGCCGACGGGCTTGACGCCGAGCGTGGTGACATCGTCGAGCTCACCGGTGTCCAGGACGACCACGCGCTTGGGCTTGGCGGGGATCTTCACCTCGCCGCCCATGGCGCTCTTGACGGTGCGCGGGAAGCCGGCGCCGCCCTTCGCCGCGTCATCGCCGGCCGAGGACGAGCCGCCGCCGCACGCGGTGAGGGCGCCGGCGCCCAGGACGACGGCGAGCAGTGCGGCCGGCAGCCGGCCGGCGCCGTGAAGAGTGGATCTGGTGAGCATGAGGGTTCAACTTCCTTACGGGGAGCGGAAAAGGGAGAGGTCGTGGGGGGAGCGGTGGGGTCAGACGGCGGTGGTGTGCCGTTTCGCGCTGCCCTTGGGGACGACCAGCGGGGTGCCGGTCTCGGGGTCGGGGATGACCCGGCAGTCCACGTCGAACACGGACTTGACCAGCTCCGCGTCGAGTACGTCCGCCGGTGCGCCGGCCGCCGCCAGCTGCCCGTCCTTGAGGACCACGAGGTGATCCGCGTAACGGGCCGCCTGCCCGAGGTCGTGCAGCACCATCACCACGGTGCGGCCCGCCTCGGAGTGCAGCGCGGCGACCAGATCGAGGACATCGAGCTGGTGCCGCAGATCCAGGAACGTGGTCGGCTCGTCGAGCAGCAGCAGCTCGGTGTCCTGCGCCAGCGCGAGCGCGATCCAGGCGCGCTGCCGCTGGCCGCCGGAGAGCCGGTCGACGGGCTGGTCGCGCAGCTCCACGGTGCCGGTGCGCCGCAGCGCCTCCTCCACCGCCTGCTGATCCGCCGTCGACCAGGGGCTCAGCAGCCGCTGGTGCGGGTAGCGGCCCAGGCGTACCAGCGCCTCGACCGTGATCGCCTCGGGGGTGACCGGCTGTTGGGGGAGCAGCCCCATCCGCAGGGCCAGCGCCCGCGCGGGCATCCGGTGGATATCGGCGCCGTCCAGCGCGACGGTGCCGGCGGCCGGCGCCAGCAGCCGGGTCAGACCGCGCAACAGGGTCGACTTGCCACAGGCGTTGGGGCCCACGACGGCGGTGACGGCGCCGCCGGGCAGCACCAGGTCGAGGCCGCCGACGATCAGCCGGTCGCCGTAGCGCAGATCGAGTCCCTGGGTGGAGAGCTGGTTGGCGGTCATCGGACACTCCTGTTGACGGAACTGCTCTGACGGATCATCAACACCAGCAGCCACGGCGCGCCCAGAGTGGCGGTGACCATTCCGACCGGCAGCCCGCCGACCGGCAGCAGGTACTGCGCCACGAGATCGGAGGCGAGCAGCAGTACGGCACCGGCGAGGCCGGACAGCGCCAGCGTCCCGGCGGTCGGCGGCCCGGCGAGGAACCGCACCACGTGCGGAACGGCGAGCGCGACGAAGGCGACCGGGCCGGTGAGCGCGGCGGCCAGCGAGGCGAGCACGATGGCGACGACCAGGACCTGCAGACGGGCGGCGTGGGTGCGCAGCCCGAGCGCGCCGGCCGAGTCGTCGCCCAGGTCGAGGACGGCGAGCCGGCGGTGCAGCGCGAAGGCGCCGAGCAGCCCCACGGCCATCGCCCCGCCGGCGGACCACACTTCGGTCCAGGTCCGCCCGTACACCGAGCCCGTCGTCCACTGCAGGGCCGACCCCGCGAGTTCGGTGGGGAAGCGGACGACCATGAACGTCACCGCCGCGGACAGGCCCGCCTGCACGGCGAGACCGACCAGCACCAGGCGGGTCACACTGACCCCGGAGCGCCAGCCGAACACCCCCAGCAGCGCCGCGGCGAGCAGCCCGCCACCCAGCGCGGCCAGCGGCATCAGCGCCTGCGAGGCCCCGGCAGCCAGCATCGCCACCGCGCCGAACGAGGCACCGCCGGTCACGCCCATCACATCGGGGGAGGCGAGCGGATTGCGGAACAGCCGCTGCAGCAGGGCACCGGCCACCGCCAGACCCGTCCCCGCGACGATCGCCGCGACCATCCGCGGGGCCCGGAACTGCTGGACCACCAGCACCGTGGCCGAATCGCCGATACCGAACAGGCCCTTGACCGCATCGGCGGGCGGCAGCGGCATATCGCCGTTGGCCACGGACACCGTCACGAGTGCGGCGAGCACCACGACGCCGGCGAGGGCGAGCAGCGGGATCCGGCGGACCGCGGGCTTGCGTCCGGGGGCCGGGGCCCGGGGCGGGGCGGAGGGCGGCGAGCCGAGCGCCTTCGTGCTCCGTATGCCGTCGGTCATCGGGCCACCTTCCGGGCCAGCAGCGCCAGCAGCGGCGCGCCGAGGAACGCGCTGATGATGCCGACCTGCAGCTCGGACGGCCGGATGACGATCCGTCCGAGGATGTCGGCGGTGAGCAGCAGCAGGGGGCCGGCTATCAGGCAGCCGGGCACCAGGATCCGGTGGTCGGAGGTGCGCAGCAGCTGGCGGACCAGGTGCGGGGCGGCCAGCCCGATGAAGGCGAGCGGACCGGTCACGGCCACCGCCGACGCGGCGAGCAGTATGACGGCCAGACCGCCGGCCACACGGATCCGGGCCACCCGTACGCCCAGCGCCTGCGCCGCATCGTCGCCCAGCGCCAGCGCGTTGAGGGCGGGGGCGAGGGCCAGCGCGAGGACCAGACCGAGCGCCAGGGTCGGCAGCACCGGGTAGAGCACCGACAGCGGGCGTTCGGCCAGCGAACCGGCCATCCAGAACCGGGCCTCGTCCAGCGACCGCTTGCTGGCCAGCATGACCGTCGACGTCCAGGAGAGCAGGACGAGTTGGAGGACGGTGCCGCCCAGCGCGAGGCGCGCGGGGTCGAGATCACCCGCGCGCCGGGCCAGCGCCTGGGCGAACAGTGCGGCGGCCGCGGCTCCCGCGAACGCGAACCAGACGTACTGGGCGGGGCGGGTCAGATGCAGTGCATAGATCGCGGTGACCACCGCGAAGCCCGCGCCCGCGTTGATGCCGAGCGTCGTCGGGGACGCGAGCGGGTTGCGGGTGACGCCCTGGACGACCGCGCCGGCGACACCGAGGGCCGCGCCGACCGCGAGGGCCACCACGGTCCGTGGCAGCCGAAGTCCCGTCACCACAAGGGCATCCCGCCCGTGGACGGTGCCGGACAGCGCGTCCCACACGGTGGACAGCGGTACGGACCGGGCGCCGAGGGCGAGGCTCAGGGCGGCACAGACCGCCAGGGCACAGAGTCCGGCCACGAACAGCGGGACGCGCCGCAGGGCGTTCGCGGCGGGGCGCGCATCGGGCACAGGGGGTGCGGTGGCAGTTGGTTTGATCGTCGGCACGCGTCGTTACATTAGGTTAGGCATACCTAAACTTGCAAACGCGCCTGCGTTAAACGATCAACTGTCCCTTTTGTCGGGCGGAGATCCACCGAAGAGCCGTCGCGGGGCCCCGACCTGGGGTGATCTACCCGTCTTCATGCCTGCTCACTCCACTGAACTACCGCCTGTGCCCCTGCCGTCGATCCGGCGGCGCGTGAGTGAATCGCCCGGAAAGCGGGTCGATGGCACTGTTTCGTCGATGTGCTTCTCTGGGGGGCGAGGCTGCCGTCTTGCCCAGCTGAGGAGCGCCATGGCCCCCACCACTCCCCGTATCGCGATCATCGGCGCCGGCCCCGGCGGGCTGACCTGTGCCCGCGTCCTGCAGCGCCACGGCGTACCGGTCACCGTCTTCGACCACGAAGCGTCCGCGGACGCCCGCCCGCAAGCCGGTGCCCTGGCACTGCAGATGACGGAAGGTCAGGCAGCACTGCGGGCCGCCGGTCTGCACGAGGAGTTCGCCGCAATCGCCCGTCCCGAGGGGCAGGAGATGCGGCTGCTCGACCACACCGCGACGGTGCTCTTCCAGTACACCCCCGCCCCCGGCGAGACCGGCCGCCCCGAGATCGACCGGGGCGAGCTGCGCCGGCTGCTGCTGGACTCCCTCACCCCGGACAGCGTGCGCTGGGGCAGCTATCTGCGCACCCTGCATCCGCTCGGCGACGGCTGCCACAAGGCCGAGTTCGACGACGGTCACACCGAGACCTTCGACCTGGTCATCGGCGCCGACGGCGCCTGGTCCCGGGTCCGGCCGATGCTCTCCGACGCCACCCCCCACTACACCGGTGTCACCCTCGTCGAGTCCCGATTCGAGGACGCCGACACCCGTCACCCGGATGTCGCCCGCCTGGTCGGCGGCGGCAGCATGAGGGCCGAGTCCGCCGACCAGGCGCTGATCGCCCACCGCGACAGCCGCGGCCGCATCCGCCTCTATGCCGCCTTCCGCGGCTCCGAGGACTGGGCGCTGGAGACGGGGGTGCACAGGGCGGACACCGAGGCCGTCCGCGCCGCGCTGCTCGACCGGTTCGCGGGCTGGGACGAGCGGCTGCTGGCGCTGCTGCGGGACAACGACGGCGGGTTCGTCAACCGGCCGCTGTTCGCCCTGCCGGTGCCGCACACCTGGACCCACACCCCGGGCCTGACCCTGCTCGGCGACGCCGCGCATCTGATGTCCCCGTTCGCCGGCACGGGCGCCGGCCTCGCCATGCTCGACGGCGCTGAACTCGCCCAGGCCCTCGCCGGACACGGTGACCCGGACGAGGCGGTACGCGCCTACGAAACGGCCATGCTGCCCCGCGCCGCCGAGGCCGCCGCGGCCGCCGCCCGCGTCCTGGCCGAGGCCCTCGCCCCCGACGCCCCGCGCGGCTCGCTGCGCCATCTGCGCGCCGGCTCCGGTGGCCTGCGGCCGTAGCGGGGCCGGTGCCGTCACCACAGGATCCGGCCACCCCGGCCGCTCGCGCCCCGAGCCGACCCCGCTCCCCGCGTTGCCCGGTCACGAGAGATGATCGCCTGTCATGGCCCGGCCGACGCCCGGACGCCGCGCACCCGAGAAGACCCGGCCCCGCCGGGCACCGGCCGACACCGCGCTCCCGGGCGGCCGAGCCGGCCCGCCGTCCGCCCTCCGGTTGCGGCCCTGTCGTACCCATCGGACGATCGGCAGCGTACGGATACCGACCGGCAGGGTGCGGACGCGAGCGCGGCACCGCCCGGCCACGGCTCGGCGCGGAGGGACGGAACACACCGTGAAGATCACTGAGCCCACACCCGGCGCGCCCTGCTGGGTGGAGCTGGGTACGTCGGACGTGGACGCCGCCAAGGTGTACTACCGCCAGGTCTTCGGCTGGCGCGCCGAGACCGACGCGCGGGAGGAGGCGGGCGGCTACACCATGCTCTACCTCGGGGGCGCCCCGGTCGCCGCGCTGACCCCCCTCTACACCCCCGGGCAGCCCACTGCCTGGACCGTGTCGTTCGCGACGCGGGACGCCGACGCACAGGCCGCGGCGGTCGCCGAGGCGGGCGGGCGGCAGCTGATGGGGCCGATGGACGTCTTCGACCTGGGCCGCTTCGCCGTCGTGGCCGACCCGGAAGGCGCGGTTTTCTCGCTGTGGCAGGGCCGTTCCTTCGCCGGCGCCGCGGTGTTCAACGCACCGGGCTCGCTCGGCTGGGTCGAGCTCGCCACCCGGGACGCGGAGGCCGCCAAGGCCTTCTACACGCGGATCTTCGGCTGGACCGTGGGTACGCACGAGGACTATCCGCAATGGGGTATCGACGGCGCCGACTTCGGCGGTATGAGCGCGCTGGACGAGTTCTATCCGGACGACGTCAGGGCGCACTGGCTGCCGTACTTCGCGGTCGCCGACGTCGATGGGACGGCCGCCCGGGCCGCCGAGTCGGGGGGCATGCTCCTGGTGCCCCCGACGGATGTGCCCGCGGGACCGAGGGTCGCGGTGATCCGGGATCCGCAGGGGGGACACTTCGGGATCCATCGGGCCGGTACCGAGGGCTGACCCTCGGCGGCTCCGTGTGCCGGCGGGGCGGCGACTGCCCGTGACCCGGGCGCACTTGTGCTGTCACACGATCGGCGGCCTGTTCGTCGTTTCACCACATTCCGCGGGGTGATTGCGCGTAATGTCCACTTCGCGCCAATGGGTGGCATTGCGCGTCGAGAACAGGAGACCCCTATGTCCACGACCGACCTCCTCGTGGCCCGAGGTAAACAGCTCGCAGCCGGCGCGGGCGCACTGACCGCGGCCGTCGCCCTCGGCGCGACGCTGCTCTCCGCGGCCCCGGCCCAGGCGGCGCCCGCACCCACCAAGCCCTTCGGCGTGGTCACTGCCAAGGCGGGTCTGAGCCAGCGTCAGTACCCCAGCACGGACTCCTCCGTGCGGGGCTACCTCCGTCACCGCTCACAGGTCGGCCTGGTGTGCAAGGTGCGCACCCAGAGTGTCCGCGGCAACTCCGTCTGGTACCTGACGCGCAACGAGCGGCCGGCGTGGGTCTCGGCGAAGTACGTGACCAACAGCGGCTACGTGAAGTACTGCAAGGACGTGCAGCACACCCGGGTGCAGGCGAACACCCCGGCGAAGCACGCCGTGGGCTGATGGAGCCCGGGTAAGGCCCGGTCCGGTGCCGCGGATGTGCCGGGCCGGGCCTACGTGTGTGCGAGGGGCAGGGCCGGGCGCGCGGGGTTCAGGGACGGGAAACCGAGAACGGAGAAGAACCGTGCAGATCGATCTCACCGGCCGGACCGCGATGGTGACCGGCTCCACCCAGGGCATCGGGGCGGCCATCGCCATGGGGCTGGCCCGCGCCGGCGCCCGGGTCGCCGTGAACGGCCGCAGCGCAGGATCCGTGGATGAGGCGCTGGAGCGGATGCGTGCCCAGGAACCGGGCGCGGCATTTCTCGCGGCGCCCGGCGACCTCGGCACCGACAGCGGCTTCGGCCAGGTCGTCGAGGCCGTCCCGCAGGCGGACATCCTCATCAACAACCTGGGCATCTTCGGCCCCAGGCCCGCTCTGGAGATCGATGACGCCGAGTGGCGGCGGTATTTCGAGATCAATGTGCTCACGGCCGTCCGGATGATCCGCCGCTATCTGCCCGGAATGACCGAACGCGGCTGGGGCCGCATCCAGAACATCGCCAGCGACTCCGCCCTGGTGATTCCGGCGGAGATGATTCATTACGGAATGTCGAAGACCGCGCTGCTCGCGGTGTCCCGGGGCTTTGCGAAGGAGGCGGCGGGGAGCGGGGTGTGTGTGAACTCGGTGATCGCCGGCCCGACCCATACGGGCGGGGTCGAGGACTTCGTCCGCGACATCGTCGGCCGGGATCTGTCGTGGGACGAGGCGCAGCGCGCGTTCATGCGGGAGTACCGGCCGCAGTCGCTGATCCAGCGAATGATCGAGCCGGAGGAGATTGCCGCCATGGTGGTCTATCTCAGCTCCCCGTTCGCCTCGGCGACGACCGGTGCGGCCGTCCGCGTCGACGGCGGGTACGTCGACTCGATCGTGCCCTGACCGACGGCGGACGGGTGACCCGCCCGCTGCCCTTTCCCCGCCGGTCTGCCCGCCGCCTTTCCCCGCCGGTCTGCCCGCCGCCTTTCCCCGCCGGTCCGCCCGCCGCCCTTCCCCGGCCGGTCCGCCCGTCGCCTCTCCCGGTCGGCCCGACCGGACCGGACGTACCTCCCGCTCGCCGCCCTTCCGTATTACTGGAACAAGTTCTACTGTGCCCCTCGATCCGGCAACCGACGGGCCGTCAGCATCCTGCGCCCCTCGGCCCGGACGACCGGACCGGACGAACTGGAGGGGCCGTGCACCTCGAATACACCCCCGAGCAGCAGCAGTTGCGCGCCGAGCTGCGCACATACTTCGCCGAGCTGGTGCCGGGCCACGCCCCGGCCGGCCACGGCTCCGAGGCCGCCGGAGACGCCCCCCTCACCGGTCCCGCCGCCCAGAAGCGCTTCTACCGTGAGACCGTACGCAGGTTGGGCGCCGACGGCTGGCTCGGTGTCGGCTGGCCCAAGGAGTTCGGCGGGCGCGGCCTGTCCCCGACGGAACAGTTCATCTTCTTCGACGAGGCGGCCCAGGCGGGCGTGCCGCTGCCGCTGATGGCGCTGAACACCGTCGGCCCGACGATCATGCAGTTCGGCACCGACGAGCAGAAGGCCTACTTCCTGCCCCGGATCCTCTCCGGCGAGATCGACTTCGCCATCGGCTACAGCGAACCGGACGCCGGCACCGACCTGGCCGCCCTCAAGACCCGCGCCGTACGCGAGGGCGACGAGGAGAGCGGGCACTACGTCGTCAACGGGCAGAAGATCTGGACGACCAACGGCGACACCGCGGACTGGGTATGGCTCGCCGTGCGCACCGACCCGGAAGCCCCGCCCCACAAGGGCATCACCATGCTTCTCGTCCCCACCAGCGACCCCGGCTACTCCTGCACCCTGATCAACACCCTCGCCTCGCACGACACCACCGCCAGCTACTACGAGAACATCACCGTCCCGGCCTCCCGCCGCGTCGGCCAGGAGAACAAGGGCTGGCGGATCATCACCAACCAGCTCAACCACGAACGGGTCACCCTCGCCGCCCACGGCACCATGGCCATCCGCGCGCTGCACAACGTCCAGCGCTGGGCCGCCGACACCAAGCTCACCGACGGCCGCCGGGTCATCGACCTGGGCTGGGTGCGCGGACGGCTGGCCCGCACCCACACCCGACTCGACGCCATGAAGCTGCTGAACTGGCAGATGGTCGACGCGCTCCAGCAGGGCACCCTCACCCCGCAGGACGCCTCCGCGGTCAAGGTCTACGGCTCCGAGGCCCGCCGGGACGCCTACGCCTGGCTGATGGAGATCGTCGGGTCCGCCGGCCCCCTCAAAGAGGGCTCGGCCGGTGCGGTGCTGCACGGCGAACTGGAACGCGGCTACCGCTCCGCCGTCATCTTCACCTTCGGCGGCGGCAATAACGAGATCCAGCGCGAGATCATCTCGTGGATCGGCCTCGGAATGCCCCGCGTACGGCGCTGAACCGCTGCGACGAGGCTTTTTCTCGGCGCACGGTCACCCCAGCCGCGGGCCAGGATCCACGGCCGCACGAACCGCGAGTACCTGCGCTTGAACCCGCTGCGGCCGGTGTCATGGATGCTCACGCCCGTGAGGCGCGGTGATCTGACGAATGGCCGGTGAGCCCGCCTGGAGACGGCGACCGTGCTGGTCGCGGTCCTCGACGAGTGGCTGTGACCGGCCCTTTGGCCCCCGGCGCCTGAGTTTCAGCCTGTGATGGGGTGGCACTCCGAGCCGGGTGGCGGACCGTCCAGAAGGCGAAGTGCATCAGCAGCGGCCGGTGAGAGCGCGGAGTCCCGCAGCTCGGACAGGGGTATCCACCGCGTCGCGTCGGTCGAGCCGTCGGCCTCCGTTACCGCCGGCGCCCCTGCCTTCAGATCAATGGCGTAGAACAGCGCCACGAGGTGCCAATTCACCTCGTGCCGTGGAACGGCATACGACCGCACGTCGAGCAGCCGGGCATCAAGGAGCTCAAGTCCCGTCTCCTCGCGAAGCTCACGCGCGAGTCCCTCCATGGGTTGCTCGCCGTAGTCGATCCCCCCGCCGGGCAAGTGCCACAGCCCTGGAGTGAAGATCGGCGAAGCCTCCGACAGGCGAGTCAGCAGGAGCCGCTCGTCCTCGATGGCGATCGCGTAAGCCGATACCCGGGTCTGCGCACGAGCAGTCAAGGTTCCCTCCCCACTTCAAGGCCAACGGCCGGGAAACTCCGGCCCGGCCAGGATCCACTTCGCGACAGGTCCTACGCGACCGTCCCACCGATGCCCCGGAGTGTGATGGGCACAACAGGGAATCAACGCAGGCCGGGCGCAACCTTTCCGCGCTACCGGTGGTCCCACCCATGGTCGCAAAAAATTCAGGCCCTCGTCTTGAGGCCGACACCTCCTAGGAGCAACCCCGCCATGCCCGAGACGGGCCTCAGATCCGCCCCGCGCTTCAGCATCATCGTTCCCGTGTACAACGTGCAGGGCTTTCTTCGCGCGTGCCTGAACTCGTTGCTGGGGCAGGACTTCACCGACTTCGAGGTCATCGCGGTCGATGACCACTCGCCGGATCGGAGTGGTGACATCCTGGCGGAGTACGCTGCCCGCGACCCGCGGGTGATCACCGTGCGCCATGAGGAGAACCGTGGCATCGGCGCGGCCCGCAACACGGGAGTGGAACGCGCCGGCGGGGACTATCTGTTGTTCCTCGACAGCGACGACACCCTCACTTCGGGCGCGCTGCAGGCCATGGCCGACCGCCTGGGCGCATCCGAGGACCCGGACCTCCTGCTCTTCGACCATGTGCGTACGTATTGGTGGCACGCGGTCAAGCCGAGTGCCGCTCGCGAACTCCTCTCGGAGGCCGGGGCGGAGGTGTTCAAGCCCGCTGAGCGCACCGAGTTCCTGCAGATGTTCGCGGTGGTGTGGAACCGGGCGTTCCGGCGCGACTTCTTCGTGGACAACGGTTTCCGCTACACCGACGGGCTCTACGAGGACGCCCTCATGGTCTACACCACCATGCTCACCGCCGAGCGTGCGGTGTGCCTGGAGCATGCCTGCGTCGAATACCGCCAGCGCCGCCACGGCAATTCCATGAAGACGCCGGGCCGCAAGCACTTCACCATATTCGAGCAGTACCAGCGGCTCTTCGAGTTTCTCGACAGCCGCCCGGACCTGGACCACCTGCGGCCGCTCTTCTTCGAGCGAATGGTCAGCCACTTCCTCTTCACCGGCGCGCGGGAGAGCCGGGTCCTCGTCGAGGACCGGCCGGAGTTCTTCCGTCGCGCCGCAGCGATGTACCGGCGGCACAAGCCCGCCGGATTCACCCCGCCCGAGGAGGTCGACGCCCTTCAGTTCCAGGCACTGGAACGCGGCTCCTACCGCGCTTTCCAGGCCCTGAATCTGATGAGCCGTACCCGGAAGAGCGGTGAGCAGCGCTGGCGCAAGGCCCAACGCGCCATGAGCAAGCGTGCCTCGTCGGCCTTCTACCGGATGCAGCTGAGCCGCCCCCTCGACCCCGACCTCGCGGTCTTCAGCGCGTATTGGAACCGCACCCCGGCCTGCAATCCGCTCGCGATCTACGAGAAGGCCAAGGAACTGGTTCCGCACCTGCACGGTGTGTGGGTCGTGCGCGAGGACCTCGTGGACACCGTGCCGGACGGCATGGACCACGTCGTCGTCAATACCCAGCGGTACTGGGAGGTGATGGCGCGCGCGAAGTACTTCGTCAACAACGTCAACTTCGCCGACAATGTGGTCAAGCGCAAGGGCCAGGTCCATCTCCAGACCCACCACGGCACCCCGCTCAAGCGCATGGGGATCGACCAGCAGAAGTACCCGGCCGCCGCCAAGGGAATGAGCATGAGCAAGCTGCTCGAACGCGCCGACCGCTGGGACCTGTCGGTCTCGTCCAACCAGCACACCACCGAGCAGTGGGAGCGGGTCTACCCCTGCAGCTTCGAGTCGATCGACGCCGGCTACCCGCGCAATGACGTCTTCTTCCGGGCAGGTGCCCAGGAGGTGCTCGACATCCGTGCGCGGCTGGGGATCGCGCCCGGCAGCACAGCGGTCCTTTACGCCCCGACGGTGCGCGACTACCAAGTCGGCTATGTGCCGCAGCTGGACCTGGAGAGGCTCACCAGGGAACTGGGCCCGGACTTCGTCCTGCTGGTCCGCACGCACTACTTCTACGACCAGGACCCGCACCTGCAGAAGCTCCAGGAGCAGGGTGCGCTGATCGATGTCTCCCGGCACCCTTCGGTGGAGGAGCTGTGCCTGGCCGCGGATGCGCTGGTCACCGACTACTCGTCGATCATGTTCGACTACGCCAACCTCGACCGGCCGATCATCAACTACGCCGTTGACTGGGAGACTTACGTCCGCTCCCGGGGCGTCACCTTCGATCTGCTCTCGGGAAAGCCGGGAGAGACCCCCGGCATCACCGCCACCCATGAGGACGAGCTGATCGAGGCGTTCGTCAGCGGACGCTGGAAGGGCGCCGAAGCCACCGAGCTGCGTGCCGCGTTCCGCGCGCGTTTTTGCACGTGGGACGACGGCCGCGCCGCCGAGCGGGTGGTCCGCCGGGTATTCCTCGGCACCGAGGACCTGAGCCCCGCCCCGCTTCCGCAGTCCGGGCGCACCGTCGCGCCCGCTCCGCACGAAGCCGCCCTCATGGCCGACGGCACCGTCCTCACGCACGCGGCGGACAACTCTCCCGGCCGGCCCGAGGTCGAGTTGACCAGCTGACCGAGTGCCGCGCCGGTCCGGGCTCCCGGGCCGGCGCAGCGCCACGGCGGTCAGCGCGCCCTGCCCACCGGCCGACGGCCGGACCGGGTCTTTCGTACGGCAGGGTGCCGCGCGCATGATGCAGATGAGCCCTTGCCGGGTCGAGAATGGGAGCACGTCGAGGAGAGGGCGGGCCGCAGCCCGCCGGACCCTGAGGCACCCGGCGTCAGTGCAGGTCATCGAGGTGTTCCGGGGACGGCTACGGTCAGGCGTCGCATCCGGCAGCGGGAGGTGTGGTCAGTGGCAGGCGACCCGGGGCTCTTCGGGCCCCGCTCCGTGACCTGGCAGATGCACAGCGATCCGATGATGTGGGTCGCGGGTGTCCGTGCGCTGTACCTCCAGGCGCTGCACCCCCGTGCGGTGCGCGGTGTCGTCGAGAACTCGGACTTCCGGAGGGACGCCTGGGGCCGGCTGATGCGGACCGCCCGATTCGTCGGCACCCTCACCTACGGCACCACCGACGCCGCCGAACAGGCCGGTACCAGGGTCCGCCGCATCCACCGCAGGCTGTCCGCCGCCGACCCGGCCACCGGCGAGCGCTACGGCGTCGACGATCCGGATCTGCTGCTGTGGGTGCACTGCGCCGAGGTGGACTCCTACCTGCACGTCCTGCGCCGCTCCGGTTACCCGGTCAGCGACGCCCACGCCGACGCCTACCTCCGCGAGCAGCGCGAGAGCGCCCGGCTCGTCGGCCTCGACCCGGCCGGCGTGCCCGGCAGCCGGGCCGCGCTCGCCGCCTACTTCGCCCGCGTACGGCCCGAGTTGGCGCTGACCCCCGAGGCCCGTGAGGTGGACGATTTTCTGCGCAGGCCACCGGTCCCGGCGCCTCTGGTGCCGGCCCGCGCCCTGCTCTGGCAGCGGGTGGCACGGCTCGCCTACGGCGCACTCCCGGCGTATGCCCATGAGCTGTACGGGCGCCCCGCGCCCCCGTCCGCAACCGTCACCCGTCGGCTCCGCGCCACCGGCCGCCTCCTTCGCGCCATTCCCCCCACGGTCCGCTGGCAGCTCCCGCCCCGGCACATCCCGCACGCCGTCGCACGACTCGGCCCCGATACCCGCCCAGCGCCCTACAAGCTCCGCGGTTCCGCCGCCATACTGGACGGGCAGGACACGCAGGGGGAACTGCGCGGCTGACCACGGGGGACGGGGGCGGCGATACACGGTGGTGGAAAACAGACTGATCCAACAGCGGTACCGGCTGCTCGACACCATCGGGCGGGGCGGCATGGGGGAGGTGTGGCGGGCCCGCGACGAGTCGCTGGGCCGGCAGGTCGCGGTCAAATGCCTCAAGCCCATGGGGCCGCGGCACGAACCATCGTTCCTGCAGGTGCTGCGCGAACGGTTCCGCCGCGAGGCCCGCGTCGCCGCCGCGCTCCAGCACCGCGGCATCACCGTCGTCCACGACTTCGGTGAGGACGACGGCACCCTCTTCATCGTCATGGAGCTGCTCAGCGGCCGTAACCTCAGCCAGCTGCTGGACGACAACCGCCGCCAGCCGCTGCCGATTCCGGACCTCGTCGAGATCGCCGAGCAGGTCACCGCCGCGCTCGCCTACACCCACGAACAAGCCATCGTGCACCGCGATCTGAAGCCGGCGAACATCGTCCGGACCGCCGACGGCACGGTCAAGATCTGCGACTTCGGTATCGCCAGGCTCGGCCACGACATCGGCTTCACCGCCCGCCTCACGGGCACCGGCATCGCCATGGGCAGTCCGCACTACATGTCGCCCGAACAGATCGGCGCCCACGGCGTCGACCACCGCAGCGATCTCTACTCCTTCGGCTGTGTGCTGTACGAGATCGCCACCGGTGTGCCGCCGTTCGACCTGGGCGATGCCTGGGCGGTGCTCGTCGGGCATCGCGATCTGGAGCCGAAGCCGCCCCGTACGCTCCGTCCCGACCTTCCCGAGGCCTACGAGCGCATCATCCTCGAACTGCTCGCCAAGGACCCCGACGACCGCCCCAGGGACGCCGACGAGCTGGGCAAACGCCTCGTCGACGGCCGCCATCCGCACCCCGGGCCGGGCGCCGCTGCCCGCCCGGACGATCTGACGGTGCCCGCCCGGAGGCTGCCCTCCTGGACCCGCGGCATGACCGCCGGCTCCCCGGCCCGCCCCGCCCGGTGGCCGCACGGGTACCCGTCGGACCGGGCCGCCACGGTCCTGACCGACACCTGGACCGGCGGGAGAGAGCCACAGCGTGGCGACGTGTCCCCAGCCGCGGGCATCGCCAGCCCGGCTCCGCCGGACGACCGCCGCGCCACCCTCGCCGCGCTGACCGGCCGGCACACCGCCGCGCTGAACCTCGGCCGGCTGGGCCGCTGGGAGGAGGCGGGCGAGGCGCACCGTGCGCTCGCCGCGGAACGCGAGCGACTCCTCGGCCCCGACCACCCCGACACCCTCACCAGCCGTCTGGAGGCCGGCCATGCCCTGAGCCGTCTCGGCCGGAGCTTCGAGGCGCATCAGATCTACGCCGAGGTGCTGGCGGGCCGTGAACGTGCCCTGGGCCCCGACCACCCCGACTCGCTGAGCTGCCGCCACCATGTCGCGCTGAACCTCGGTCGGCTGGGACGGCTGGAGGACTGCCGCGCCATGGCCCGGGAGGTGGCCGACGCCCGCGCCCGAGTGCTCGGCGCACACCACGCCGACACTCTGGCCACCTGTTGCGAACTCGCGCATGTGATGGGCAAGTTGGGCGGGTGGAGGGAGGCGCTGCACATCTACCGGGACGTCGCGGTGGCGCGCACCGCCTCGCTCGGCCCCGACCACCCCGACACCCTCGCCGCCCGCTACGAGGTCGGCATCGGTCTCGGGCGGCTCGGCCGGAACGCCGAAGCGCTGGAGCTCTACCGGGACCTGACCGCGGCCTGCACCCGTGCCCAGGGCGCGGACGATCCGGAGACGCTGCGCGCCCGGCACGGCCTGGGCGTCAACCTCGGACGGCAGAACCGCTGGCAGGAGGCGCTCGTGGAGGCCCGTGAAGTCGCCGCGGCCCGCGCCCGGGCGCTCGGTCCCGACCACCCCGACACCCTGGTCAGCCGCCGGGAGACCGCCGTGGCACTCGGCTGGCTCGGCCGCTGGGACGAGGCGCTGGACCTCTACCGCGAGGTCGCGGACGCCCGCGAACGGGTCCTGGGCGCCGCCCATCTCGACGCGCTCGCCAGCTACGCCGACTTGGCCCAGTGCCTGGAGCAACTGGACCGTGCGGACGAGGCGGCCGCCCTCCACCGCCGGGGCGCGGAATTGCGCCAGGAGCGCGCCGAACGCCGGCGGTAGGGGGCGGATCGCGGTTCACCGGATGCGCCGGGGCGGCCCGCGGCGACCCGGTCAGTCCGGGGTGACGCGGTAGAGCACCGTGCTGTGCGGCGGCACCTCGCGCGCCACGATCGTGTCGCCGCCGCGGCTACGACGGCCGCTGACCAGATCGTGCAGCCGGTAGGAGTCCGCCTCCGGCAGTCCGGCCGCTTCGGCCGTGACCGACAGCGTCCGTGGCGCGCCGCCCGAGTTGAACAGGGCGATCGCCCGGTCGCCGTTCTTCAGCGGCTTGGCCAGTACCGCGGAGCCGTCGTCCTGCTGTACGACGGTTCCCTGGACGCCGAGCGTGTCCTGGTCGACGGCGATGACCTTCTTGTTCCCGAGCACCTTGCGCGCCGCCGGGGACAGGTGGTCCAGATCCGTGCTGGAGATCAGCGGAGCGGCCATCATCGCCCACAGCGACATCTGGCTCTGCATCTCCCGCTGCGTCAGGCCGGTGTCGCCGGCCAGCAGGAAGTCCGGGTCGTTCCAGCGCCCCGGACGCTGGAGGCCGGCCAGCCGCGCGTTGTAGCGGAAGTTGTAGACGATGGAGGACCACTTCGCCTCCGGTGTGCTCTTCTGCAGCGCCACATCCCGCCCGCCCCGCCACAGATTGCCGAGCTCGGCCGACCAGTCGATGACCCGGTGCCAGACGCTGTCGCCGTCGAACTGGAAGTAGGCCGGTGCGGACACCGAGAAGGTGATCGGGCGGCCGGTGGCCCGCAGCGCACGGCTCATCTGCCCGTACAGATCCCGGTAGGTCTCCTCCTTGGTGTGCCCCGACGCGACGGGCACATTGCAGCCGTCCGCCTTGACGTAGTCGACCTTCCAACGGGCGAACAGCTCGGCGTCCTGCTGAAAATGGCCAAGACTGCCCGGGTATTTCTCACAGGTGAGGGTGCCGACATCCTCATAGATCCCGAACTTCAGCCCCAGCTCGTGCAGCTGCCGCCCGAGGTAGGCCATGCCGTGCGGGAACTTCGCCCGGTCCGCCGTCAGCTCGCCCTGGGGGCCGCGCTGTCTGCCCATCCAGCAGTCGTCGACGGTGACGGTGCGGTAGCCGCGCCGCGCCAGCCCCGAACGGACCAGTGCGCGCGCATTGTCGAGGACGGTCTTCTCGTTGATGTCGCACATGTAGTAGGACCAGTTGTTCCAGCCCATCGGGGGTCTGGGGGCCAGATTCGGATACCCGCCGGCGGCGTGCCGGGCGCCGGGCGCACGGCCCGTACCGGGGGCGGCGGAGGCGGGCGCGGGGGACGCGAGCAGCCCGGCCGAGCAGGCGGCGACGGCGGTGAGTCCGGCGAAGGTGCGGCCGATGCGGGGTACCGACGAGTGGGACACGGGTCACCTCACGGGTGGGCGGGACGGCCTGAGGAGAGGACGGCGGGCGCGGTGCCGGGGCGGAGCACGGCCGGACGCTAGGAGCAGCCCCCTGCCCGGTCAAGAAGCCGCACCGACCTGGGCGAAGGTTTCAGCCGCCTGCACCTGGCGACCGAGATCACCGCGTGCTACCAAGGGGCATGCCGGAACGGACTTCGTATGACGCGGTCATCGTCGGTGGCGGGCACAACGGACTGGTGGCCGCCGCCTATCTCGCACGCGCCGGGCGCAGCGTGCTGGTGCTGGAGCGGCTGGACCACACCGGTGGTGCCGCCGTGTCGACCCGGGCATTCGCCGGGGTCGACGCCCGGCTGTCCCGTTACTCCTACCTCGTCAGCCTGCTGCCGCCGAAGATCGTGCGGGACCTCGGTCTGCGCTTCGCGGTCCGCAAACGCACCGTCTCCTCCTACACCCCCGTCGTCCGCGACGGCCGCCCCACCGGTCTCCTCGTCGGCGGCGGCGAGGACCGGACCCGTACCGCCTTCGCCGAACTCACCGGTTCCGACCGGGAGTTCACCGCATGGCAGCGCTTCTACGGCACCACAGCGCGCCTCGCCGAACGCGTCTTCCCCACCCTGACCGAGCCCCTCCCCACCCGCGCCGCGCTCCGCGCCACGGTCGACGACGACGCCACCTGGCACGCCCTGTTCGAACGTCCCCTGGGGGAGGTGGTCGAGGAGACCTTCACCGACGACCTGGTCCGCGGTGTGGTGCTCACCGATGCCCTCATCGGCACCTTCGCCACCGCCCACGATGCGTCCCTGCGTCAGAACCGCTGTTTCCTCTACCACGTCATCGGCGGCGGCACCGGCGACTGGGACGTCCCCATCGGCGGGATGGGCGCCCTCACCGACGCACTGGCCGACGCCGCCCGCGGCGCCGGGGCGGAGATCGTCACCGACTGTGCGGTGACCGGTATCGCCACGGACGGCCGGACCGCGGAGGTGACCTGCGACCAGGGCACCGTCGGCGCCCGCCGGGTCCTCGTCAACGCCGCCCCGCGCGAGCTGGCCCGCCTGCTGGGCGAGGCCCCGCCGCCGCCCGCCGAGGGCGCCCAGCTCAAGGTCAACATGCTGCTGACCCGGCTGCCGCGGCTGCGTGACACCCGCGTGGATCCACGGGAGGCGTTCTCCGGCACGTTCCATATCGCCGAGGGCTACGGCCAACTGGAGAGCGCCTACCAGCAGGCGGCGTCCGGCACCCTCCCTGCCTCCCCGCCGTCCGAGATCTACTGTCACTCCCTCACCGACCCCTCGATCCTCGGCGCCGACCTGGTCCGCCAGGGCTACCAGACGCTCACCCTGTTCGGGCTGCACGCCCCCGCGAGCCTGTTCACCGCCGACAACGACACCACCCGCGACCGCCTCCTGACGGCCACCCTCGCCGAACTGGAGCGCCACCTCGCCGAACCGCTCGCCGACTGCCTGGCCCACGACGCCGACGGCCGCCCCTGCATCGAGGCCCGTTCCCCCCTCGACCTGGACCGCGAACTCGGCCTGCCGGGCGGCAATATCTTCCACCGCGATCTGGCCTTTCCGTACGCGGACCCCTCGGACGAGGCCCTCGGCGACGCCCCGTCCGCCCCGGCCCGCTGGGGGGTGGCGACCACCCACCCCAACGTTCTCCTGTGCGGTGCCGGCGCGGTACGCGGCGGGGGAGTGAGCGGTATCCCGGGGCACAACGCGGCGATGGCGGTGCTGGAGGAGGAGTGAGGGGCGGGGACCGGCCGCCCCGGCGTCGTCCCGGGACGGCCGGGGGGCGCCGCCGCCCGTCCCGGGGCCCGGCGCCAAGTTTCTGACGCCGCATCAGAATCTCTCTTCCCTCGTACGGCCCGCTGCGGCATCCTTCGCCCCATGCAGACGGAGCTGAGCAACACGCTGGGAGTCGAGCACGCCGTCTTCGGGTTCACGCCCTTCCCCGCGGTCGCCGCGGCGATCACCCGGGCCGGCGGGTTCGGGGTGCTCGGCGCGGTCCGCTACACCGCGCCGGACGAGCTGGCGCGCGACCTCGACTGGATGCAGGAGCACACCGAAGGGCTCCCGTACGGGCTCGATGTGGTGATGCCCGCCAAGAAGGTGGAGGGCGTCACCGAGGCCGAGGTCGAGGCGATGATCCCGGAGGGGCACCGCCGCTTCGTCACCGAGCTCCTCGACAAACACCAGGTGCCGCGGCTCGCGGAGGGCGAGGCGTCCGGCTGGCGGATCACCGGGTGGATGGAGCAGGTCGCCCGCAGCCAGCTCGATGTGGCCTTCGACTATCCGGTCAAGCTGCTGGCCAACGCCCTCGGCTCCCCGCCGCCCGACATCATCCGGCGCGCCCACGACCACGGCATCCTCGTCGCCGCGCTGGCCGGCAGTCCGCGGCACGCTCTGCACCACAAGGCCGCCGGAATCGACATCGTCGTCGCCCAGGGCTACGAGGCGGGCGGGCACACCGGCGAGATCGCCACCATGGTCCTCACCCCGGAGGTGGTGGCCGCCGTCGACCCGCTGCCGGTGCTCGCGGCGGGCGGTATCGGCACCGGTGAGCAGATCGCCGCCGGGCTCGCCCTCGGCGCACAGGGCGTCTGGCTGGGCTCGCTCTGGCTGACCACGGAGGAAGCCGATCTGCACTCCCGGCGGCTGACCGCGAAACTGCTCGCCGCAGGTCCCGGCGACACCGTCCGCTCCCGCGCCCTGACCGGCAAACCCGCCCGCCAGCTGCGCACCGCATGGACCGACGCCTGGGACGAACCGAACGGCCCGGGCCCCCTCCCGATGCCGCTGCAGGGGCTGCTGGTCGCCGAGGCCAACTCCCGTATCCAGCGGCACGAGGTCGAGCCGCTGCTCGGCACCCCGGTCGGCCAGATCGTCGGCCGGATGAACAGTGAACGCAGCGTACAGGCCGTCTTCGACGACCTCACCCGTGGCTTCGAGCGGGCCATCGACCGCATCAACCGCATTGCCGGACGCGCCTGATCACGAGGAGGACTGCGGAATGACCCAAGACTCCCCACCGCCCAACGGCTTCTGGGCGCAGGCCACCGCCGACCCGGACCGTACCGTCCTGATCGCCCCGGACGGCGAGGAGTGGACCGCGGGCCGGCTGCACGCCGCGAGCAACCAACTGGTCCACGGGCTGCGCGCGGCGGGCCTGCGGCGCGGCGACGCGTTCGCCGTGGTCCTCCCCAACGGCGTCGAGTTCTTCACCGCGTATCTCGCCGCGTCCCAGGCCGGTTTCTACCTCGTCCCCGTCAACCACCACCTGGTCGGCCCGGAGATCGCCTGGATCGTCGCCGACTCCGGGGCGAAGGTGCTGATCGCGCACGAGCGGTTCGCCGAGGCGGCCCGGCACGCCGCGGACGAGGCAGGGCTGCCGGCCTCCCACCGCCATGCCGTCGGTCACATCGACGGTTTCCGGTCGTACGCCCAACTCCTCGACGGGCAGCCGGAGTCCGCACCCGGGGACCGCACACTGGGCTGGGTCATGAACTACACCTCGGGCACCACCGGACGCCCGCGCGGTATCCGCCGCCCGCTGCCCGGCACCGCGCCCGAGGACGCCTACCTCGGCGGATTCCTCGTCATCTTCGGCATCACCCCGTTCGACGACAATGTCCATCTGGTCTGCTCGCCGCTCTACCACACCGCCGTCCTGCAGTTCGCCGGTGCCTCGCTGCACCTCGGCCATCGCCTCGTCCTGATGGACAAGTGGACGCCGCAGGGCATGCTGGCGCTGATCGACGCGCACCGCTGCACCCACACCCATATGGTGCCCACCCAGTTCCACCGGCTGCTCGCGCTGCCCGAGGAGACCCGCGCGGCGTACGACGTGAGCTCGATGCGGCACGCCCTCCACGGCGCCGCACCCTGCCCCGACCACGTCAAACGCGCGATGATCGACTGGTGGGGGGACTGCGTCGAGGAGTATTACGCGGCCAGCGAGGGCGGTGGCGCTTTCGCGACCGCCGAGGACTGGCTCAAGAAGCCCGGGACGGTCGGCAAGGCCTGGCCGATCAGCGAACTGGCGGTCTTCGACGACGACGGAAACCGGCTGCCCGCGGGTGAACTCGGCACCGTCTACATGAAGATGAGCACCGGCGGCTTCCGCTACCACAAGGACGAGGGCAAGACGAAGAAGAACCGGATCGGTGACTTCTTCACCGTCGGCGACCTCGGGTACCTGGACGCGGACGGATATCTCTTCCTCCGCGACCGCAAGATCGACATGATCATCTCGGGCGGGGTGAACATTTACCCCGCCGAGATCGAATCCGCCCTGCTCGGCCACCCCGCGGTCGCCGACGCCGCCGCCTTCGGCATCCCGCACGACGACTGGGGCGAGGAGGTCAAGGCCGTCGTGGAACCCGCCGAGGGCCAGGTGCCCGGGCCCGGGCTGGCCGCCGAGATCCTGGCCCACTGCGCGCGGCAACTGGCCGGCTACAAAAGGCCGAAGACGGTCGACTTCATCACCGTCATGCCACGCGACCCCAACGGCAAGCTCTACAAGCGCCGGCTGCGTGACCCGTACTGGGAGGGGCGGGAGCGCGCCGTGTAGCGGGTGCCCCGGTGCCGGGTGCCGGGTGCCGATGCCCGGTGCCCGGACAGCCGGCGGACAACACGCCCGCGGGCGGCCGCCGTCCCCGAACTCCGGTCAGGTGGCTTGACCGGCGATGAGGGGCGGCCGAGGATCGCGCCATGACGCAAGCGCGGAGCAATACGGTCGACGGAGTCCTGCGGCGCAGCGCCCGCCGGGTGCCCGGGCGGACTGCGGTGCGGTACGCGGACCGGGCCTGGACCTATCGCGAGCTGGACGACGCGGTGACCGCCGCGGCGGGGGTACTGCGGGCGGCCGGCCTCCGGCCCGGAGACCGGGTGGCCTCCTACGGCCACAACTCGGATGCGTATCTGATCGGTTTCCTGGCCTGCGCCCGCGCCGGACTGGTGCATGTGCCGGTCAACCACAGCCTCACCGGCGAGGATCTGCGCTACCTCGTGGAGCAGTCGGGCAGCTCACTGGTGCTCACCGACGCCGCGCTCGCGCACCGGCTGCCGGACTCCGTACGCACCATGCCGCTGTACGGGGCGCCCGACGGGCTGTTGGAGCGGCTCGCGGCCCACGACGAGCCGGCCGACGCCGAGCCGGCGACCGAGGTGTCCGACGAGGCCCTCGTCCAGCTTCTCTACACCTCGGGGACCACCGCGCTGCCCAAGGGCGCGATGATGACGCACCGTGCCCTGGTACACGAGTACACCAGCGCGGTCGTCGCCCTCGACCTGAAGGAGACGGACCGGCCGCTGCACTCGCTCCCGCTCTACCACTCCGCGCAAATGCATGTCTTCCTGCTGCCCTACCTGGCGGTGGGCGCGGAGAACACCATCCTGGACGGGCCCGAGCCGGCACGGATCTTCGACCTGGTGGAAAAGGGCCTGGCCGACAGCCTGTTCGCACCGCCGACCGTGTGGATCGCGCTCTCGAACCACCCCGACTTCACCGCCCGGGAGCTGAGCGGGCTGCGCAAGGCCTACTACGGTGCCTCGATCATGCCGGTGCCGGTCCTGGAGCGGCTCCGCGCCCGGCTGCCCGGACTCGCCTTCTACAACTGCTTCGGGCAGAGCGAGATCGGGCCGCTGGCCACCGTGCTCGGCCCCGGCGAACACGACGGCCGGATGGACTCCTGCGGGCGGCCGGTGCTGTTCGTCGAGGCGCGGGTGGTGGACGAGGAGGGCCGGGAGGTGGCGGACGGCACCCGGGGCGAGGTCGTCTACCGCTCCCCGCAGCTGTGCACCGGCTACTGGGACAAGCCGGAGGAGACCGCCGAGGCGTTCCGGGACGGCTGGTTCCACTCCGGGGACCTCGCCGTCCGTGACGCGGAGGGCTATTTCACGGTGGTCGACCGCGTCAAGGACGTCATCAACTCCGGTGGTGTACTGGTCGCCTCGCGCCAGGTGGAGGATGTGCTCTACGAGCATCCCCAGGTGGCCGAGGTCGCGGTCATCGGGCTGCCGGACGCGCGCTGGATCGAGGCGGTGACCGCGGTGGTCGTACGGCGTACGGACGGCACGGGCGGTGCCGGGGACGAGGACGGCGGCGAGGCGGTGGGGGAGCAGGAGCTGATCGCGGCGGCCCGCGCCCGCCTTGCGCCGTTCAAGGCGCCCAAACGGGTGATGTTCGTGGATGCGCTGCCGCGCAACGCCAGCGGCAAGGTCCTCAAGCGTGAGCTGCGCGCACGGTTCGGCGCGCCCTGAGCCGGGCCCGGCACGGCGTGCGTGAAGGGCGGTTGTCAGTGCCCCCTGCCATGCTGAGAAACGGCGGGAAACAGCCGTGAAAGTTCACGATCCGTGCGACGGAGGACCACCCATGCTGACGACCAACTACGTCCCGGGCACACCGAACTGGCTCGACCTCGGGGCCCCCGACATCGACGACGCCGTCTCCTTCTACAGCGCCGTGTTCGGCTGGACCTTCCAGTCGGCCGGCCCGGACGCCGGCGGGTACGGCTTCTTCCAGCTCGACGGCAAGACGGTCGGCGCCGTCGGCCCGCTGACGGACGAGGGCGCGCGCTCCGCCTGGACGGTGTATTTCCAGACCCCCGACGCGGACGCCACGGTCAAGGCGGTGGAGCAGGCCGGCGGGTCGGTACGCGTCCCGCCGATGGATGTCTTCACCGCGGGCCGGCTGGCCGCCTTCACCGACCCGACCGGCGCCGATTTCGCCGTCTGGCAGCCGGGCGACGTCAAGGGCCTGGAGGCGGTCATGGAGCCGAACACGCTGTGCTGGACGGAGCTGTACACCACCGATGCGGCCGCGGCGAAGGAGTTCTACCGCTCGGTCTTCTCCTGGGGCTGTCAGGACATGCCGATGGGCGGCGACCTGATCTACTCCGTCATCTCCGCGCCGGGCGGCGGCAAGGGCGACGACACCGGGCACGGCGGCATCATGCAGCTGCCGAAGGAGAATCTGCAGGCCGGTTCGACATCGGAGTGGCACCCGTATTTCGGTGTGACCGACTGCGACGCCACCTTCGCCGCGGCCACCGACCACGGCGCCACGACCCTGATCCCGCCCACCGACGCCCCCGGCGTCGGCCGGCTGGCCATGCTCAAGGACCCGGCAGGAGCCCCGTTCGCGCTGATCAAGGGAGACCCGACGATGAGCTGAGCCGACCCCGCGTCCTGCCCGTGCCTCGCGGGTGCGGCGAGCCGGCGGCGCCCGGCCGCGAGGGGGCCGCGCCTGCCCGTCTGCCCGCCGGGCCCGCCCGCCGGTGCGCACAGGCCGCGAGCCGTCGCGTCGGCGCGGCAGGTTCCCCGCGCCGCGCAGCCAAAAATGCCGGACCCGCAACGGTCACCAGCGCCTATCGTCCCCCGGAGCAGTGGGACGGATGAGGGAAGCATGAGGGACGCATGACCGCAGGACGGAGCGCGGACGCGGTGGGAGCGGAGCGGCAGGAGCGGCAGGAGTGGTGGACGGCTTCGGGAGTCCGGCTGCGCCAGGTCACCTCCGGTAACGGGCACGGGAACTGGCTCTTCGTGCCCGGCGGACCAGGACTGGGCTCCGAGTCCCTGCTCGGCCTGGTGGCGGCGGCCCGGGTCCCCGGAGCCGCCTGGCTGGTCGATCTGCCCGGCGACGGCTCCAACCGTGGACTTCCGGCGATTCCCGCAGATCCCTACGCCCACTGGCCGGGAGCCCTGCTGGAGGCCGCGCAGGCGCTGGACGAGGTGGTGATGGTCGGCCACTCCACCGGGGGCATGTTCCTGCTGTCCGTCCCGGAACTCGCGGCACATCTCCGTGGCATGGCGCTGATCAGCAGCGCACCGCACGCCGGCTGGCGTCCCGCCTTCGCCCGCTACGCACAGGACCACCCGCTCCCCGGCGTCGACACCGCCGCCGAGCGCTACGCCCGGCAGCCGGACGACCGGACCCTGCGTGCCCTGACGCTCGCCGCCGCGCCATGGAACTTCAGCCGGTCCGCGTCGGCCGACGGCCGGGCGCTCCTTACGGACCTCCCGTACTGCCATGACGCGGTGGCCTGGGCCGACGCCCATTTCGACGACAGCTACCGGGCCCGCTGGACACCACGGGCCCTGCCGACGCTGATCGTCAGCGGCGACCGGGACCACATCGTCGACCAGGGGCTCTGGCAGGACGGGCCGGGCTTCCACGGGCCGCACATCCTGCACCGCCCCATCGCGGAAGCCGGCCATTTCCCCTGGATCGAGAACCCCGAGGCCGTCCGGGCGGCCTTTGCCGACCTCGCCGACCTCGCCGGCCGCCCGGACCCGGCGGGCTGAGCGGCCCATCGGCCGCGCCCTGCCCCGCCGAACCTCCCGCGGGATTCCGGCCTCCACCCCCCGGCGAACGGGCCCCGGAGGACGGCCGGCCTTGCTCCTACGCCTTGTCCCGCGGCCGGGCGTCCACAATGCGCTTGATCTTGCCGACCGAGCGCTCCAGGGTCTCCGGGTCGACGATCTCGACCGCGACCGAGACCCCGATCCCGTCCTTGACACCGCGTGCGATCAGCCCGGCGGCGACCGTGCGCACCTCAGGGGTCGCGCCGGGCCGGGCCTCGGCGCGCACGGTCAGCCGGTCCATCCGGGCCTCCCGGGTCAGCTTCAGCTGGAAGTGCGGGGCGACGCCGGGCGTCCGCAGCACGATTTCCTCGATCTGCGCGGGGAAGAGATTGACCCCACGCAGAATGATCATGTCGTCGCTGCGTCCGGTGATCTTCTCCATCCGGCGGAAGGCGGCGCGTGCGGTACCGGGCAGCAGCCGGGTCAGATCACGGGTGCGATAACGGATGACCGGCATCGCTTCCTTGGTGAGCGAGGTGAACACCAGCTCGCCGTGCGCACCGTCCGGCAGCACTTCACCGGTGATCGGGTCGACCACCTCCGGATAGAAGTGGTCCTCCCAGATGTGGAGCCCGTCCTTGGTCTCCACACACTCCTGCGCGACGCCGGGGCCCATCACCTCCGACAGGCCGTAGATGTCCACGGCGTCGATCGCGAACCGCTCCTCGATCTCACGGCGCATCTCCTGCGTCCAGGGCTCGGCGCCGAAGACGCCCACCTTGAGCGAGGTCGTACGGGGATCGATGCCCTGCCGCTCGAACTCGTCGAGCAGCGTGAGCATGTAGGACGGCGTGACCATGATGATCTCGGGCCGGAGGTCCTGGATGATCTGCACCTGCCGGCTGGTCATTCCGCCGGACGCCGGGACGACCGTGCAGCCGAGCCGCTCCGCGCCGTAGTGGGCGCCCAGACCGCCGGTGAACAGGCCGTATCCGTACGCGATATGGACGGTGTGGCCGGGGCGCCCGCCGGCCGCATGGAGGGAGCGGGCGACGACATCCGCCCAGTGCGACAGATCGCGCTCGGTGTAGCCGACGACCGTCGGGCGGCCCGTGGTGCCGCTGGAGGCATGAATGCGCCGCACCTTCTCCTTCGGGACGGCGAACATCCCGAAGGGGTACTGGGCGCGCAGATCATCCTTGACGGTGAACGGGAAGCGGGCGAGATCGCCGAGCGAGCGGCAGTCCTGGGGATGCATCCCGGCCCGGTCGAAGGACTCCCGGTAGAACGGGACGTGGTCGTAGGCATGCTGCAACGAGGCGCGCAGCCGGGTCAGTTGCAGGGCGTGCAACGCGTCCGCGGAGAGTCGTTCCGCCTCATCGAACGTTTCACTGCCCGTAGCCGTTTCCGGCATGGAGTTCACCGCCTCGTTTCCCTACCGATCATTCGGTAGCCACATGCTGATCCAAGTAATCAGCGCGCGGCGAACACGTCAAGGGGCGTGGCGCAGACACCTCCCGGGTAGCGTCCGGCACATGAGTGACGTCCAGAAAGTGCAGGTCGGTGAGGTCCAGCTGGCGTACCGGGTGTGGGGAGAGGAGGACGCGCCCCCGGCCGTGCTGTTGCACTGCCTCGGGGAGGACGGCGAGGACTGGCGCGGTGTCGTCGGCCGGCTCGCCGGCACCCATCGGGTCTACGCCGTCGACCAGCGGGGCCATGGGCTCAGCGACTGGCCCGGTCAGTACGGCTTCGAACGGTGGCGGGACGACGCGATCGGCTTCCTGCAGGCGCTCGGCCTGGAGCGGGTGACCCTCGTCGGGCACTCACTGGGCGCGGTGGCCGCACTGCTGCTGGCCGCGGAGCGGCCCGAGCTGGTGGACCGGCTGGTCCTGGAGGAAGCGGTTCCGCCGCTGCCCGCCGACCCGCCGCAGGAGGCGCCGGAGCAGCCGGCCGGTCCGCAGCCGTTCGACTGGCAGGCCAAGCTCGCGGTGGTGGCGGAGCGCAATGCGCCCGACCCCGTGTGGTGGGAAGCGCTGGAGAAGATCACCGCACCGACCCTGGTCATCGCCGGCGGCGAGTCCGGCCACATCCCTCAGGAACACCTCGCCGAGCTGGTCGAGCGGATCCCCGATGCCCGCCTGGTGACGGTGGAGGGTGCCGGTCATCTCGTCCACGAGGAGCGCCCCGGAGAATTCCTCGCCGCGGTCAACTCGTTCCTCGCGCCGCACTCATAGGCTGCCGGGCGGCCCGCTGCGCCCGGCCGCCCGGTTCCCTTAGGCTCACGGCCGTACGCCGTCCCCTGAACTCCCCGGGCCTTTCCCGGGGTTCGAGAAAGGCCGCCGACCGTGCACCTGACCCCCTCGATGCGGAGCGCCCTGGCCGCCGGCGCGGCCGCGGCCGTCCTGTTCACCGGAACCGGCACGGCCGTCGCGGCACCGGCCGCCCCGTCGGCCGCGGCCGCACCGTCGGCCGCCGGCGGACACTCCCCGTACGGCCAACTCCGGCCGCTCGCCGGACTGTCCGCGGAGCGGCTGGCCACCGGCGACCTGGTGGCCGCGGCGAAGTGGGGCACCGGCACGCCCATCGACGACCCGGCCCGTGAGCAGGAGGTGCTGAACACGGTGGCCGAACAGGCCCGGCAGTTGGGCGCCGATCCGGCGGCGACGGTGCGGATCTTCCGGGACCAGATCGAGGCCAGCAAGATCGTGCAGCGTGGGCTGCACCGCAGGTGGGACGCGGACCCCGCGCAGGCACCGACCGGGCGGCCGGACCTCAAGGAGGTACGCAAGGAGATCAACGGCATCAACGGCGCGCTGGTGCGGGCCCTGGCCGGCTCCCCGCACGCCCGCTCGGCACCGTACTGCGCTCCGCTGCTGACCGCGGCCGCCGCGCAGGTACGCCATGAGCGCCACCTGGACGGGCTGCACACGGTGGCACTGGCCCGCTCGCTGCGGTCGGTCTGCGCCCGAACCTGACCCATGGCGGGGCCCGGCGGCCCGCCCGGCTCGGCCCGTCCGCCCGGCTCGGCCCGTCCGCCCGGCTCAGCCCGTCCGCTCGCCCGCCGCCACCGCCTTCGCCCAGCGGTAGTCCGCCTTGCCGCTGGGCGAGCGCTGGATGCGCTCGGTGAAGACGACGGCGCGCGGAATCTTGTACCCCGCCAACCGGGTCCGGCAGTGGAGCTGCAGGCCTTCCAGGTCCAAGGGCGCCGCGCCGGGGCGGAGTTGGACCACGGCCGCGACTCGGTGGCCCCACCGCTCGTCCGGCACGCCCGCCACCAGCGCGTCATAGACGTCCGGATGCGCCTTCAGCGCCTGCTCGACCTCCTCCGGATAGACTTTCTCCCCACCGGAGTTGATGCACTGCGAGCCCCGGCCGAGAACGGTGACGATGCCCGCCTCGTCGACGGTCGCCATATCGCCCAGCAGCACCCACCGGTCACCGTGCGCCTCGAAGAAGGTCTCGGCGGTCTTCTTCGGGTCGTTGTAGTAGCCCAGCGGGACATGCCCGCGCAGCGCGATTCGGCCCACCTCGCCGGCCGGAACCGGCTCGTAGGTCGCCGGATCCACCACCGCCGTCCGGGAGTTGACGTGCAGCCGGAATCCCTTGGCGGGGCCCGAGTCGTCGGTGGCGGTGCCGTTGAACCCGGATTCGGACGAGCCGAAGTTGTTGAGCAGCATGACGTGCGGGGCCAGCGCACTGAACTGGGCGCGTACGGTCTCGGAGAGGATCGCGCCGGAGCTGCTGACACTGAACAGCGAGGAGCAGTCGGTGCCCTTGAGCGGCCCGCCCAGCGCATCGACGAGCGGACGCAGCATCGCGTCGCCGACCAGCGACACGCTGGTGACCCGCTCCCGCTCGATGGTCCGCAGCACCTCCTCGGGCACGTATTTGCGGTGGATGACGACCTTCTGACCGAAGTGGAAGGCGATGAACGCGGTGAGGGTGGAGGTGCCGTGCATCAGCGGGGGAGTGGGGAAGAAGACGATCCCGTCGCCGCCGGCCGCGACCCGCTCGGCCAGCTCCTGCGGCCGCTGCACCGGCTCGCCGGTCGGTGCCCCGCCGCCCATCCCGGCGAAGAAGAGGTCCTCGTGGCGCCACATCACGCCCTTGGGCATACCGGTGGTGCCGCCGGTGTAGATCACGACCTGGTCGTCGGCGGAGCGCGGCCCGAAGCCGCGCGCGGGGGAGCCGGCGGCCTCGGCGTCGGCGAGCGCGACGGGTGCGATCCGTGGCTCGGGGGCGCCGGCGGGCGGAGTGCCGACCCGTACGAGATGCCGTAGCCCGGGTGCCTGCGGGAGGGCGGCGGCCACCCGCGCGGTGAACTCCGCTTCGAAGACCAGCGCCGCCAGGTCGGCATCCCGGTAGAGGTAGACCAACTCCTCCTCAACATAGCGGTAGTTGACGTTCACCGGGACGGCCCGGATCTTCAGGCAGGCGTAGACGGCCTGGAGGTATTCGACGCCGTTGTAGAGGTGCAGTCCGACGTGCTGACCGGGGCCGATGCCGCGGTCGCCGAGGTGGTGGGCCAGGCGGTTGGCGGCGCGGTCCAGCTCGGCGTAGGTCAGCCGCCGTTCGCTGCCGGTCCCCGGATGGTCGATGTACACCAGCGCCTCGCGGTCGGGGACCGTGTCGACGATCGACTCGAAGAGGTCGGCAAGGTTGTACTCCACGTCTCCTCCAGACCGGGCGGGCGTCGGCTTGGCGGTCATTACAGCGCCGCCGGAAGGAGCAGGGAAGGGCCACGGCGAAGAAATCTGACTACCTGTCAGAAAGGTCTTGAAGTCGGTGTGCGGCTACTGCAACCTGTTCTACGTCGTGAGACGGGAGGACGGAATGGGCAGCACGGAACATCTGTCGGTGGAGCGCATCGGCGCGACACTGGTGCTCACCCTCAACCGGCCGGAGGCGAAGAACGCGCTCTCGCTGCCGATGCTGGTGGGCCTGTACGACGGCTGGACCGCGGCCGACGAGGACGACGAGATCCGCTCCATCGTCCTCACCGGCGCCGGCGGCACCTTCTGTGCCGGCATGGACCTCAAGGCCCTCGCGGGCGACGGCATGGCTGGCGAGCAATACCGCCACCGGCTGCGCGACGACCCCGATCTGCACTGGAAGGCGATGCTGCGGCACCACCGCCCCCGCAAACCCGTGATCGCCGCCGTCGAGGGCCACTGTGTCGCGGGCGGGACGGAGATCCTCCAGGGCACCGACATCCGCGTCGCCGGCGAGAGCGCCACCTTCGGGCTCTTCGAGGTCCGGCGCGGACTGTTCCCGATCGGCGGCTCCACCGTCCGCCTCGCCCGCCAGATTCCCCGCACCCACGCCCTGGAAATGCTGCTCACCGGCCGGCCCTACCCCGCGCGCGAGGCCGAACGCATCGGGCTGATCGGCCATGTCGTGCCCGAGGGGACCGCGCTGGAGAAGGCCCTGGAGATCGCCGAGCTGATCAACGCCTGCGGACCGCTCGCCGTCGAAGCCGTCAAGGCGTCCGTCTACGAGACCGCCGAGATGACCGAGACCGACGGGCTGCAGGCCGAACTCGCCCGTGGCTGGCCCCTCTTCGACACCGCCGACGCCAAAGAGGGCTCCCGGGCCTTCGCCGAGAAGCGCCCACCCGTCTACCGGCGCGCCTGACCCAAGGAGCCACGCATGCCAGAGGTCCTCACGGCGCCCCTCGTCGTGGAATTCCCCTTCACCCGCTCGCTCGGGCCCGTCCAGAGCGCCTTTCTGACCGGGCTGCGCGAGCGCACCGTCCTCGGTGTCACGGCGAGCGACGGCCGGGTGGTCGTACCGCCCACCGAATACGACCCGGTCACCGCCGAGGAGATCCGCGAGCTGGTCGAGGTCGGCACCGGCGGCACCGTCACCACCTGGGCCTGGAACCCGGCCCCACGCCGCGGCCAGCCGCTCACCACCCCCTTCGCCTGGGTCCTGGTCCGGCTCGACGGCTCCGACACCGCGCTGCTGCACGCGCTGGACGCCCCCGGCCCCGGCGCCGTACGCACCGGCATGCGGGTCCGTGTCCGCTGGGCCGCACAGCGCACCGGCGCGATCACCGACATCGCCTGCTTCGAGCCGGACGACGGCCCGGCCGGTGACGGCCGGCCAGTTGCCCACAGCGGGGAGTTCGCGGACCCGGTCACCGGGATCACCACCCCAGCCCGGCTCGACTACACCTACTCGCCCGGCCGCGCCCAGTCCCGCTACCTCCGGGCGCTCTCCGGCCACCGGACCGTGGGCGAGCGCTGCCCCTCCTGCCGCAAGGTCTATGTCCCGCCCCGCGGCGCCTGCCCCACCTGCGGCGTCGCCACCGACACCCAGGTCGAGGTCGGCCCCCGCGGCACCGTCACCACCTTCTGCATCGTCAACATCAAAGCCCGCAATCTCGACATCGAGGTCCCCTACGTCTACGCCCATATCGCCCTGGACGGCGCCGATCTGGCACTGCACGCCCGCATCGGCGGCATCGCGTACGACCAGGTCCGTATGGGGCTGCGGGTCGAACCCGTCTGGGCCGAGGACGGCCGCTTTCCGGACCACTACCGCCCCACCGGCGAACCCGATGCCGACTACGACAGCTACAAGGAGCTGATCTGATGCGCGACGTCGCCATCGTCGCCTTCGGGCAGAGCGATCACGTCCGCGACAGTGCGGAGACCTCCGAGGTCGAGATGCTGATGCCGGTACTCCACGAGGTGCTGGACCGGACCGGCCTGGCGGCCCGGGACATCGACTTCACCTGCTCCGGCTCGTCCGACTACCTCGCCGGCCGGGCCTTCTCCTTCACCATGGCACTGGACGGCGTCGGCGCCTGGCCGCCGATCTCCGAATCCCATGTCGAGATGGACGGCGCCTGGGCGCTGTACGAGGCCTGGGTGAAGATCCTCACCGGCGAGGCGGAGACCGCACTCGTCTACGCCTACGGCAAGTCCTCGCCCGGCGACGTCCGCGACGTCCTCACCCGCCAGCTCGACCCGTACTACGTCGCCCCGCTGTGGCCCGACTCCGTGGCGCTCGCCGCCCTCCAGGCCCAAGCCCTGATCGATGCGGGACTCACCGACGCGCGGGCACTGGCCGGTATCGCCGCCCGCAGCCGCGCGGCCGCCGGCTCCAACCCGCACGCCCAGCTGCGCGGCGAGGTGCCCGCGGGCGAGCTGCTCGTCGCCCCGCTGCGTACCGGCGACTGCCCGCCCATCGGCGACGGCGCGGCCGCCGTCATCCTCGCCGCCGGCGACACCGCCCGCCGGCTGACCGGCCGCCCCGCCTGGATCCGCGGCCTCGACCACCGCATCGAGGCACACAGCCTGGGTGTCCGCGACCTCACCGACTCACCGTCCACCCGGCTCGCCGCCGAGCGCGCCGGCGCCTTCGAGGTCCCGCACGGTCGCCAGGGCACGGGCGGTGCCCCCATGGTGGACACCGCCGAGCTGCACGCCCCCTTCACCTCCCAGGAGGTCGTGCTGCGCCGCGCCCTGAAACTCGACGCGCCGGACAGCACGGTGTGTATCAACCCGTCCGGCGGCGCGCTGGCCGCCAATCCCGTCATGGCCGCGGGCCTGATCCGCCTCGGCGAGGCGGCCGCCCGCATCCACCGCGGCGAGTCCGACCGCGCCCTCGCGCACGCCACCTCGGGGCCGTGCCTGCAGCAGAACCTGGTCGCCGTCCTGGAGGGTGAGTGATGAGCAAGGAGCCCGTGGCCGTCGTCGGCATCGGCCAGACCAAACACGTCGCCGCCCGCCGCGATGTCTCCCTCGCCGGACTCGTCCGCGAGGCCGCCCGACGCGCCCTCGACGACGCCCGGTTGACCTGGGCGGACATCGACGCCGTGGTGATCGGCAAGGCCCCCGACTTCTTCGAGGGCCTGATGATGCCCGAGCTGTACCTCGCCGACGCCCTGGGCGCCGTCGGCAAACCGATGCTGCGGGTACACACCGCCGGCTCGGTGGGCGGCTCCACCGCACTGGTCGCCGCGGGCCTGGTCGCCGCCCGCGTCCACCGCACCGTCCTCACCCTCGCCTTCGAGAAGCAGTCCGAGTCCAACGCCATGTGGGGCCTGTCCCTGCCGATCCCCTTCCAGCAGCCCCTGCTGGCCGGCGCCGGCGGCTTCTTCGCCCCGCATGTCCGCGCCTACATGAGGCGCACCGGCGCCCCGGACACCATCGGCTCCCTCGTCGCCTACAAGGACCGCCGCAACGCCCTCAAGAACCCCTATGCCCACCTCCACGAGAAGGACATCACCCTCGAAAAGGTCCAGGCCGCGCCGATGCTCTGGGACCCGATCCGCTACTCCGAGACCTGCCCGTCCTCCGACGGCGCCTGCGCGATGATCCTCACCGACCGCACCGGAGCCGCCCGCGCACCCCACCCGGCGGCCTGGGTGCACGGCGGGGCCATGCGCAGCGAACCCACCCTCTTCGCCGGCAAGGACTTCGTCTCCCCACAGGCCGGCAAGGACTGCGCCGCCGATGTCTACCGGCAGGCCGGTATCACCGATCCGCGCCGGCAGATCGACGCGGTGGAGATGTATGTCCCCTTCAGCTGGTACGAGCCGATGTGGCTGGAGAACCTGGGCTTCGCCGAGGAGGGCGAGGGCTGGAAGCTCACCGAGTCGGGCGTCACCGAACTGGAGGGTGATCTCCCGGTCAACCCGTCCGGCGGGGTGCTGTCCACCAATCCCATCGGCGCCTCCGGGATGATCCGCTTCGCGGAGGCCGCCCTCCAAGTACGCGGTCAGGCCGGCGAGCATCAAGTCGACGGCGCCCGCACGGCGTTGGGGCACGCGTACGGCGGCGGCTCGCAGTTCTTCTCGATGTGGCTGGTAGGGGCCGACGCGCCGGTCACCTGACACCCAGGGGGGCGGGCGCGCCGAGACGGTGCGCCCCTTCCCCGACCACCACTCCACCGCCTCGCCACGTCCCCTGTCCGTCCCCGGACACAGTGGTTAGGCTGACCGCGGACGACGAACCGGGAGGAGCGGAACACGTGACCGACAGCATCACCGAGCAGCGGCTCGTGGGCGGGCCGAGGCCGGATCTCGACCTGACGCAGGCCGAGTGGCAGTCGAGCGGCCAGGGCGTGGGCGGCGTGCAGATCGCCTTCGTCGAGGGGTATATCGCGATGCGCAACCGCCACAGCCCGGAGGTCCCGGCGTTGATCTTCACGCCCGCCGAGTGGCGCGCCTTCGTCCTCGACGCCCGCGACGGCGAATTCGATCTCACCTAGGGCGTGTCCGTCGGATCAGCGCGGGCCCGCGTACCCGCCCTGGGCCCGTCCGGCAGGCCGCGTGACGCGACTACCGCTCACGACACATCGGACACGGGGGAGCGGCGCCCGGCGCCCGACGCGCCGGTCATGCCGCTGTCCCGCGGTGCACCACGTGGGCCCGGGGGCGTCAGGTGAGCACCACACACCCCCTCCGCCGTAGCGCCAGGACCGGTTCCGCCCCGTCGTCCACGGTGTTCCAGCGCAGGTCCAGCTTCTCCAGCGACGGCAGCCGCACGATCCACGGCGGCAGCACCGCGATCCGGTTGCCGCGCAGGTCGATCCGGCGCAGCAGCGGCAGCGTGCGCAGCGCTTCGGGGACGCCGGGGAGGGCGTTGTCCCGAAGTTCCAGCACCCTCAGTTCGTGCAGCGCCGCAACGCTTTCGGGCAGCTCCGTCAGCGCATTGCCGCCCAGCCACAGCTCCCGGAGGTGGCCGAGTCGCCCCAGCGTCTCGGGGAGAGTGGTCAACTCGGCGTTCTGTGCCCGGAGTTCGACGAGTCCGGCCATCCGGCCGAGTGCGGCCGGCAGCCGGCCGAGCGGATTCTCGCCGACGTTGAGATAGCCGAGCCGGTCCAGGTTGCCGAGCGAGTCCGGCAGGGCGGTGAGCCGGTTGTCGTGCAGATAGAGGAAGCGGGTCAGCCCGGCGAGCTCGCCGATCTCGTCGGGGACCGCGGTCAGCGCGTTGTGGCCGAGGTCGAGGGTGAGCAGCGCGCGCAGCCGGCCGAGCACCGCCGGGACCTCGGTCAGGGTGTTGTCGGCGAGGATCAGCACCTCCCAGTCCTCGCGCCGCCAGACCTCGGCAGGTACCGAACTGAGGCCCGCCTTCCAGAGGTTGAGGACCGGAGGTGTGGCGGACCCGGGAGGGGGCATGGGGATGGTGTCCTTCCGGAAGACGGTGCCGGAGCGCAGTCTGCAGGACCGACCGCCGCCCAGGCCGCGGACGCCTCGGCGAGGGCGGCCCGGACGGCGTGCCCGAGCGCCGCCGTCCGGTCGCTGTTCGCCCGTGCCGTCCGGCCGGGACCGCCCAGCTCCGCCTATGCCCACCGGCTGCTCCCGGAAGAAGAGGCGATCCGCCGGCTCAACGCCGCCGCGGCCCTTGTCCCCACGGCACCCCGGCTCAGCTGGGAGCCGGGCGCGCCGCCGGCCGTGCGGCACCACCCGGCCGGCTCCCCGCCGCCCGCCGACCGGATCGCCGCCGCGCCGGCCCGCGCCGCCCTCGCCTTCCTCACCGGTCCCGACCGGCTGCTGCTGCGGGCCTGCCCCGCCCCGCGCTGTGTGCGCTACTTCGTCAAGGACCACGCCCGCCAGGAGTGGTGCACCCCCTCCTGCGGCAACCGGGCCCGGGTCGCTCGCACCACGAGCGGCGCCGGGAAGGACAGGCCGGTGCCCCGTAGGGTGAGGGCATGACGGGCGAACGTGATCTCCGGGCCCTGCTGAGCGGGATGCGTCCCGAGCGGAACGAGGGCCGCTTTGTCTTCACGAGTGTGCCCGGCGCGGTCCCCGAAGGGCTGACGCCGGTGGTCACCGTCGCCGAGCCCGAAGGCCGCACCCTCGTCGTCCACCAGGAAGAGGCCGACCGCGCGGGCCTGGCGTACGACTATGTCGCAGGCTGGATCACCCTGCGGGTGCACTCCGCGCTGGACGCCGTCGGACTGACCGCCGCCGTGGCCACCGCACTCGCCCAGGCCGGCCTCAGCTGCAATGTCGTCGCCGGTTTCCACCACGATCACCTCTTCGTGCCGCATGCTGCGACCGACGAGGCGCTGCGCCGGCTTCGCGCACTGGCCGACCAGGCCTGACGGCCGACAGCAAGAGGAGGCGGCGGCTCCGCGCACCGGGCGCCGCTCACGCCGACGTCCGCGCCGCGGGCCCGGCCGGGCCACGTACGATGGCGGCATGTCCTTCCTCCGCCGCCGCAGCGCAGCCACGCCCGCCGGGCCTGACTTCGACGTCCTCGCCATGGACCCCGGGGACTGGCCGGGCAATCTCGGAGCGGGGCTGCTGCCCGCGCCCGACGGGAGCTGCCAGGGCGTCTTCCTCCGCTACGACCTGTTCGGCGGCCGCGGCCCCGCGATGATCATCGGCAATCTGCCCGACGGCTCCCCGGCCCGCGAGCTGGAGGACGACCAGGTGCCCTTCGAGGTGGCACAGCTGCTCGCGGCGCTCGGCAACGACGAGCCGGTGACGGTTGTCGAGAGCGAGGACACCCCCGTGATGCACGAGGACAACCTGCTGATCGTCAAGCGCATCAAGTGCTCCGAGAGCCGGATCTCCTGCGCTCAGTTCGACCGCAGTGACGGTGTGCTGGTCACCATCGCCAGCTGGGACCGGCCCATCACCGACGATCTGTACGCGCTGCTCAAGCCGCTGCCGGCGGAGCTCTTCCAGCAGGGCTGAGCCCCCGCGCAGTACCGGAGCGGACACCGTCGCGCCCGGTGGACGGTACCCCCGTCCACCGGGCGCGACGCGCTCACCCGATCGGTGCGCGCGGGATGCTAGGAACCCGAGTTCCGCACGTCGACGTCGGCCGCCCGCACATAGCCGACCCGGTGCCCGAGCTGGATCTCGTAGTAGACATCCTCGCCGCGCACGATCGCATGCTTGGAGACATCGAAGGTCGGCGCGTAGAAGTACTCGCCCGCCATCCGGTCCCCGACGGCGTACTTCTGGCCGGCGGCAAGCTTGTACGGCAGCGGGGAGACCGCCTGGTAGGGCACCCCGGCCGGGTAGGCCTCCTTCTCCGGGTACGCGCGGCCGTAGACCGGGATCTCCTCCCGGCCGGCCTTCGGCGTGGCGATCAGCCCCTTGGCCGGTACCGCCGTCGGCGCGTGGTGCGAATTGCGGAACCACGCCTTCTGCCCGAGGTACCAGATCGCCGTCCAGTCACCGGACCGGCCCGCCACCGCGAACCGCTGGCCCGTCGAGGCGCGGGCACCGGTGTCGTTCACCCCGGTCGTCGAGTCGCTGCCGTCCGGGTGCAGCCCGACGTCCTTGACCAGCGGTGCGCTCGTACTCGGCGCGGTGTGCAGCCGGACCGCCGTGGAACCGTGTGCCGCGCAGGTGTCACCGGGCTTCTGGCAGCCCGTGTAGACCGGCTTGTTCCGCTCGTAGCCGGGGCGGATGGTGACCAGCCCGCCGTGCGAGCCCGCGGTCGCCTTGAACGGCTTGCCCAGCAGGGCGAAGTAGTGCGCCCAGTCCCAGTACGGGCCGGGGTCGGTGTGCATACCGGGGATCGTGGCCGTGGTGGTGCCGGGCACATTGTCGTGGCCCAGGATGTGCTGCCGGTCGAGCGGTACGTCGTACTTGCGGCTCAGATACTTCACCAGCCGTGCCGAGGTGCGGTACATCGCCTCCGTGTACCAGGCGTCCGGCGAGGCGAGGAAGCCCTCGTGCTCGATGCCGACGGAGTGCGAGTTGATGTACCAGTTGCCCGCGTGCCAGCCGACGTCCTTGGTCGGCACATGCTGGGCGATCAGACCGTCCGAGGAACGGATGGTGTAGTGCCAGGACACATAGGTCGGATCCTTGATGAGCTTGAGCGTCGTCTCCCAGGACCCCTCGGTGTCATGGATGACGATGGTGCTGACCCGCTGGTCCTTGGGCCGGTCCGCCTTGTCGTGGTTGCCGTAGTCACCGTCGCCGAACTCCTCGTACGGCGCCGGGACCGACTCGCAGGCGACGTTCCACGGACACTCCAGCGCGCGGTCGGCCTGCGGCGCCGATGCCTTCGTGGCCGGCTTGCCGAGACGTTTCTGCTGCGCAGCGTCGGGGGTCAGCTCCGGCGTGGCGGCCAGCGTGACCCGCGCCCCCGCGTCCGTCGTACGTGTCTGGCCGTGGCGCATCACGTCGTAGACCTCATCCGCGAAGGCCCGGCCGCCGCGCATGTTGTCCTGGCCGCCGTAGCGCGCCACCGCTTCGTACCACTGCGCCGGGTCACCGCCCGCGGTATACCCCAACTTGCGCTGCTCCGCGGCGAGCAGCGCCGCCCCGCCGAGCACATTGGCCGCGGGGTCGGTGCGCAGCCTCTCGGCCGGGAGGCCGGCAAGCGTGGCGGCCGTCGTCAACGTCCGCAGCCTGGCGGGGAGTTGGGCGGGCAGCGCGGCCCGCTTCGCCGCCTTGGCCGGCACCTGCTTGGCGGGTCGCGCGCCGTCGCCGCGGGCGTCCGCTTCGTCCTCGCTGAACTCCGGGGCCCGGGTCAGCGCCGTACGGGCGTCGGTCAGATGCATCGGACCGTAGCCCCCGGAGACGCTGGGCGCGCCGCCATGGGTGTCCCAGCGGGACTCCAGATACGAGACGCCGAGCAGCACACTGCGCGGCACATGGAAGCGGGCGGCGGCATCGGTGAAGGCCCGTTGCAGATCGCCCGCCCGGGGCTGGCCGGCATGTGCGGACGGCGCTCCCGAGAGCGGCAGCAGCAGCACCGCCGCCGCGACGGCGGTGGCGGATCTGCGCAGGGCGGGGCGGTGGAATCTCTTGTCGTCTTCCGGGGCGGATCCTCGCAAAGCAACCTCCTCGAGCCGGCCCGAGCCGGGGCGGTGTGACGGTGGGTGCGCAAACGGCCGCACGGGCGGGACCCGAGACTAGAGCCCCCGTCGGCTTAGAGCTATACGTTTGCCGAGGGTCCGTCAACCACCGTGCCGGATCGGGATTCCGCATGTCAGGGCATCTCCCAAGGAGCCTTCCCGGACGGGTGCCCGGCCTGCGGGGCGTCAGTGGAATGGACCAATGACCGGGCGCGGGAGCGGGCCGCACCGACGGACGGCCGGAGGAGAGGGGCGAAGGCCGACCGGCGCACATGGGTGAGCGGCGCACCCCGTACCCGGGCGCGCCGCTCACAGTCCCCCCTTGCGGTGCCGGCGACATCCGGCACCCATCGGCGGTCAGCGGGTGCCGACCGCCGCCCGTACCGCACGACGTGCCATCTGGCAGTCGTCGTGCAGCCGGCGGAGGAGCAGCCGCTGCTCCTCGCCCGCCGCGGGGACGCCGGGTTGTCCCGGACCCGGTGTCCCCGTCGGCGTGGGTTCGCGCATGGTCCGTTGGACCGCGGTTTCATAACGTCGGATCTCGCGGGTGAGGACCAGCATCAGATTCACCAGGAAGGCGTCCCGCGAGGCCGGTCCCGCGTTCTGGGCGAGCTGGCTGATGTGCCGGCGGGCCACCGGCGCGTCGCCGAGTACCGACCACAGGGTCGCCAGGTCGTAGCCCGGCAGGTACCAGCCCGCGCTGTCCCAGTCCAGCAGGACCGGGCCCGCGGGGGAGAGCAGCACGTTGTTCAGCAGTGCATCACCGTGGCAGAACTGGCCCTGGGTGTGCGACAGACCGTGCATCAGCTTCTGCAGATCGCCGAGGTCCCGGTCGGTGAGCAGCCCCAGGTCGTGGTAGCGGCCGATCCGGCCCGCATAGTCCAGCGGGGCGTCGAACAGCCCGGCCGGCGGACGCCAGAGATTGATCCGGCAGATCGCGCTGAGCGCGGCCCGCACGTCCGCACGGGGCGGCGCCTCGGACGGGTGCCGGGTCAGCGCCGCGACCCGGCCGGGCATCCGCTCCACGACCAGCGTGCAGTTGTCGGGATCGGCAGCCACCAGACGCGGCACCCGTACCGGCGGACGATGCCGGACGAATGCGCGGTATGCGCTTATTTCCTGCCGGAACCTGTCCGCCCATGCGGGGGACTGGTCCAGTAAACACTTGGCCACCGCCGTCATACGGCCCGTCGTGCCGACGAGGAGGACGGACCTGCTGCTGCGGCGCAGTACCTGCACCGGGTTGAACTCCGGACAGATGCGGTGCACCGAGGCGACGGCGGCGCGCAACTGGGCGCCCTGGGGGCCGGACAGGTCGAGTCTCCCGCTGAGCGGTTGGGAGCCCGTGCCCTGCGTCCGCCGGGTACGGCCGCCGGCGAGACCGGTGACCGCTCCGGCGGAAGGGGCGGGGTCGAGATACGGCCCGCTTCCGGTGGCGTGCGGGCGGTACGGCCGGGTGGGGGCGGTCACGGCGGACGATGCTGCATACATGGGTGAAACAGATCCCTTCGTGCGCCGGCGAGTTGCGTGCGCTCCCGGCCCGGTGGTGGGAACCCGTGAACGGGCCCCGTGCAGGAGGCCGATCCAGGGTCCCTGTGAAGGGCGCGCACCCTGGGGAATGCGGTCCCGCCACCAGGCCGGGGGCGGCATGTCTACAGAACACTCGGCTGCGGGTGGCAGACCATCTGGCGCACCCTGGCGAACCCTGGCGAATGCCCACAGCCCATGTCAGCGGCCGTTACTGTCAACTCAGTCGAGGAACCTGGGGGCTTGACGTGGACAGGCAGCCGAACACCCGTCTCGCGGACCTTTTCGGTCTGGCCGGCTGGTCCAAAGGAGAGCTGGCGAGACTGGTCAACCGGCAGGCGGCGGCCATGGGGCATCCGCAGCTGGCGACCGACACCTCGCGAGTGCGGCGCTGGATCGACATGGGGGAGACCCCACGCGATCCGGTGCCCAAGGTTCTGGCTTCCCTGTTCACCGAGCGCCTCGGCCGTGTCGTAACCATCGAGGACCTCGGGTTCGCAAGAACCGGCCGCTCGGGGAAGCGGCAGGCCATGGACGGTCTGCCGTGGGCTCCCGAACGGACCGCTGCGGTCCTCACGGAATTCACGGGAATGGACCTCATGCTCAACCGACGCGGCTTGGTGGGTGCGGGCGCTGCGCTCGCCGCGGGCTCCGCACTCACCGGCGCCATGTACGACTGGCTGCACACCGACCCGGCCCCGGCCGGCGCCCCACGCCACGACGCCATGTTCGCCTCCGACTCCTTCGACGAACTCGACCAGATCGGCCTCGACCGCTATGAGGCGGCCCCCGTGGGGTCGCAGGAGATCGATGCGCTGGAGCGCTCGGTCGAGGTGTTCCGCGCCTGGGACGCGGCCCGCGGGGGCGGGCTGCAGCGCAAGGCCGTGGTGGGCCAGCTCAACGAAGTGGGCGGCATGCTCGCCTACCGCCACCCCGATCATCTGCAGCGCAGGCTGTGGGGGGTGGCCGCCAATCTGGCGGTGCTGGCCGGCTGGATGTCCCATGACGTGGGCCTGGAGCCCACCGCCCAGAAGTACTTCATCATCGCCGCCCATGCGGCGCGCGAGGGCGGCGACCGGCCGCGCGCGGGCGAGGCGCTCTCCCGTGCCGCCCGCCAGATGGTGCATCTGGGCCGCCCCGACGATGCGCTGGATCTGATGAAGCTGGCCAAGTCCGGCTCCGGCGAGGAAACCCTGCCGCGCACCCGCGCCATGCTGCACACCATCGAGGCCTGGGCGCAGGCGTCCAAGGGCCACGGCCAGGCAATGCGCCGCACCTTGGGCGAGGCGGAGGACCTCTTCGTCTCGGACAAGGGCGATGTGCCGCCGCCCAGCTGGATGCAGATGTTCGACGAGGCGGATCTGCACGGCATGCAGGCGCTGGCGTTCCGCACCCTCGCCGATCACGATCCGTCGGCCGCCAGGATCGCCCAGCATCACGCCAAGCGGGCGCTGAAGCTGCGGGAGAACGGCCGCCAGCGGTCGCAGATCTTCGACTACATCTCGATGGCATCGGCCTGCTTCATCGGCAACGACCCCGAACAGGCCGACCGCTACGCCCGGTTGGCGCTGGTGTCCATCGGGGAGAACTCCTCGCACCGCACCTGGGACCGGCTCCGCGAAATGTTCCGGCTCACGGGGCAGTATGCGAGCTACGCCAAGATCCAGGACCTGCGCGAGGAGATCCAGCATGTCCTGCCGAAGGCGAAGCCCAAGGCCAAGGCATCGGGTCTCGGCCCCGGCATCGGATCGGGGCTCGGGCAGAACTTCTCGGCCTGAGGCGGGGAGATTCGGGGAGTGTGACGGTGCGTCACCCCTAGGGGCGGCGTCCTGCGCGGCTCCGCTGCCTCACCCGTCAACCGACGGTGTGCCCGCTCACTCCTTCGGGGCGGTCGGCTCGGGATACGCCGGTCCGCCCTCGGCTGCCGCGGCGTGTGTCAGTCGCCCACCCTGGCGACCAGTACACATGCGTCGTCCTCGCGCTCGGCGCTGCCGAACTCCTCGACGACGATGCGGACGCTGTCCTGCGCACTGCGGGCCGCGGCGAACCGCGGTGCCAGGGCGAGGAGCCGCTCGGTGCCCTCGTGGGGGGCGTCCGCGCGAGACGTACGGCGGGGGACGAGCCCATCGGTGTGCAGGACGAGCAGGTCACCGGGCTCCAGTTGCTCGGTGTGCTGGGTGTAGGCCGCACCCGAGGTCGCCCCGAGCAGGACTCCCTCGGGCGGGTCCAGCGCGCGCCCCGTGTCGCCGCGGAACAGCAGCGGTGCGGGGTGCCCGGCCTGGGCCCACTCCAGGGTCCGTGCAGCGGGGTCGAACCGGCCGCACACCGCGCTGCCCAGTGCCGGCTGGGCGGCGGTGTCCAGCAGTTGATTGAGGAGGCACATCAGGGGTCCCGGCCGGTGTCCGGCGACCGCCATACCGCGCAGCGCGCCGAGCACCATCGCCATCCCGGACGTGGCGGTGGCGCCGTGCCCGGTGAGATCGCCGACGCTCAACAGCGTGGTCCCGTCCGGGAGTTGCAGTGCGTCGAACCAGCCGCCGCCGATCAGGGCGCGAGTGCCGGACGGCAGATAGCGCCCGGCGAGGTCGAGGGCGACCGGGCCGCCTTGCGGGAACCGCAGGGAGCCGCGCCACGGGGGGAGCACGGCTTCCTGCAGCTCGACCGCAAGCCGGTGCTCGGTCTGCGCGATATGCCGCTCACGGTGCAGCGAGTCACGGGTCTCGCGTACCGCCTGCTGGCTGCGGCGCAGCTCGCTGACGTCCCGCAGCACGGCCCACATGCAGGCGGTACTGCCATCGGCGTCGAGCACCGGCTCGCCCACCATGTGCACCGTGCGCAGACTTGCGTCCGGGCGCACGATGCGGAATTCGCCGTCGATCGGGCGACCGTCCACCAGGCAGTCGGTGACCATCGTGGCGAGCCCCTCCTGGTCGTCGGGGTGGACCAGGGACGGCAGTTCGTCGAGGGTGAGCGGGCCGTCGGACGGTGCCCTGCCGAACATCGCGAACAGCTCGTCGGACCAGCTGACCTCGTCGGTGAGCAGATTCCACTCGGCGCTGCCCACCCGGCGCAGCATCGAGCCGCGCTCGTGGGGGGCGGCCTCCGGCGGGGCCGGCGGCAGTTCGGCCTCCGGCGCCTGCTCGTCGTCACTGTCGGTGGGCAGGCCCTCTCTCAGCTGGTCGAGATGCCCGCCGAGGTCATCGAGGTGATGCACGGCGAGATCGCACAGCGCCCGCTGCCAGCGCAGCTGCGGGTCGGCGGTGAGGCCGGTGTCCACCGCGGACTCCCTGCGCACCGCATCGAGGTCACCGCGCAGGCGGCGGGCCTGCGTGATGAGGGACTCGACCGTGTCGCGCTCGGGGGGCCGGTCGGCTGGGTGATCCGCGAAGAGAGGGGACGGCATGACGTACTCCGTGATCAGGCGGCGCCGGGCTGAAGAGCCGGTAACGACTGTTGCACAGGCGGCGACCGTCCGTAAGGGATTTGGCACTACCCGATACGGTGGTGCATCTGGCATATGCCCCCGGCTATCCGGGGCAATCCCGGGGCGAATCGGCGGAATGACAGGTTCCAAGCTAGGCTTCGGCCGCCGTACAGCAGGCGCTTCCCTCCGATCCATGCTGGGAACGAGGCTTACGGCCCGCGGTCACCGGCAAGAATGCCGGTCAGCGGAAATCCCGTTGCCAGCCTGTCCCCCGCACCGGATGCTGACCTCATGTTCGATCCAGACATAGCGCCCAGTGGCACCCTGCTCGGCCTCCTGCAGCGAGGCCGCGGCGACGGGACCCTGCATGCCCTCGCGGCGCCGCGGGCCGAGGCGCTCGCGGCACTCAACGACAGTGTGCTGCGCGATCCCCGCCGCGACTGGCAGGTCGAGAACCGCTCGCTCTACTACGCGCGCCTCTACATGCAGCTCGACGGCGGACTCGAGGAGATCGAACGCCACCTCTTCCACCCCGACGACCTCGTCGACACCGGCGAGGAGCGCACCGGCCTCGCCCTCGCGGTCCTCGGCCACCTCGCCGCCTACGGCAGGGACGCCGCCCGTCTGCTACTGCGCAGCTACGCCGCGAACGGCGGCAACTGGCGCTGGGCCCTGGACGAGCTTGCGCTGCGTGACGACGACGCCGGGCTGATGACCCTCGCCCCCGCCGTCCTCGCCCGCTTCCCGGAGACCGAGGAGGGCGAGGCCGAGCTGGCCGTCGCCGTCCGCGACGCCTTCGAGCCCCGGCCCTGGCGCCTGTGGGCCGAGGACCCCCGGTACGGCACGCGACTGTCCGCCGCCGGGGAACAGGGCTCCTTCGACCGCTGGCAGCGGCAGCTGCGGCCCCGCGGACCGCGCCCCGGCTGGAGCGTGACCGAGGTGCTTCAGTGGGCCGAGCACGGCCTGGAGCAGGCGGCCGAGGAGCACCGGCACATCGCCGCCGCCCGCTGCCTGGCCGCCGTCGCCGGCCCCGAGGACCGCCCCGAGCTGCTGCGCGCCGCGCGCAGCGCACCGGACGCGGCCCGCGCCGCCGTACTGCACCACCTCGCCGAGCGCGGCGATCCGGACGCCCTCGATCTGATCGAGGACGCGGTCGTCGACCCCTTCTCCTCCGAGCAGCTCGCCTCCGCCGCGCTCGCCGCCTTCGCACGTATGCGCAGTGTGGCCGCCGTCGCGCGGGCCAGGGTCTGGGCGCCGCGCGCGGACCGGCTGGGCGCGTCCGCCGCCGCCATGCTCGCCCGCCGCGGCGGGCGGCGCGACGCCCAACCGGTGCTGGCCGCGCTGCGCCGGACCGTCCGCGAGGAGGGGCCGGACGCGGACGGCCTGTGGGAGCTGGTCGACGGCACCGGACGCCTCGGTGTCGGCTGCGCCGCCCCCGTCCTGCGGCACATCTATCGCGAGACGTCCTCCTCCCACCTCCGCGGCCGGGCCGCCGGTGCGCTCGCCGCCACCGACCCCGGGTTCGCGGCCGGCTTCGCCGTCGAGTGCCTGTGGGACTGCGAGGAGACCACCCGGGAACTGGCCGCCCGGCACGCCGCCACCGGCGACGACCGGGTCGTCGAACAGCTGCGCCGGCTCGCCGCCGATCCGGCCGAGGAGGCCGAGGTACAGACGGCCGTGCGCAGCCGAATCGGACCTGAGTCCTAGGCTCTTTCCCACGTTCTCGGCTTTCCCGCCGTGGGTGTTGCTCGCCGTTGCGCCTGGCGGCGGGCCGGGTCCGCTGCGCGGGGCTGTGGGTGCGGGCCACGGTCATAGCCGATTTTCCGTGCCGACGAGGCGCACCGAACCACCTGGGCCCACCCCCACCGGCCTTCTTCCCACCCTCCAACGGGAGGGGATGGGCCGGAGCGGGTGGGGTGCCGGACGTAAAGCGAAGCAGTCCGG